>PBNW01000013.1 GCA_002723255.1 Pelagibacterium sp. | reverse complement strand
ACCGAACGCAGCCTGCAGATCCTGCGGAATGTAAATACGCGCGTAGTAGGTCCCATTGCGCCTTATTAGATTGTTGGGCATAGCCATCGGATAGCTCAATCGTAGCAGTCAATCGTAGCACCTCCCTTATCGCCAACCACCTGAAAAGCAATAAAAATATCTGCATTCAACGACTTAACGTCCGCCATAGAAGGCACCGCTGATAATCCAGGTTCCCCAGCCAAAACTTTCCAGAAAACTAAACGTTCCCAACAAGTTAGCGCCAACTCTCGCTGGCCGAATCGCGTGATTTTCCACCGGTTTGGCCATGGGAATAGCTGCTGCCGCGCCCCGCGACCTCGCTGCAACTCGTGCAGAGTTGGCCATAACTCTGATTGTGCAGGCGGGAACGGGCCGAGGCGCTTTTGTCGACTGCGCGTCCTCCGGATCCGTCAGACTTCTGCCCGATCATCAAGAAGGTGAGTTGCGCAGGCTGCATCTGTGATTACGACATTGACATGCCCGGCGGCAACGACCGCGCGCATGATGGCGTGCTTATGCTGCCCGCCCGAGGCGACGATGCGGGTGGGGATTTTCCTGAAATCGTCGAGTTCCGGTGACATGACCTGATGGTTGAGCGGGTGGTCGATCTGCCGCCCTTCGCTATCGACATAGCGGCCGATAACATCGCCTACGGCGCCGGAGCTCACCAGATCATGGGGGCTGACACCGTCGGGAAGGCCGTAACGGACCTGTAGCGACTTGTCCGAAACATCACCGACGCTGACCAGTCCCACATCGGCATTGCAGATTGCCTGGAGAGCCTTGCGGAAGCTGCTCTGGGCAACGATGGCCTCGCGCGCCTCGGCGCTGTCCATATAGATCGGGGCGACCAGGTAATTGCCGCTGGCTCCAAAACGTTCGGCAAAGCTGCGCACGATCTCAAAGGTGTTGATCTCGGTGCCGTGGGTCAACCCGCCCATTATCGAATAGACTTCGAGGCCTTCGAAGTTCTGCGGCCGGGCCGACATTATGGTCTCGCGAAGGGTGGTCCCCCAGCCAAGGCCAATGGCGTGCGGTTTGCGGGCATTGATCAGCCGCGTGAGATAGTCGGCAGTTGCCTTGCCCAAAACCTTGTGCACGAGCGTCGGTTCGGACGGGGTGGGCACAACGACCGCGGCCTCCAGCCCGAACCGGTTGCACAGCCGCGCTTCGAGTTCGGCGCACAGGCTGAGCGGAGAGTTGAAATGCACAGAGACCAGGCCCGTCTCGTGCGCCTGCGCCAGCATTTCGTTGACGCGCCTGCGCGTCAGATTCAGCCGCTCGGCGATGCCCGCCTGGGTCATTCCCTCGACATGGTAATACCACGCCGCCTGAACCATGAGATCTTCGCTCTCGTCCTGCATCGTCATCCCTCTTTGTTACATATGTCACGCGACCGTAACATATGTAACGTAACGGTATCGAGCGACCGCAAGGCGGCATGAGTTCAATTGCCGTGAACGGCGAAAAATTCAACCCGTTTCATTCAGGGACGGATCGAAACAAGGACAAGGACGATGAACACGATTTTCAAGGGCGCCGCTCTGACGGCCCTCGCGGGATCGCTTGCCGTGATGGCGCTGCCCGCACTGGCCCAGGACAAGACGACCATCGAATGGTGGTACGCCAATGGCGGCCGCATCGAAGAGGCCATTCAGGACATGATCGCCGACTTCAACACCACTCAGGACGATTTTGAAGTCGTCGGTGTCCGCAAGGGCAATTACGAAGAAACCTTCGCCGCCATGATCGCTGCCTATCGCGTTGGCCAGCATCCCACCATCATCCAGGCCACCGAACGCAGCTTTCTCACGATGCTCTATTCGGACGCCGCGGTTCCGGTGAACCAGCTTATGGCCGAGCAGGGCTATGATACCGACTGGAGCGATTTTATTGCCCCGGTCGCCGATTTCTACGTGGTCGATGGCGCGCCAGCCGCGCTGCCGTTCAACTCCTCGACCGGCATCATGTGGTTCAATGCCGATCATTTCGAGGCAGCCGGGTTCGACAAGCCGGCCGAAACCTGGGATGAATTCGAAGAACAGCTCTACGCGATTAAGGACCAGGGCATTTCCGAATGCGGCATGGTGCTGAACTCAGATTTCCCCTGGAGCCTGCTCGAAGGCTATTCGACAATCAACGACTACCCCTTCGGGACCGAAGCCAACGGCTTTGACGGGCTTGGCACCGAATATGTCTATAACACCACCCCGGTGGTCCAGCAGGTCGAGGGCCTCAAGCGCTGGATCGATGACGGGATCATCCAGCTCTCGGGCAATGGCATGTCGCCCGCCCAGCTGTTCAATTCGGGCACCTGCTCGACATGGTCGGCCTCCACCGCTTCCCATGCCGGCGTCGAGGCCGAAGCCCAGTTCAACTGGAGCGCCACCCTTCAGCCGCACGAAGCTGGCGTCGAACCGCACAATTCCAACATCGGCGGCGCGGCCCTCTGGGTTCTCCAAGGCAAGGCAGACGAAGAATATGCAGCAGCTGCAGCCTTCATCGACTTCGTTGCCCAGCCCGAAACCCAGGCCTGGTGGAGCGAACAGACCGGCTATGTCCCAGTCACCAACGCGGCCTACGAGCTGATGGCCGATCAGGGCTTTTTCGAGGAATATCCGACCCGCGAAATCGCGTTGCTCCAGCTCACCCGTCACGAACCGACCGAAAACTCGCGCGGCATGCGGTTTGGCAATTCCAATCAATGGTGGGCCGTGCTGCTCGAGGAACTCGAAGCGGTCTGGACCGACCAGAAGTCTGCACAAGACGCGCTGGACAGCTCGGTTGCCCGTGGCAACGAAATCCTGCGCCAGTTCGAGCAGCTCCATGCCGGCAGCTGACGTCCTCATCCCTGCAGGGGTGCCGAAAGGCCCCCCTCTCTTCGACGGTCGCCGCCTGTTCGAAAGGCTCACGCGGTCCAGCGAAGACGGCCTCAAGCGCGCGCACTTCAAGAACCACTGGATCGCTGCGGCGCTGCTCTCGCCGCAACTGATCATCCTTTTGTTCTTCTTTTTCATTCCCTCCTGGAAAGCACTCTCACTCGCTTTCGTCCAGGTCGACCCGTTTGGCGGCAAATCGCTGTTTGTCGGCTGGCGCAATTTTACCGAGCTGTTCGCGAGCGAATCCTACCGGAATAGCGCCTGGCTGACCTTCTGGTTCACCATCGTCCAGAACATCGCAACGCTTGCACTGGCCGGCGCATTGGCGTTCGCCACCGACCACATCATTCGCGGCCGCTTCGCCTATCGCAGCATCCTGTTACTGCCCTACGCCATCGCGCCGGTGATCTCGGGCGCCATCTGGGCCTATCTGTTCAACCCGACCGTCGGCCCCGTCGCCATGGGCATCCACGCCATGGGCCTGCCCTGGGACCCGAACCTGCGCTCGAGCGACGCGCTCATCCTGATCACCATTTCGGCGGTCTGGAAGCATATCTGTTACGATTACATATTCCTCGTGGCGGCCATGCTGGCCGTGCCGCAATCCCTGCGCGAGGCAGCCGCCATTGACGGCGCCGGCCAACTCAAGCGGTTCTTCACGATCTCGCTGCCCCTCATCACGCCCACGATCATGTATCTGTTCATCATCAACATGGTCTACGGTCTGTTCGACACCTTCCCGATCATCGATGCGGTGACCAGCGGCGGCCCCGCAGGCTCGACCACAACGCTGGTCTACAAGGTCTATCAGGACGGCTTCGTCATGCTCAATCTGGGCTCTTCGGCCGCCCAGTCGGTCATCCTGATGATCCTCGCCGTCACCTTCACCGTGCTGCAGTTCCGCGCCATGGACCGTAAGGTCAACTACCAGGTATAGCCATGATCGAGCGTAGTCCCATCCTCACCGTCGTTTGCCACATCATCCTGATCGTCGGCGCGATCATAGTTTGCGCGCCGCTTTATTTCGCCTTTGTGGCGGGCTCGCACACCGGGCAGGCCATCCAGCAGGTGCCCATGCCGATGGTGCCGGGGGAGATGTTTTTTGAAAATCTGGCGATTGCCTGGGAAACTGCCGATTTCGGGCAGTCTTTCCTCAACACGCTGATCGTTACCAGCGGCATCGTGGTGGGCAAGATCGTCCTTTCGATCCTTGCCGGCTTTGCCATCACCTATTTCCGGTTTCCCTTCCGGCTGACGGCCTTCTGGCTGATTTTCATGTCGCTCATGCTGCCGGTCGAGGTGCGCATCCTGCCCACCTATGAATCGGTAGCCGACGTGGCCGGGCCGATCCGCTGGCTGATGGACATCACCGGCATCTCGTTTCTGATCGAAATGCTGACCGGATACACAATCGATGCGCGCTTTAACTGGAACCTGGTCAACACCTATCCGGGCCTGACCCTGCCGCTCATCGCCTCGGCAACGGCGGTGTTCCTGTTCCGGCAATTTTTCATGACTGTGCCCGAAGATCTGTGCGAGGCCGCCAAGCTCGACGGTACCACGCCCATGAAATTCCTGCGTGATATCCTACTGCCTCTCTCGCTGCCCAACATCGCCGCGCTGGCCATCATCCTCTTTGTCTATGGCTGGAACCAGTATCTCTGGCCCCTGCTGTTCACGACGCAAAAGGACATGATGACCGTCATCATCGCCCTCAAAGGCCTGATGCCCGGACCAAACGATCCGGCTGCCTGGTGGAGCTATGCAATGGCCGCCTCGTTCGTCGTCATGCTCCCGCCCACCGTCGTCATTCTCGTTCTTCAGCGCTGGTTCGCCAGAGGGCTGGTGGATTCGGGAAAATAATCTCAACCCAAAGGTTCTCAAAAATGACTCAGATCGTAGGCCATCGCGGTGGCCGCAATCTCTGGCCGGAAAATTCGCTGACCGGCTTTCGCAACGTGCTCGGAACAGGGGTCGACGCTGTCGAATTCGACGTTCATCTCTCCGATGCCGGCGAACTTCTGGTGATCCACGACGCGACGCTGGACCGCACGGCGGAGGGCACCGGTCCGGTGCGGCTCGTCACCCCCGAACAGCGCCGCGCGCTGCGCCTGAAGGACAGCCCCGACACCCTGCCGACCCTGGCCGAGGTGCTCGAAGTGCTCGCCGAAGGCAGTTGCCATCTCCATGTCGAGCTCAAATCCGACGAAACGGGCACCCCCTACCCCGGTCTCCCCGAGCGGGTGGCTGCAACCCTCATCCGGTTCGGACTGGCCGGCAGGAGCCATATGACCAGCTTCAACCTCGAGGTGCTGGAGGCCTGCAAGGCTGCCGCGCCAGCCATTCCGCGGCTCTGTTCGGTCAACCACAAATCGGCCCAAGCGCTCGGCCTCGAGCAAACGCTGCGAGCGGCTCTAGATCGCGCCGACATCATTGCCATCGAAAAATCCCTGCTCGCCGAACACTGGGACGCGGTTCTCGCCATATTGCCGCTCGAGCAACTCGGCGCCTGGGTGCCCAATAGCGAAGAGGATATCGGGTTCTGGCTCGAGCGCCGCACCGGCTATCTAACCTCGGACGATCCTGTGCTCGCCCTGTCCGTCAGAGACCGGCTTGCCCTTTCGGCCTGATCGCCGACAGCAATTGTGTGGAGACCTTCGTGCCTTTATTGAACCGCCGCCTTTTTCTCGGCACCGGCCTGGCCGCCGCCGCTGTTTGGCCCAGCCTTGGAAGCGCGCGTGCGCAGACTTTCGATACCGATCCGTTTACGCTCGGCGTGGCGTCCGGCCGCCCGACGCCCGACGGCGTCATCCTCTGGACGCGGCTGGCTTTTCCGGTCGAGGCGGTCCCGCTTGCCGATCCCTTCGCGCCGATCCCTGAAGTCGCCATCCCCCCCATGGATGTTTTCTGGGAAGTGGCCGAGGATGAATCGTTTTCGCGGCCGGTGCGCTCCGGCATCTACCGGGCGGTTCAGAAATGGGGGCATTCGGTCCATGTGGCAGTGACCGGACTTGAGGCCGACCGCTGGTATTTCTATCGCTTCCGCTGCGGCAATGCCGAAAGCGGGGTCGGGCGCACCCGCACTGCGCCCGCCGCCGACGCGACCAATGACCGTTTCACCTTCGCCTTCGCGTCGTGCCAGCAATATGAGCAGGGCTATTACAGCGCCTATCGCGACATGGCCCAACGCGACCTCGATCTCGTCGTCCATCTGGGCGATTATATCTACGAGGTCAGCTACGGCAGCCATCTCGTGCGCCGGCACGGCAATGGATGGCCGCCAACCCTTCTAAACGAATACCGGGACCGACACGCCCAGTACAAGTCCGATCCCGACTTGCAGGCCGCCCACGCCAATTTCCCCTGGCTGGCCGTCTGGGACGACCATGAGGTCATCAACAATTACGCCGATGACGACGCCCCCAATGTCATCGGAGGCGAAAAATTCCTGCGCCAGCGGGCTGCGGCGTATCAGGCCTGGTACGAGCATATGCCCGTTCCACCCATTGCTGGCCGCGACTTTTCCAATTTCACAATCTATGGCCGGCACGGGTTCGGGCGCTTGCTCGATATCGCCATGCTCGACACCCGCCAATATCGCTCAGCACCGCTTGAAGGCTCCGATGATGCGCCCGAGCGCACCATGCTCGGTGACGCGCAGGAAGCATGGTTCGATGCCACCCTTGAGGCCTCGCGGGCCAAATGGACGGTCATCGCCCAGCAGACGCTGCTCTCCGAACGCGACACCAAGGCAGGAGACGCAACCGGCTATAATCTCGATGGCTGGGACGGATACCGCTCGGCCCGCACCCGACTTCTCGACTCGGTGCGCGCCTCGGGGGCGGCCAATCCGCTGGTCATCGGTGGCGATCTGCATGCGTTTTACGCCGCCGACGTCAAAGAGGATTTCGAAAACCCTGACAGCTCCACCCTCGCCACCGAATTTGTGACCGGGTCGATCACCTCCGATGGGCCTTCCGAAGCAAGCATTGCAACGGCGCTGGCCGAAAACCCGCACCTCAAATTCGCCAGCAGCCGCGAGCATGGCTATTCCATTCTCTCGCTCTCACCCAAACTGGCGCAGGCCGATTTCATCGCGGTGTCCGATCGCAAGGACCCCAACGCCAGCGCTGCGATCTTTCAAAGCTTTGCCGTGCTGGACGGAATGGCGGGAGTGAACCGCCTATGACCCGGCCACTCGATCTCGTCATTTTCGATTGCGACGGCGTGCTCATCGACAGCGAGCCGATCGCCAGCCGCACGCTGGCCCGGTCCCTCAGCGCCGCCGGCCTTTCAATGACCGCCGAAGAGGCCCATCGCACCTTCACCGGCAAGTCCGAAAGCGATTTGCGCTTCCATTTCAAGGCGGCGGGCATCGGCGCGCTCGATACCCTGTTTTCGAGCTGGCATTCCGATCTGTACGCGGCGTTTGCGCGGGAATTGCGGGCGATGGCCGGAATAGAGCCGCTGCTGCGGGCCCTCGATGTCCCCAAATGCGTTGCCTCGAACAGCACAATCGCACGCCTCGAAAGGAGCCTCGGACTGCTTGAGCTATGGGATATTTTTGCCCCTCATATCTTCAGTGCCGAAATGGTCGCCAGGCCCAAACCGGCGCCTGATCTGGTTCTTCATTGCCTCGCCACCTTCGGCGCGCGCCCCGAACGCTCGATCATGATCGATGACAGCCACCACGGCATCCAGGCCGCCTGCGCCGCCGGGGTCAAGGCCATCGGTTTTGTCGATCCCAACGATCCGCGCCCCGACCGGCGCGAAGTGCTGCTTGCGGCTGGCGCTGCCGGCGTGGCCGTGGGCGCGCAGGATCTGGCTGCACTGATCATCGCCGATCTGGCGCCCTCCACCCTTTAAAGACGGAAACTGCAAAATGGCGAGCATTGCAATCAATCAGGCCCGGAAAGTCTATTCGGGCAATGTCACGGCCCTGCACGGCATCGACCTTGCCGTCGAGCCAGGGGAGCTCATGGTTTTGGTCGGCCCGTCAGGCTGCGGAAAATCGACACTTCTGCGCATGATTGCCGGTCTTGAAACCATCACCAGCGGGACGATCGCCATTGACGGGCGCGTGGTCAATACGGTCGAACCTGCCGCCCGCGACATTGCCATGGTGTTCCAGAATTACGCGCTCTATCCGCATATGAGCGTGCGCGGCAATCTCGAATACGGATTGAAGAACCGCGGTGTCGGCAAGCAGGACCGTCAGGCGCTCGTGGCCGAGGCCGCCCGCATCCTCGAACTCGAACCCTATCTCGAGCGCCGCCCGGCAGCGCTATCCGGCGGGCAACGCCAGCGCGTCGCCATGGGTCGTGCCATTGTTCGCAAGCCCCGCGCCTTCCTGTTTGACGAGCCCCTCTCCAATCTCGACGCCAAGCTGCGCGGCCAGATGCGGGTTGAAATCCGCCGGTTGCAAAAAACACTCGATACGACGGCGATCTACGTCACCCACGACCAGCTCGAGGCCATGACCCTGGCCGATCGCCTCGTTGTCATGAACGGGGGAAACATCGAGCAGGTCGGCACACCCACCGAACTCTATGAACGGCCCCGCACGACCTTCGTTGCGCGCTTCATCGGCTCACCGGGCATGAACCTGCTCAATTCGGCGGCGCTTGCCGCGCAAGGGTTCCGACTACCCGATTTTCTCCCTCAATCGGGCTGCACCATCGGCATCCGCCCTGAAGACATCTTGCTCGACGACGAGACCGAAGCAGGACTGGCTCTGAACGGCCGAGTCGAGGCCGTGGAAATACTCGGCAAGGAATCACTGGTCTATTTGGCCCTGGGCGGGATGGAGGATCTGGTTACCGTGAGGGCTGTTGGCAGTCGATGGCACACCGGGGCAACAGCGACACTTCATCTGCCCTATGCTCACCTCCATCTGTTCGACACTGACTCCGGTGAGCGTTTCGATGCGCGTTAGGTGAGGCCATCGATCTGGTTGGGGCTTTGATCGCGGCCACCAAGGCGCAGCATAGGGCACGCAAGCGTCCTCACCTGAAATACGTCGAGGATTTTTTGCCGATATGGCGGGCTTCGGATCAGTCAGAGCAATTGAACACGCGGTCGCTCTCTTCGGAGAAGGCCCCGGCAATTCACTCCGATCGCCGCTGCTGCGGCATCAGGGAGTTGCGTGACGCGAGCTTTCCAATAATTCTGGTCCGACACGGGGACCAGTTTCACGGAGATCTTCTTGGGCATCGACTATGACTATTGCGTCATTGGTGGCGGCATTGTGGGGGTGGCAACGGCCCATGCGCTGGCCGATCGTTTTCCCGATGCGGGCGTGGTTCTTGTGGAAAAGGAGGCCGAACTCGGCCGGCACCAGACCGGACACAATAGCGGGGTCATACATTCCGGAATCTACTACGCGCCAGGGAGTCTGAAAGCCAGACTGTGTGCGGAAGGCGAGCGCCGGACCAAAGCGTTTTGCCGTGAACACGGCATCGCATTCGAAGAGCGCGGCAAGCTGATTGTCGCAACAACTTCTCTCGAAGAACAGCGCCTCGATGCCCTTTGGCACCGCGCCAAGCTGAACGGTATCGTGACTGAATCTCTATCGGCAGGTGACATCGCCGAGCGCGAACCTCATATCGCGGGCACAAAGGCCCTGTTTGTTCCCGCCGCGGCGATCGTCGACTATCTCGAGGTGGTGAGAAAGCTGGCCGAAGCCTTTGTCAAAATGGGCGGCTCGCTCCTGCTCAACAACTCCGTTATGGCCATATCAGAGGATGACGATGCGGTTCGGGTGGAGCTCAACGACCGGACAATTCGGGCGAAGAAGTTGGTCGCTTGCGCAGGCCTGCAATCGGATCGCCTTGCCAGAATGGCAGGGCTCAATCCGACCCACCAGATCGTGCCGTTCAGAGGCGAGTACTATAAAGTCCGTCAGGAGCGCTCCGACCTTTGCCACGCCATGATTTACCCCGTTCCCGATCCCGACCTGCCGTTTCTGGGCATCCACCTTACCCCGATGATCAATGGACGTCTCACGGTCGGCCCAAATGCCGTGCTGGGATTTGCGCGCGAAGGCTATCCGAAATTTTCGGTCTCGATCCGTGACATCGCTTCATATGCCAGTTTTCCCGGCTTCTGGCGCTCAATCAGGGCAAACCTGAAATCCGGTGTCGCCGAAATGATGGATTCGGTTTCCAAGGCGCGCTATCTGCGCGCCTGCCAGAAATACTGCCCCTCTCTTGATCTGGACGACCTGCAGCCGATGAGCGCGGGAATCCGGGCACAAGCAGTAGCGACAGACGGAACGCTCATCCATGATTTTCTTTTTCTCGACAGCCCACGACAGCTTCATGTCTGCAACGCGCCCTCCCCGGCCGCAACATCGGCCTTGCCGATCGCCGACATGATTGTCGACCGACTACAGGCCGACCGTCCTACCGCCACCTCACGCCGATAAGAGCGCTTCTCTGCTTGTCAAAGGTGCTACCGCACAGAAATTCAGCACGCACTTGCTTCAGATACACTAATGTGCGCGTTCTCGCGGAAACCGCAAACAAAGCAGCCGTTGCTGACCTGCGCGCCGCCAATGCCGATGTCCGCGACAGAGCCAATCAGAAGGAACACGCTGCGTTCCTGATCGCAGACCGCGAGTTCCACCACGCGATCTTCCGTCACGCCGATATCCTCGAACTCTGGCCGATCCTGCGCCGCCACAGTGGCCATCTCGACCGCCTGCGCATGCTCAATCTGCCCAATATCGGCATGGAACGTGTCGTCGCCCTGCATGAAAAAATCATCGACGGCATTGCTGCCGAAGACCCGGCGGCCGCCATCGAGGCCATGCGGGAACACCTCTCCAAAACGCTTTCAATGCTTGATTGGGTCGGCCAGCAATATCCTGAATATCTCGAAATCTGATTGCAGCTATCTGTTTACGCCATCAGCCACTGACACATCCTGTGGGACGACCCGCCTCACCTGCCTGTGTCGCGCCATGCACGTTGGGCTAGCAGGGCCGCTTCCACGCGATTGCGTACCTCCAGCTTGTCAAAAATGTTCGAGAGGTGGAACTTGACCGTCTTTTCCTGCACCTCGAGGGTCTTGCCGATCTCGGCGTTGCTGAAGCCCTGGCTGACGAGCCGGAGCACCCGGGCCTCCTGATCGGTCAGCTTGGCAATAGCCTCCTGCTCGGGCGAGAGGGCATGGATCTGTTGCTGGCTCATGAGATCGCCAAGCAGCCGAGGCGATATCTGCACGCGACCGTCAAAGATCTCCTTTATGGCATGGAGCAACTCGTTCGCCGTGGTGCCCTTGAGCAGATAGCTAACGGCACCCAGATCGAGCGAACGGGAAACGTCATTGACCCTTGCCGATGCCGTTAGCATGACAACCAGCGTGTTGGGACTGACCTTAAGCACGTCGGCAATGGCATCTACGCCACCTGTTATCATGGCCACGTCCAGCAGGAGCATATCGGGCCGATGGCGCCCAGCAAGCGTAACTGCCTCGGTGCCGTCTTCGCCTTGCGCGACCACATCGAAATCTGGCTCGAGTTCGAGTGTCTGTGTCAATCCCGACCGGAAGATCGGATGATCGTCGACAATGACGATACGCCGCTTAGACATGAGCCGCCTGTCCCCGCAAATCAATCGACATCTCGAGCACACTGACCTCGTCCAGGCGCGAAAAGCGCAGTTCGCCACCAAGCGCGTTGATCCGGGCCTTGAGCCCCTTGAGGCCGATCCCCGGCAGGGAAACCGACCCCGGTGTTGACTTGCGTCCATAAGACACCACCCGGATATCCAACATATCCCGGGCATCCAGGGTTGCCTCTACCCGCGCGTTGTCGCCGACGCCGTGACGATAGGCATTGTTGAGCCCCTCCTGAACAAATCGAAACACACAGATATTGATCGACCGGTTGGATCGGCTCGACCGGTCCGGCCGTGCGTCACCCAATGCCAGATCGGCCTCTACGGTCATGTTTGTCCTGTCCTTGTGGATATGAATTGCGTGAGCAACCGCATCCGCCAATGTCCCTTCCTCGATCTGGGGCAAGACCAGACCGTGGGCGATATTGCGCACATCGTTGAGGGCCGACGTCAGATTGGTTTCGATTTCACCAAGCTCCGAATACAGAGCCTCCCGAGTTTTTGCCCTTCGGGCCTTTTCGACCTTGAGAACCGCGTAGCTGATCAACTGACTGGGCCCATCGTGAAGATCGGCTCCCAGCGCGCTGAGAAAATGGTCATTGTGTTCGGTCAGCAGACGAGAGGCTGAAAGGGCCTGTTCGCGCAGAGCCTGGTTGCGGTCGGCAAGAATCTGGGTTTGCACCAATTGCGCAGACAGGGATTTTTCCTGCCGCTCGAGCCTTTGGGAAGCGCGCCAGACCAGCGCGAACAGCGCCAGATAGAAGGCAAGACAGGCAAAGCCCACCGCGGCCCAACTGCGAATCGAAGCGGCGGCCAGTGTCTCCCCGATATCGCTCGAGGCTTCGTGAATTTCCGACACGGCAATAATCTCTCCATCCGCACCGTGTATCGGGGTGTAGATTTCAGTATATGTGCGCTGGAATCCACGCGAGACGTGCTCTTGTGCCGAAAGGTCGGTCTCAAGCGCGACCACCATGCCATTGAAGGCCCGCACGGCGCCGGGCGGCAATTCGAACTGCTCACCGATCAGACCTTCGGAATTGGAATAGAGCACCGTCCCGTCGGCGCGCCAAATGTCCAGATAAGGAACCCGATCGGCAAATGCGCTCGTATCGAACAGACTGTCGAGTTGGGCATGCGCCTCGTCAGTGATGTCTCCCCCACTCCGCAACTCCCCCAGATGACTGACGATGGAACTGTCGACGAACAGAGCCGTCGCCACTGCCCGATGATAAAGCGCGTTCGAGCGCACGAAGTTTGCTATGACCGTTCCAGTGATGATCATGACCACAATCATCACAGCGCCGCCCGCCAGGCTGAACTGCTCAATCAGGCTGCGCCGGCCCCACAAACCGAGCCAAAGCCTGTGCCACGAGCCCGGCGGTCTCGCCACGGTTTGTGCGTGTTCCAAATCCTCCCTCACTCCCGTCAAGCCGCTCGATGCCGTCTGAATGGTACATCCTCCAACTACAGAATTACTTCAGTTTTACCACCGCAGGCAAACATTCCTTGACAAAACGCAAGTGAAACCTGGAACGCTGGACCAAGGTCCAGTATAATTTCGGACCTAAGCCCCCCTACTCCGTCAGACCATCTGTCATTACCTAAGGCCGCCATTTCAGCGAACATCCAGTCCAAGATGAACAATTTGGGCGTGGTGCAACCACGACAAAGGACAGGGAACTGAAATGGCTAAGCTCGATCGGAACGACCTCGACTTCATTCTCAAACAAATCAAGATCGCCGAAGAACATTCGGCGCTGATCGAACAAGGTGTCGATCCGCGCGAAGCCCTTGAGCAACTGGTCTCAAGCCCGTTGCTGCCCTTCGGGCTCCGCACGGTTGATAGCAGCTTCAACAATTTCCAGCCCGACATGATTCAGTTCGGTGCGGGCGACGAAGCCATGACACGGCTGTTGACACCCGATTACAATCCCGCCGAAGCCAACCCGCGCACCGGCCAGCCCACCAGCTATGAGCAGTTCGACGGCTCGGTTTACGACAGTCAGCCGCGCGTCATTTCCAATATCATTGCCGATCAATCGATCGACAACCCTGCCGCCATAACCGCAGCTCTCGCCTCGGTCGGCATCACGGGGGCCGAGGCCCTGCAGATCACCGACTCGGTCATGGCGCTGCGCGCCGAGGCCCTCGCGCTGCGCGCCTCCATCGGCGATGCGCAAGCCGATGCGCAAGCGGCGTACGATGCCGCAGACGCGGCGCTCACGGCCGCGATTACGGCCCAGGCAGACGCGCTGGCGGCTTACGATCAGGCCGTCGCAGATCACGCCGCTGCGCAGTCTGGTGCCGACGGTGCCGGCGCCGCGCTGACATCGACCATCGCCGCGCGGGACGCCCATCTTCCCACGGTGACCTCGGCCCAAGCCGATGCGGTCGCCAAGCTTGCTACGATGCAGACCGCCCAAACAATGGCGGCGACCACCCAGGACGCGGTAACGCTGGCTGCTGCGCAGCTTGCATCCGCCCAGGCGATCGAGGCTGCGGCCTTGGCGACATTCCAGGCCGATCCCACGGTGGCCAACGCCAACGCCTATGCCGCGGCAGTCGACGTCCGCGAAGATGCGGCCCTGGCCCACGGACTGGCTGTCGAGGCCGACGAGGACGCCGATGCTGCCCTGCTTGCGGCACAGGCCGAGCACACGGCGGCAGTAAATGCGGTGCAGGATGCACTTACAGAGCTTCAGCAGCTCGAGGTGGATGTGGATCTGGCCGAGGCCAATGCGCAATCGGTCCAGGCGCAGCTCGATCTGGCCAATACAGCGCTTCAGGCCGCCACCGAGACTCTCGAACAGGCAGATGAAGCCGTGGCGACCGCAACCGCCGCACGCGACGCTGTTCCCCTTGGCGAAGCCGCAACCGCAGCCGCCGAGGCCGCCGCCGATGCGGCCGATGCCGCCACGATTGCCGAATTGACCGAACACGGCGTCAGCATGGATGAGGCCAACGTGTTCATCAAGAACATCGCCGCCGACCTGGGCGACACAGCCTCCTTCAATGGCTTCATGACGATATTCGGCCAGTTCTTTGACCATGGCCTCGACCTCACTGCCAAAGGCGGATCGGGCACGGTTTACATTCCGCTGCACCCCGATGACCCGCTCTACGATCCGGAAAGCTTTACCAATTTCATGGTTCTGACCCGCGCCACCAACGAGCCGGGCGCCGATGGCGTTGTGGGCACTGGGGATGACGTCCGCGACCACCGCAACGAAACCACACCATGGACGGATCTCAATCAGGTCTATACCTCAAACCCGTCGCACCAGGTTTTCCTGCGCGAGTATGTCATGGTCGATGGAAAGCCTGTCGCAACCGGTCTCATGCTCGAGGGCGAAGCGGGTGGACCCCCGACCTGGGCCGATATCAAGGAGCAGGCCCGTGAAATGCTGGGTATCGCGCTCGATGACCTCAACGTTCACAGCGTTCCCCTGCTCGCCACCGATCTCTATGGTGAATTCCTGCGCGGGGCCAACGGGTTACCCCAGATCGTAACGGCGAACGGCCTGATCGAAGGCAATCTTGATGCACCCATCGACGCGCTGGACAGCCTGAGCGCCGGACGGGCCTTCCTCAACGACATCGCGCACAATGCGGTGCCGGGATCCTATACGGTCAGCCAGGGAGCTGGCGGCACCGTCACCGGCACCAAGACAGCTGATCCCGATGATGAGATCGGCAACGAGATCATTCCCAACATGTTTGGCGGCAACGCCACATATGACGACGAATTGCTCGACAAGCATTTCATCGTCGGCGACGGGCGGGGCAATGAAAACATCGTGCTGACTGCAGTGCACACGATGTTTCATGGCGAGCACAATCGCCAGGTCGATGCCATCAAGGCCAGCGTGATTGCAGAAGGCGATCTTGCTTTCCTCAACGAGTGGCTACTTGTCGAAGTTACCGAAGTTCCGGCCGATCTTTCGTCGCTCGTCTGGGATGGCGAGAGACTTTTCCAGGCCTCGCGGTTCTCGACCGAAATGGTCTACCAGCACCTTGTGTTTGAAGAGTTCGTCCGGGCGATCGCACCGCAGATCGATCCCTTCGTGTTCTCCAACAGCGTCGAGATCGATGCGGCCATCTATGAGGAGTTTGCCCAGGTCGTTTACCGTTTCGGCCACTCGATGCTCGCAGAGAACGTCGAGATGCTCAAATTCGCCGGTGGCGCCGCATCGCCCGAAGAGATGGGCCTGATCGACGCCTTCCTCAACCCGATGGCCTTTGCCGAAGCGGGAGCCTCCGCCGAAGAAGCTGCGGGTGCGATCCTGCGGGGTATGACCCGTCAGGCCGGCAACGAAATCGACGAATTCATGACCGGCGCGCTGCGCAACAATCTTGTCGGCCTGCCACTCGATCTCGCGGCACTCAATATTGCCCGCGCACGGGAAACCGGCATTCCATCGCTCAATGAAGCGCGGCGTCAGATCTATTCGCAGACCAATGATTCCTATCTCAAGCCCTATTCAAGCTGGGCCGACTATGCCCAGAACATCAAGAATCCCCTCTCGATCGTCAATTTCATCGCCGCATACGGCACCCATACGTCCATTCTTGACGCGACGACGGCCGAGGAAAAGCGTGATGCCGCATGGGCGCTGGTGTTCGGCGAAGAAGGCGCGCCGGCCGATCGGCTGGACTTCCTCAATTCCACGGGAGCATGGGCGACCCAGGAAACCGGCCTCAATGCCGTCGATTTCTGGATCGGGGGCCTGGCCGAAGCGCTGATGCCGTTTGGCGGAATGCTCGGCTCGACCTTCACGTTCGTGTTCGAACTGCAGATCCAGAACCTGCAGAACGGGGACCGCTTCTACTATCTCAGCCGCACCCAGGGCCTCAATCTGCTGACCGAACTGGAAAGCGACAGTTTTGCCGACCTGATCCGGCGTAACACGGACACCGAAGATACGGGCCTGCATATCAATGGCTCCGCCTTCCAGACGGCCGACTACGTCATCGAAATGGACCAGTCCAAGCAATACAACGAGGGGCTGGGCACGGCCGATCCGACGCGCGAAACCGACGTCATCTCGGCCGTTACAGGTACCGATTCCCTGGTCGTTCGCCGTGATCTCGACAATGACGGCGATATCGACTTCATCCAGTACACCGGCGGAGAACACGTCGTTATCGGCGGCACCAATGAGGACGATTCGATCATCGGCGGGGCCGGCGACGACACCATCTGGGGTGAAGGCGGAAACGACACCATCGAGGGCGGATATGGCGTCGACCACATCCATGGCGGTGACGGCGACGACATCATCACTGACAGCGGCACCGATATCGGCGATGCCGATGTGATCAAGGGTGAAGGCGGCGATGACGTCATCAATGGCGGCATGGGTCTCGACCTGATCTTTGGCGGCGATGGCCAGGACGTTCTCTCCGGCGGCTCTGAAGACAAGGCCATTTTTGGGGGCCAGGGCGACGATTTCATCCGCTCCGCGTCCGGCGGCGGCGGGGTGATCTTTGGCAACGAGGGCAGCGACTGGATGGAAGGTCAGGGCAATATGAACACCCTGTCCGGGGACAATTCCGAACTGTTCTTCAATTCGCGCGTCATCGGTCACGACATCATGCTCTCGGGCGAAAACGATACCGATTTCGATGCCGAATCCGGCGACGACATCATGGTTCAGGGCATCGGCATCAACCGCAGCAACGGCATGGCGGGCTTCGACTGGACAACGTTCCAGGACAACAACTACGCCGCCGATGCGGACATGAACGTGTCGATCTTCGTCAACCAGCAGAACAACATCCTTCGCGATCGCTACGATCTGGTCGAAGGACTTTCGGGCTGGGACCACGATGATAAGCTCACCGGACGCGAAGTGGTGACCGGGGCTTATGACGCCTTTGGCAATGCCGCCCAGGTCGACCCGGACGCCCCGATCGAAAGCTTCTCTAACGCATTGCTGGAAAAGAACCTGCACCTCATCGACGGGCTGGCCGATCTTGTCGCCCATCTCGAACGCTTCGAGGTCTGGAACCCCCACAATCTCGACATACCCACCGACGAAGAGGCCGATGACGGGGCCGTGCCCACTGTGATCGACCCGAACGGCCTCCATGAGACCGCAGTCATGGACACATCGGACGGCTCGGACATTCTGCTTGGCGGTGGTGGCTCGGATGAAATCCGCGGCATGGCCGGCAACGACATCATCGATGGCGATAAATGGCTCAGCGTTCGGATCGCCATCAGCGACGAAAACGGCGTCGAGTTCGCAACGGCTTCGCGGCTTACGGGTCAGGTTCATGATCTGACCGGCAATGTGCTCTTTGAAGGGCAGACGCTGGCATCCCTTCTCTTTTCCCGCGAGATCCGTCCCTCGCAGCTGGAGGCCAAACGGGAAATTCTCGACGGCGGACAGCAGGGCGACATCGATACGGCCGTCTATTGGGACGTTCTCGAGAACTACGAGATCACCCGCAACGACGACGGCAGCATAACCGTCAACCACGTGGAACAGACCGCAGGGGCCATCGATCCGGCCTCGGGCCGCAACCTCGAAGCCGAAGGCACCGACCGCCTGTTCAACATCGAACAACTGCGATTTGCGGACGGCACCTTCACCATCGACCAGTTGCTGCCGCCACCCAACAGTCCGGCGACGGGCTTGCCGGTCATCAGCGACACGACACCGACCGAAGGTCAGGTTCTCACTGTCGATACCTCATCGATCGCAGATGCCAACGGGCTGGGAGCGCTGAGCTATCAATGGCAGGTCTCGGACGATGGCGGCACCAGCTGGCAGAACATCTCCGCCGTCGTCGGGGGAACGTCGGCGCAATTTGCTCCCAATAACGGCCTGTTCGGACTGGGTGGCCAAGTCGGAGACATTCTCCGCGTCCAGGTCAGCTTCACCGACGCTCTGGGCAATCCCGAAGTGCTGGTGTCGCAAGCGACGGCGGTTGTCGGCGAGGACTGGGACGGCACGCCGCTGTTCAACAACACCTTCGATGGCACGGCGGGCGACGATATCGCCGATGGCGTCAATCCGCAGAACTTCGGGTTCTTTACTTTGGGTGGCAACGACACCCTCAATGGCAATGGCGGCAATGATGTGCTCAACGGCCTCGGTGGCAATGATGCCATCAACGGCGGTGCCGGAGACGACATCATCAATGGTGGTGCTGGTACCGATACCATCACCCAGACCAGCACGGACGGTCGCGACCGCATCAACGGCGGTGCCGGGACGGACAATTATGTCCTGAACGGTGTCGCGGGTTCAGAAACCTTCCGCATCTATGCGGTAACCGGTGCGCAGAACGCGGCCATAGCCGCAGCGCTGTCCACTTCGCTGGGCGTCTCGTTCGCAGCCGGAACAGAAATCGTCGTAACCCGGACCGTTGGCGGGGTCGAAACGCTTATCGCCGAACTCGACAACATCGAAGAAGTTCGGGTCAACACTCTCAATGTCACCGTAGACAACAACAATGGCGGGCTCGACACGGGGGGCAATGGCGGCGACATCATCCAGGTGGTGGGCAATTTCAACCCGACCAGCCTCGACTTCAGCACCATCACGATCGATGGCATGGCCGGAAACGACATTGTCGATATCACCTCTCTCCAGTCCGAGCACCGCATCGTGTTCCGGTCCAATGGGGGCAATGACACCATCGTGGGCGCACTGCGGCCCCAGGACGTCATCGAACTGCCCGAAGGGACAACCGAGCACACATCATCAACCGCGGATGGCGTCACCACGATCAGCTTCGGCGAAAACACCGTCACCTTTGCAACGCCGACAGATGGTGATCCGGAGGTACGCACGGCAACGGGCCATGAGGATGCAGAAGAAGACGACCATAGCGACGACGACTGCAATTCCGACGACGATGACGCCATCCAGACCCCCGATGCCGGAACGCCGCAGGTCGCTGCAGCACCAATTGTCGGCAGCGCTTCTGCGGACGTGCTCGTCGGCACGATGGGCAAGGATCTGATCTTTGGCCTGGGCGGCGTCGACTATATCGTCGCTGGCACCGATGCCGACACGATCCGCGGCGATGAGGGCGACGATTTCATCTACGCCGAAGAAGGACGAGACGTGGTCTTTGCCGGTGACGACGACGACGATGTGTTCGGCGGCGGCGGCGATGACGCCCTCTATGGCGAGGATGGAGACGATTGGATCTCAGGCGACGCCGGCCACGACATGCTCGATGGCGGCATGGGCGACGACACCGTGTTTGGCGGCGGCGGCACTGACATGTTCATCGCCAGAAATGGTGACGGCGACGACCACTACGATGGCGGCGCCGGCTCGGATACGCTGGACATGGGTTCGATGACGGGCAATCTCAGCGTTGACCTGGGAACCGGGACCGGTGGCCGCGGCAGCGTTGTCGGCACCAACTCGGGCACCGATACCCTCTATGGCATCGAGAATGTGACAACGGGTTCGGGCAGCGACACGATCACCGCCAGCACGGCCGTCAACGTGATGGACGGCGGATCGGGTGAAGACATCTTCGTCTTCAGCTCCATTGCCGCGGCAGACGGTGACACCATTGTGGGCTTCGAGGCCGGCGACCGGCTCGACCTCTCTGGAATAGACGCGAATGGTGGCCTCGCCGGGGTACAGAGCTTCACGCTGGTTTCTGGCCAGGCCAGTGCTCCTGGACAGCTGACCGTCAGTCATGAAAGCCGCGAAGACGGCGACTTCACAATCGTCTCAGGCAACACCGGCGGCGATGAGGACCCCGAATTCCGGATCGAGCTGACCGGAAATCACGCGCTCACGGCCTCGGACTTCAACATCTAGCACGTCCCTGCCCGGGGTGGGAGCACCCACCCCGGACACAGCAACCAATGCCGGGCCGCGTTGCTGATCGAACAGCAGCGGCTCCATCAAGAAGGGGGAATTGCGATGGCCAAGTCCAAAGCCGACAACCAACTCGCCGAGCATCGCGGAGACGACATGCTCAAGAGCCGATTCAAGGGCATCGGCGTTTTCGTGTTCTGGATATCGGGCATAATCAACGTCCTGGCGTTGACCGGCTCGTTCTACATGCTTCAGATCTATGACCGGGCGTTGACGAGCGGTTCGATACCGACCCTTGTCGCTTTGTCGGTGCTTGCCATCGGGCTGTACCTCTTTCAAGGCATGTTCGACGCCATCCGCAGCCAGATTCTCGTGCGCATGGGCGCCCGGTTCGACAAGATGCTGGCGCCGATAGCTCACAAGGTGAGCGTGGACATGCCCCGCTTCGGATTCTCCACGTCCGAAGCCCTCGAACGCGGGCGTGATGTCGATACGGTCCGCAGTTTCATGGGCACGCAGGGGCCCGGCGCACTGTTCGACCTGCCCTGGGTGCCGCTCTATCTGGTGTTTGTGTATTTCCTCCATCCCATGCTGGGCAACGTGACGCTTGGCGGCATCGTCTTTCTTGCCCTGCTCACCGCGCTGACTGAACTCAAATCGCGCAAACTCACCCGAACGGCTCAACAGGCGGCCGTCACGCGCAACACCATTGCCGATTCCAACGCCCGCAATGCAGATGTCATCAGGGCGATGGGATTTTCCGGGCGTGCGGTGGCACGCTTCAATGCGGCCAACGACCAGCATCTGGACCTTCAGACCCGGGCGAGCGATGTCGTTGGGACCTTCAGCGCCTTCTCGCGGGTGGCGCGCATGCTGCTGCAATCGGCCCTTTTGGGGCTCGGCGCCTATTTCACCATCCAGGGGCAGATGTCGGCCGGCGCCATCATCGCCGTTTCGGTTGCGTCCGGACGGGCGCTGGCGCCCATCGACATGACCATCGGCAACTGGAAGGGCATCGTTGCCGCGCGCCAGGCGTTCAGCCGGCTGCGCGACACCATGATCGCGCTCGATACGGCGGACAAGCCTCTTGATCTGCCAGCCCCATCGATGGCGCTTTCGGTCGAAAAGATCACCGTAGCCGCCCCAACCACCGGCCAGATCCTGCTCTCGGAGGTTTCGTTTAACATCCAGGCCGGACAAGCACTCGGCATTATCGGCCCCAGCGGCGGAGGTAAATCCACTCTGGCCAAGGCCATCGTGGGCATCTGGCCGACCCTGCGCGGCGGCGTTCGCATCGACGGCGCAGAACTGGGCCAGTGGGATGAAGAAGTTCTCGGACACCAGATCGGCTACCTGCCCCAGGAAGTGTCGTTGCTCGATGGCACGGTGTTTGAAAATATCTCGCGCTTCGCCCCCGAACGCGATTCCAAGGCCATCGTCGAGGCAGCACAGGCCGCCGGCGTGCACGATATGATCGTACGCCTTGCCGACGGCTACGATACCCAACTCGGCCCTATGGGCACCGCCCTTTCGGCCGGCCAGCGCCAACGGATCGGGCTGGCACGCGCGCTCTACGGCAAACCGTTCATAGTCGTGCTCGATGAGCCCAACGCCTTCCTCGATGCCGAGGGCGAAGCCGCGCTCAACACTGCTGTGCGCAGCGTACGCGAACGCGGTGGCATCGCCATCGTCATCGCGCATCGACCAAGTGTGCTGGCCGAAGTCGGGCTCGTTGCCGTCATTCAGAACGGCAAGCTCTCCAATTTTGGTGCCAAGGAGAAAGTGATCGGCGGGCCACGCGCTGTCCGGACCGACGAACCGGCCTCCGATCCTGTCAGGGCCACGCAACCTCTCAAAACGGCGGGTTGATCATGACAATCGAGGTCAAGGGAACACGATCGGAAACACAGGCCCAGCCGCCTTCGGAAAAATTCGATTTCTTCAATCCAAAGCGGCGCCTGACAATGCTCCCGGTTCATGCCGGGGCCGTCATCATCATGATGGCACTCTATGTCCGCAGCTTTTTCGACACCGCGGTGACAAGGAGCGCAGCGGAACCCTCTGGGGCAAAAAACAAACCCGAACCGGAGCCCGATGAGCACAGAATGCGGGAACACGCCAACGAGCGTGACCACTCGGATCGGGATGGATCCTCGCGGGCCGGGCGGGTCGCTGATTTCGGCAAGGACGACTCCAGTCACACGATCGACTGGTCGCCCAACGTCCTGCTCGCAGACATAACCACCCCGTTCCAGTTCACTCATTTTTCATTCGAGATTGCCGGACTTTCAGCATTTCCGTCAGCCTACGGCATCGTGTCGTCCAACGATAACCGGCAGACGCCATCGCCCGGTAATGTGGTCCCATTTCCAACCGCCGCCGGTCCCGGACGCGATCGGAACGAGCCCGGCGACGAGAACACCGACCCGCCCGAGGCCACAAAGCCCAATCGCGCCCCGAGGCTCGACGGCCCCGTGCGGCTCAACGATGTCTTTGCCGGTCAGGCTGTCCTGTTCAGTCTCTACCACCTGCTTTGGGGGGCAACCGATCCCGACGGAGATCAGCTCGCCGTCGGAGATGTCAGTGCAGATGCCCTCTCGCTCGAGGCCGTCGAGGGTGGTTGGCGCGTGACGACTGAGCCTGGCATGCTTGGCCCGGTGACGCTGACCTATTCCATCACGGATGGTGAAGCCGTGGTCTGGCAAACGGCCCGTTTCGATATCGTGCGCAAGACCCAGACCCTTACGCCGGGCAATGATCTTTTTGTCGGATCCCCTTTCGACGATGACATCGACGCCCTGGCCGGTGACGACATCATCGACGCCATGGGCGGCAATGATCTCGTGGTCGGGGGCTCCGGCCATGATCACATCATGGCCGGCGCGGGCGATGACGTTCTATATGGCGGAACGGGCAACGATATGATGTTCGGCGGCGAGGGCGACGACATCCTTTACGGCGGCCATGGCGCCGACCGTCTTTTCGGCGATCAGGGCGACGACACCCTCTATGGCGAAGACGGCGACGATTATCTCGATGGCGGCGAGGGCGACGATATTCTCGAAGGCGGCGCCGGGCACGATTTTCTTTCCGGCGGCACGGGCCACGACGTCCTCGTCGGAGGGGCCGGCAACGATCGTTTGCACGGAAATGACGGTGATGACGTGCTCGATGCGGGCACCGGCAATGACCGCCTCGAAGGCGGCATCGGAAACGATGTCCTGCGCGCAGGCGCGGGCGATGACGTTGTCGAGGCCGGCCAAGGCGACGATGTCGTTATCGGAGGGGCCGGAGACGACACCAATGCCGGTGGTGAGGGCTATGATGTCCTCGATTATTCCGAAAGCGCCGAAGACCTGCTTATTCACACAGGAACGGGCCAGGCGAGTGGCGATTCCATCGGCGACGATGAGTTCAACGGCTTTGAGGAAATTACCGGAGGAGCCGGCGACGATCTGTTCGTGATCACCGGATCGGCGCATGTGCTATCCGGTGGTCGCGGTCGGGATACGTTCGTTTTCGAGGTTACCGACGACAGCCCCATCATGAGCGACGATCTGGTTCATGACATTTTGGATTTCGTTGTCGGCGATCGGGTGCGGGTGCGTGATTACGACATCAGCCGGGACGTCCGCGCCACAGAGCGTGACATGTTCCGCACGGTCTATGGCGATGATGACGACAACTGGTTGCGCTCGGAGTTCCCGCTGCTCGTCACCCACGACCAGGTCGATGGAACCGACGTGACGGTCGTGGCAGCCGACATCAATGGAGATGCGGTCATGGACTTCACCCTCAACATTTTCGGTCTTCATCTCAACTATGCAAACGACACCCTTTCGGCATGAGTAACGCGTACCCAGGAGCCAGATCATGAGTGCCATCGAAATCGCCAACCTCAATCATCGGCGCGCCAGAAGCGGCGCTGACGACAAGCGCTACTCGTTCAGGGGTCGGGTGGTGTTCGCTACCATCTTCGGCGTTCTTCTCATTGGCGGGGTCGGTGGCTGGGCGGCTACCGCCCCGCTCTCGAGCGCTGTCATCGGGGTCGGCACCGTTCTCGTCGATCAGGACATCAAGCTCGTCCAGCATCCCGATGGGGGCGTAGTCAAATCCATTGCCGTCCGCGAGGGTGACTTCGTCACCGAGGGGCAGGTGCTTGTCCGCCTCGATGACGCGCAGATCCGCGCCGAGCGCACAATCCTTCAAGGACAGTTGTCGGAACTCGAGGTACGCCGCGCGCGCCTTTTTGCGGAGGCCAACAGTACGCCCGACATGACGCTTTCTGAAGAATTGCTGACCGCCTTTCCCGCCGTCGCCCAAATCTTTGAAGGCGAGCAACAGGTCTTTACGGGCAATCTGGCGCGCCACCAGTCTCAGCGTGAGCAACTGGCTCTCCAGATCGATCAGCTCAACCAGGAGATCGAAGGCCTCGAATTCCAGGTCACCGCCACCCGTTCGGAACTCGAACTTGCCCGCGCCGAACTCGACCGATTCCGTCGACTGGCCGAAAACAACCTTGTCGAAACGGCGCGGGTCTCCGCCGCCGAACGGGACGTGGTCAGGCTTCAGGGACAAACAGGTGACCTCAATACGTCCATTGCCCGGGCGCGTGTGCGGATCGCCGATGTCGAACTTCAGATTCTCGATCTCGATGGCACGCGTCAGACCGAAGCCCAGCGCGAATTGCGCGCCGTAGAGGCCCAGATCGCCGAAGTCGAGGAGCGCCTGGGAGCCGCCGAAGCCCAGTTTGCGCGCACGGAAATTCTTGCAACCGCAACAGGCGTGGTCAACGAACTCAACATCGCAACCATCGGCGGCGTTATCTCCCCCGCCGAGCGCATTGCGACGATAGTGCCCGAGGATGCCGATCTTACCATCGAGTTCCGCGTGGCGCTCAACGACATCGACCAGATCCATGTCGATCAGCCGGCGACACTGCGCTTCAGTGCCTTCAATCACCGCACAACGCCCGAAGTCGAAGGCACGGTCACCAGGATATCCGCCGCCGCCCAGCAGGACACCCAGACCGGCGAAAGCTTTTACGTCGCCCAGGTCCATGCCCAGGACCCCGAAGTGGCGCTCGGTGCAGGCCAGCTCGTACCCGGCATGCCGGTAGAAGTTTTCGTCGAAACCGAGCGACAGACAGCGCTTGCTTACTTCCTCAAGCCGTTCACCGATCAGGTCACACGCGCCTTCCGGGAAGAGTAAGACAATCAAGTTTTGATTTTTGTCAAAAAGGCCTAGTCCAAGGTCCAGATTAATTTTCGATAATTAATCAACTTTCAAGGAACAGGTCTCCGGTTGCTTATTTACTGTTTGTTTACGGTCAAATATAGTTTTCTATATGAGGAGGGGCAGAAAAAACCAAGGGGGAGCGGTGATGACACATCGTCTAAAGCTGGCATTTGCGGATGATCACCCGGCAATGTTGCGCGGACTTGTTTCCGTGTTTGAAGACTATGCCGAATATGAGGTGATCGCGACCGCCGTCACAGCAGACGACGCGCTCGAAATCGTGAAACTGCAGGCGCCGGACGTCATCTTCCTGGATCTGTCGATGCCGGGGGATGTTTTCGGAACCATCAAGTCGATAGCAAGCGGGCACCCGCAAACCAAGGTCATCATCTATACGGCTTTCTCCAGCACGGAGTCGGCAGTCAAGGCGATGGACATGGGCGCTATCGGTTTTGTGCTCAAGGGCGGCCCCATGGCCGAGCTCACAGAAGCGCTTCGGTCCGCGGTCTCCAACGATTTGTATATCAGCCGACAGTTCGCATCCAGCGTGCTCACCGGCCTGCGCGAACGCAGCAAGCGGCGTGAGATCAACGACGCCGTTCGGCTAAACCTTCGCGAAAAGCAGATCGTCGCCCATCTTTTCGAAGCGCAGACCAACAAGGAAATCGCTCGTCACCTCAATCTGAGTGAGAAGACGATCAAGCACTACATGTCCAGCCTCATGCAAAAGCTAAAGGCCCGCAATCGCGTGGAAGTCGTGATCGCCGCGCGCCGCCAGCAAGAGGCCCAAAGCCCCAGCGCCACGCAGTAAGGCCTTTGTTTCTATCTGGGTTGGTCGCCCGACACCTGCCGCCTGTTCATTCGGTCGGAGACCTCGAGCGGTTCAGGATTTGATTGAATCAAATCCTCGGCTCTAACCCCTTGTTTTGGCGCGTGTCCGAACCGCAAAACCGTTTCCACTTTTGCTGGACACGCTCTAGAACGCGTGCCGCAGGAGGGGAACGGGGTCGATTTCGGGAAAGAACGCCGTCTCGAACCGCTCGACAGGCGCAAGGCAGGGATCTGATCCTGCATTGTCGGCAAGCGCTGAGTGCAGCGTGAAGGGCGGCAGCAGGAAGACGAAAAGAAATGCCCAAAGGGGGTAGCGCATGGCACCGGTTCTCCGGCTTTATCCAACGGGATGAAGCGGAAACATCATGACCCCTGGTGAACCAACGGGCGCTTTAAGAAGTCGGTTGCATTTTATCTTGTGTTGCAGATGGAGGCGGGAGCAGGAGCGCACCCTCATGTGAAGCCGTCTGGCTGAAGGCGATCGAGAGTACGGATTCGAGCGTCAGATAGGATCTTACCAGCCTGAACACCACATATTCGGGCAACCCGATCAGTGCGCCGATCCGGCCATTGGCCAGAGCCGCAAAAGCCGCCATAAGCGCTGGCGCACCCAGAACGACAGCGACAACCGCCTGAATGGTCAGCGGGCTGAGGGGGTTGAACCCAGCAAAATAATAGAGCACGCCAAAGATCACCAACGGCACCGTCATGGCCCGGCGGCCTGAATTGAGCAGCATGAAGGGCACGATGATCTTGCCACGCACCGAGGGCATCCAGCCGTCCAGGTAATCGCGGTTGCGCGAAGAGACGTGGTAGACCGAGCGGAACCAGCGCATGCGCTGCTCGCGCAGATGCTTCCAGCTTGCGGGCACCTCGGAAACATAGGTCACGGTCGGGTCGCCGACGATGCGAAAGCCCATCTCGCCGATGCGCAACGACATGTCGGTGTCCTCCCCGTTCATGCCGCCGGTAAAACCCCCGGCGTCGCGCACGGCCTCTGTCCGATAAACGGCAAACATGCCCGGCACACCGACAATGGCGTCAACCGCTCCATGCGCCACCTGATAATAGCCGTGCTTGAGCAGCGTTTCGAGATTACGGGCCCTATCGAACTTGCCGGTCCCCGGAGCAATCGGCAGTCCTCCCACCACACCGACATCGCCGCGCCAGAAATGGCGCACCGCGCGCCAAACCGCAGCAGGGGAAACCTGGGTATCGGCATCGATACGGATGACGATTTCGGTGGCGGTCAGGCCGATACCCGCATTGAGCGCATTCGACTTGCCTGGCACCGGCACGTCCACCACCCGCCCGTGCAGGTGCGGCATCTCCGCAAAGGTTCGCGCTGCCATTTGGGCGGTCCCGTCGGTCGAGCAGTTATCGAGCACCAACACATGCACGGCGCCGTCATATTGGGCGGCCGCTTTCTCAAGCGCGGCCAGCGTGTGCGGCAGGATGTGGGCTTCGTTGTGGGCAGGAATGATGACTGTCACCGGAGGACAATATTTGGGCCTGCTCCGTATCAAGGCGCGGATCGTCCCGAGTACGTAAAGCAGGAAGAACAGCACCGGCAGGAACAGGAAGACCCCCGGTCCCGTCCCTCCCAGCAGCGCGACGGAGCGAAGATCGCCCACCAGAGGCAGATCAAGCGTGTCGATCCACAGCGAAACTGCAATCGCCGCCCCCACGGCCAGCACGATCATGACGAACGACGTCGCCTTGAAGCGCGCACTGAAGGGCGCGAAAGGAGCTCTGCGGGGCATCGTTCCCTGGTCGAGCAGGCGGATCGAAAAGATATAAAAGCCGAACAGCCCAGAGAGAATTTCAACCACATGGATCGAATAGACAAACCCGGTCAGTCGATAGGCCGCTATGTTGATGAGATCGAATGCAGCGCAAACAACGATGTAATAGAGCGTGACTTCCAGGAAAAAACGGAGCCGCTGGGGTGCTCTGGCGCCAACCACAGCCGAAAAGGCGACGATGAACGAAACGATAAAAATGCGTAGGGGAATGGAGTGGGTACCCAGATAGGGCGAGAACACAACGTCGCCATTGGGGAAAAACGTGGCAAACGGTTCGGCGCTGACAACGGCCAGCAAAGTCGCGGCCATCGCAGTGAAAATCAGCAACAGGCTCGGCGCCGCCCAGACCGATAGCGGCCGCGTCAGTTTTGCCGGCGCGCTGTCCACCGACCAATAGTCGTGATCCCGTGAAGCGCGCTGCAGCATGGTCAGAGGTCGATCAGAATGACCGCTGCGTTGTCATCCAAACGTTCGATCAGCGCAGCGGCGCGCGGGTCGGCAATCGCGATCAGGATTGGGTCCCTGTCCCCATCGGGTACCGCCAGCCAGATCGTGTGCGCACCGGCCCCGAACTCTCCGGCAAGACGCAGCGCCGATCTCAGGCCATCGGCTGTGGTGATTTCGATTCTGGCGGTCGCGGTATCGCGTTCCGTGCCAAACACAGCGTCGCTCCCGGCTGGCAGGAAGCGTCCCAGCATCGCAGCGGCAGTGCGCGCTTCGCCGCGCGTCAGCGGGGTCGTCACACCGAGCCCGATGGCCGGTTCTGCGGCCAGCGCACGCACCATTTGCGGCCAGCCGCCAGTAGGCTGGACACCTTGCGGGGTCAGGCGCGAGGTGGGCAGCAATTGGGCCTGGGCATCGGGGCCGACCCGGCAAATGGAATCATTGGGGGTGGTGTCGATAAGTTCGACAAGAATGGTGTTCGACAGGGTCTGGATACCGGACGGCAATGTCACATCGAGAGAAATGGTATCGCCCTGCCCGTTAAAGCGCCCGGTCTCGAGCAGATTGCCATTGAGCGAAACGCGCACCACCCAGTCATTGCCTGGAGCAAGCGTCGAAGTCTTGAGCTCAAGGGCAAAGCGCCGTGGCATCAGGCCGTCGGGCAGATCGGCAAGGGCGTAAGGGATTGTCCAGCGCCGCGAGCCGCGGAAATTCTTGAGCAGGGTTTCGGCCGAGAGCTTGTCGACGGTTACTGGCCATGCGTCGGGCACGGGCCGTATCGCTGCCGGCATGCGCGCCGCAAGCACCCCTTCGATCCCCGCTTCCCCAGCTATCGCTAGATGGCCCTCGGCGTCGAGCGCGAGAGCTGGCTGGGTGCCTTGTGCCATGACGATGTCGGGCACTGTGTCATTGGCGGCAAACCGCACTTCCATACCCTTGCGGGCGAAATCCTGCCGCGCCCAGATCGCCAGCGCCTGTGTGCCTGTCTCGGCTCCCAGGTCCAGCCAAGCGGGATCGGACATCGTGGCAATCCTGACAGCCCTTGTATCGACCGGGTCGTCGGTCAACAGGGCCAGCCCGCTGTCATCGCTCAGGGTGACCGCCGCGCCGGAATTGGCGGCATCCGCCGGACATATCTGTCCCGTGCTGGTCGTACCGCGTCCCTCGAATGTCACGACCACGACATCGGACAGCAAGTCGTTCTGTTCGAGGGCGATTTCGACTTCGTGACGTGACTGTCCCGGATCGAGCACCACTTCGCCCCGGCGTACGCCATCAACGTTGATGGTCATGCGCCCGTCGCCTTGCATGCCCAATTGCACATCAAAAGCGAGGCGAAGCGCGCCGGCAGTAAAATTGACGCCGGCGGGCAAAGCAAAGCGGATTTCGGTCGAATCGGGAAAGCCGGCCAATCCGATCCATTGATCGGCTCGGGGGCGAGGAATCCAGATTTCAGTGGCGGACTCCTGCTCGGCCGATTCGGGCTCCGCGACCGATAATTCCAGCTGCGGCAGCGCCGCTGTGTCGACGGCCGAGGTTAGCCGGGCCAGCACATCGCTATCGCGCGTATAAGCCACCGCGAGGCCGACGATCATAAAGCTCAGAACTGCGATAAACAGCAGCCGCAGAAAGTCTTTCATCGCTGGGCGATTCGCGGTGCTTCGAGCTGGGAGATTTCACGCTCGGCCCGGCCGGACCACAGCGCCGTTGCCGGAATCGTGTTGAGATTGGCCCGCTCGATAAAGCGCAGGGCAATATCGACGGTCTCGGTCAGCAACGCATCGCGCAACAGGATCGGCTCGAGGCCCAGGTTTTTCAGCGTTGCGTTGGAGACGACCAGATCGTTTTCGGCCGCCTCGCCGCGCGGATTATCGACATATTCGATGTCCGCCCCGGTGAGTTCGGAAACCAGTTCGGCAAGATCGCGCACGCGGCGGGTTTCGGCGACCTGATTGATGATACGGACCTGCTCGCCGGCAGCGGGCGGATTGGCCAGCGCCAGGGCAATGCAGCGTACGGTGTCCTGAATGTTGATGAAGGCACGGGTCTGCCCGCCCGTCCCATGGACGGTCAGCGCATGGCCGGCGGCGGCCTGCATCAGAAAGCGATTGAGTACGGTACCGAAATCGCCGTCATAGTCGAAGCGGTTGATGAGTGCGGGAGCGAGGCGGGTTTCCTCGGTCTGGGTGCCCCAGACGATGCCCTGATGCAGATCGGTGATCCGCAAATGGTCATTGCCGGCATAGAACTGAAACATCAACTGATCCATGGACTTGGTCAGGTGATAAATGCTGCCCGGCTTGGTGGGATAGAGGATCTTGCGTGGATAGCGGGCGCCATCGGGGCCATCGATCGTGACGTCGAGATAGCCTTCGGGAATTTCCAGCCCATCGCCCCCGTAACCATAGACCCCCATCGTCCCGAGATGGACAAGGTGGGTGTCGAGGCCCAATTCGGCCATCGCGGCCAGCAAATTGTGGGTGCCGTTTACGTTATTGTCGACAGTATAGGCCTTGTGCGCGGCGTCACGCATCGAATAGGGCGCGGCACGCTGCTCGGCGAAATGCACGATTGCATCGGGCCTTACCGAGGCCAGCAAGCGGCGGAGTTCGGGATAGTCTTGAGCGATGTCGAGTTCGACGACGTCGATATCGTGCCCGCTGACATCTTTCCAAGTGTTCAAACGTTCATCGATGCTGGCGATCGGTGTCAGACTCGGTGCATCAAGTTCTTTCGCAATAGTACGGCGCACGAAATTGTCGACGATGACGACTTCATATCCAAGAGCCGAAAGATGAAGCGAAGTCGGCCAGCCACAAAAGCCATCGCCACCGAGAACAAGAACCGTTTTGGACATAGAAGAGGCCTTCCTTCGCAAAGCCTTTCAACTCCGCGAACTGAAAATTCGTCTGACGGTTTCAGCTGTCCCCCAAGACTATTGGCTAGTGGCCAATGTACGCGCTTTTACAAAACCAGCCCCGTTGATAACCCTTACGCGATTTAACTCAAGTTGGGATTTTGTGAACGGTACGTTCTTGTAGCCAGTCAAATCGGCCAAAGTCGGCCAGAAAAAAGGCGCCACCCTGGGGCAGCGCCTTTTTTTCAAGTCCTGGTTTCTTCCGATCAGTGCCCGGGCACCGGCTCGGCGCCCATGGGTTGTGCCGGCGGGCGGCGAATGAAAAATGCCGCCACGATCGCAAACATCGAGATGATTGCGCCGCACAGGAACGCCAGTTGAATTCCCTGCGCCATGGCCGGGAGAGCCTCGGCGCCATCGGCGACCAGGTCGGCAGTACGCAAGGTCATAAGCGAAACGAACAATGCGATGCCTGCCGCGCCGGCGACTTGCTGGATGGTGCCAATCACCGCGCTGCCGTGGGAATAGAGATGCCGGGGCAGCGAACCCAGGCTCGAGGTGAACAGCGGGGTAAACATTAGCGCCAGCCCCAGGCTAAGCGTGATGTGAAGCCCGAGGATGAAATAGATCGACGTGAACTGATCCAGCGTCGTCATGCCCCAAAGCACCCCGCTCACCAATGTGGCTCCAGGTACGAGCAGCACTGTCGGCCCGAACCTGTCGAAAAGACGGCCAACGAAGGGCGCCATCAGACCCATGACCAGACCGCCCGGCAGCAGGGTCAGCCCGGTCTGGGATGCATCGAGCCCCAGCACGTTTTGCATGTAGATGGGCAGCAGGATGAGTGAACCGAACATGGCCATCATTGAGATGCCCATCATGATGACGCTGACTGTAAACACCGGCGTCGCGAAGGTCCGCAGGTCGAGCAGCGCTGCCTCGCGCTTTTGCAGCGCAAACTGACGCGCGATGAACAGGCCGAGCCCGATGACACCGACGACGACCGGCACCCATACAGGGAACACCGTCGCACCGCCGCCATGGGAGGCGTCACCGCCCAGGCTGCTCAAGCCATAAACCAGCCCGCCGAATCCCAATGCCGAAAGGATGATCGACAGCACGTCGAGCGGCGCCCTTGAGGGCGTCGTCACGTTCTGAATCCGGGTGGCACCGAGGGCCAGGGCGGCAAGCGCAATGGGCAGCACCAGGTAGAACATCCAGCGCCACTCGAGGTGCTCGAGAATGAAACCGCCNATGGTCGGCCCCAGGNCCGGCGCCACGGATATGACGATGGAGATATTGCCCATCGTGCGGCCCCGCGATTCNGGCGANACAAGGTTCATGACAGTGGTCATNAGCAGCGGCATCATGATCGCCGTGCCGCAGGCCTGAATGATGCGCCCCACCAGCAACACCTCAAATCCCGGCGCCATNCCCGAAAGCAGAGTGCCGGCGCTAAACGCGGACATGGCCAGGATAAAGACCGGGCGCGTGTTCAGCCTTTGCAGCAGATAGCCAGTAATAGGAATGACCACCGCCATGGTCAGCATGAACGCCGAGGTCAACCATTGCGCCGCGCTGGCGCTGATCTCCAGGTCCACCATGAGATGGGGAATGGCCACGCTCATGATGGTTTCGTTGAGGATCACCACAAAGGCCGAAACCAGCAACAGGCCAATGACGAGCCTGTTGCGGGCTGTATTGTCGGGTTCGCCCAAAGGCGCTTGGGGCGCGGATGCGCCGTTCACATCGGTCGGTGACATTGGATATCTCTTAGTCTGGCGGGCCCGCCGCTCCAGCGTGCACGCAAAATTGGGCCGTGTTCCTTCAGCCCGTTGAAATGGAAAGTCAAGCCATCGGCTTTCACCCCCCTTATTCGCCGCGCGCATGACGAACGAATAACGCTTGCCCTCTCCCCCATATCGGCCTTCACTGAACGGGCTGCCCATCGGGCAGCCACACTGTCAGAACAGGGCCGCGGTGCCGACTTGGGGGAGTTGGAGCGACTCGAAACAAAGGATGAGGATTATCATGCATTTTCTACGTCACGGTGGAGCACTGTTTTCCGCCGCTCTCCTTTCGTCAGTACCCGTCTGGGCACAGGACGCTCCCCAACCAGAAGATACGACAGCCATTGCCGATAACGAATCCGTGATGGCAGAGGATTTCATGATCGCCTCGGCCCATCCGTTGGCCACACAGGCCGGTTACGATGTTCTCGCCGCTGGCGGTTCAGCGGCCGATGCAGCGGTCGCTGTCCAAACCATGCTCGGACTGGTCGAACCGCAAAGTTCAGGGCTGGGCGGCGGTGCGTTCCTGCTCTATTGGGACGCAGCAAGCGGCGAACTCACCACTTACGACGCCCGCGAAAAGGCGCCGCTGGCGGCCGATGGCGATTACTGGCTCGACGAGAATGGCGAACCCATGGCCTTCATGGACGCTGTGATCGGTGGGCGCTCGGCCGGAGTACCGGGCACACCGATGCTGCTCGAAACCCTCCATTCCGATCACGGCACCATGGATTGGGCCGAATTGCTCCAGCCCGCCATAGATACCGCCGAAAACGGCTTCACCGTGACCCAGCGCATGGCGGATTCGGTTGCCGGGGCAACCGGGCTCGATACGTTCGTAGAAGCATCCGAGTATTTCCTGCCCGGCGGCGAACCGATTGCCGAAGGCTCGACGCTGACCAACCAGGCGTACGCCGACACGCTCAAGCTCTACGCCGCCGAAGGCGCGGCCCCCTTTTATACCGGCGAGATCGCCGAGGACATCGTTGCGGCGCTCAACACCAACATCAATCCCGGCATCCTCACCATGGAGGATTTCGAGGCCTATGACGTGGTCATGCGCGATCCCGTCTGCATGGACTATCGTGGCTATGAAGTCTGCGGCATGGGCCCGCCGTCCTCGGGCGCGCTGACCGTCGGCCAGATCATGGGGATGCTCGAACCGTTCGACATTCCGGCTATGGAAGATGGCGTTGAATTCCGTCACCTGTTTGCCGAAGCCTCGCGTTTGGCCTTCGCCGATCGCGGGCTCTATCTGGGCGACAGCGACTTCGTCGATATTCCCGAAGGCTATCTCGATGATGCCTACCTGGCCGAACGCAGCGCGTTGATCGATGCGGAGACATCCATGGGCAGAGCATCCGCCGGCGTTCCTCCGGGATGGGACGAAGCCCTTTTGGCGTCCGATATCGAGCGCCCGCGCGCCGGGACTTCACATTTCGTCATCGTCGATGCCGATGGCAATGCGATTTCGGCGACAACGACAATCGAGAGCGGTTTCGGTAGCCGGGTGATGACACGCGGCTATCTGCTCAACAACGAGCTCACCGACTTTTCGTTCGCACCTGAGGCCGATGGCGCGCCCATCGCCAACAGGGTCGAACCTGGCAAGCGCCCGCGCTCTTCGATGGCCCCGACCATTGTTCTTGAAAACGATGTGCCGGTGCTCCTGACCGGTAGCCCCGGCGGGGCGGCGATTATCCACTATACGGCGCTTTCGCTGGTCTCACTGCTTGATTGGGACATGGATCCGCAGGAGGCAATCGATCTGCCGCACGTGACCAATTTCAATGGCGGCACCAATATCGAAGAGGGCGAGGGTTCTGCCGAACTGGCCGGCGGACTGGAAGCTCTGGGCCATGAGGTCAATATCACCAACCTCAACTCCGGCCTGCACGTCATCAAACTCACCGATGAGGGCCTGATCGGCGCCGCCGACAAGCGCCGCGAAGGCGTCGTGATGGGAGACTGATCCCTGTCAGCGCTGGCGGGCCCTGGTCCGCCAGCCGCTTTCGTCAGCCGCCTCTCCACGGGTCATCCCGAGGCCACAGACGGAGGCGAGGCAAAACGGTCAGTCAAAACCAAATGTCATTCTGTCATTTCGGCATTTATTGCCGGACCCAGCCAAGGCTTTGCCCCAAACAAATCCGGTCGCGTGTATATCACCGTCCCGGTGACTGCCCGCCCAGAGTAATTGTCAACTCCTTGGCCGCCTCGGCGATCAAGCGTCCAAGCACATGCAGACGTTCGTCACTGACGCGCACCGCAAGCCCTGAAATCGAAATGGCACACAGCGCTTCGGCCTGTGCGTTATAGACCACCGCCGCCGCGCATCGGAGCCCGGTCACGAACTCCTCATCGTCCAGCGCATAGCCGCGCTCGCGGATGGCAGCGATGTCGGCGTGCAACTGCACCGGCCGCGTTATCGATTTTTCCGTCACCTTGTGCAGACCGTGTCGTGAAATTGCCGCATCGATGTCGGCGTCGGGATAGCTGGCGAGGATCGCCTTGCCCATGCCTGAATTGACCACGGGCGCCCTGCCCCCGACCCTGGTGATGGCGCGCATAATTTCCCGGCTTTCCACCTGGGTCAGCACCACGACCTCCCCGTCATCAACTATGCCGAGATTGACCGTTTCGCGGGTCTGGTCGCGCAGGCGACGCAGAAGCGGCAAGGCTGGTGCCACGAAATTGCGCTGGCGCACGAACGCCGAGCCGACGGTGAACGCACCGCGTCCGACGTGCCACATGCCATCGGAGCGGTCGAACTGCACAAAGCGGCGCTGTTCGAGCGTTGTCAAAAGCCGGTGTACTGTGGAAACCGAAAGGCCGGTGCGCTTGGCAAGATCGGTCAGCCGGTAACCTTCCTCGTCCTCACCCAGAACTTCGAGGATGGACATGGCACGATCGATCGACTGCACGATGCCCGAGCGGGGCGGCGGGCTGGTTACCATTTCATTCATGGCCACGTCCTTTCCAGCATTTGCCTGCCATTATCGCATCCACAATACCCGATGCCCCGACAATAGGCGTATTTTGCCCACCAACCAGTCACAAGCGGCGACACCCCCCTTGCCCAACCGATCATTCGGCTGGGTGTCATAAGCGGCCTGCTCCTTCGCTCAAGCTGGGCAAAAGCACTTTGGTCCCTTCAAACCAAAAGGGCCCGCCGAAGCGAGCCCTTTCCGATCGTGCGTCTTGCAATGTCAGCGCTTGCTGGCAACCTTGCCGGCAATGGCCGCCGCAGGCGGTGTCCAGCCATCGAAAGAGAGATCGCGTTCGCCCTTCTCGTCTCGGATCGAGGTCTGAAGCCCCATCTCGTTGAGCAGGCCCAGGAAGGGCTGCGGCGGCAGTTCCTCGACATTGACCATCTTGTGGCAATCCCATGTGCCCTTGGCGACAAGGATCGCAGCGGCCACCGGCGGAACGCCGGCCGTATAGGAAATGCCCTGGCTGCCCACCTCGTTGAACGCTTCCTTGTGGTCGGCGACGTTGTAGATGAAGACCTCGCGGTCCTCACCGTCTTTCTTGCCCTTCACCAGATCTCCGATGCAGGTCTTGCCCTCGTAATTGGGCGCCAGCGATGACGGATCGGGCAGCACGGCCTTGACCACCTTGAGCGGCACCACTTCGAGCCCTTCGGCCGTTGTCACAGGCTGCTCGGAGAGCAGGCCGAGTGAATTGAGCACCGTAAAGACGTTGATGTAGTGCTCGCCGAACCCCATCCAGAAGCGGATATCGGGAACGTCGAGATTGCGTGAAAGCGAATGGATCTCGTCATGGCCGGACAGGTAAGAGGTGTGCGAGCCCACGACCGGCAGATCGTCGGTGCGCGAAACCTCGAACATCTTGTTGGTCTGCCACTGGCTGTCCTGCCAGGAATAGACCACGCCGGTAAATTCGCGGAAGTTGATTTCCGGGTCGAAATTGGTGGCGAAATACTTGCCGTGCGACCCGGCGTTGATGTCGATGATATCGATTGAATCGACAGTGTCGAAATACTCGTCCACCGCCAGCGCCGCATAGGCATTGACGACACCGGGATCGAACCCGGCGCCCAGAATTGCCGTCACGCCGGCCTTCTCGCACCGCTCGCGCCGCTTCCATTCGTAATTGCCGTACCAGGGCGGCGTCTCACAAATCTTTTCGGGCTCTTCATGGATGGCCGTGTCGATATAGGCCACACCCGTTTGGATGCACGCCTCGAGCACGCTCATGTTGATGAAGGCGGAGCCGACATTGATGACGATCTGCGACCGTGTCTTGGCGATCAGCGCCTTGGTCGCGTCGATATCGAGCGCATCGAGACAATGGGCTTCGATAACACCGGGCTTTTTGAGGGACTTCTTTTCGAGCACGCTCGAAACGATGGCCTGGCATTTGTCCGGCGTGCGCGACGCGATATGGATGTCGCCCAGCACGTCATTTGCCATTGCAGCCTTATGGGCGACGACCTGCGCCACACCTCCAGCACCGATAATCAGCACGTTCTTTTTCAATTTTCACGAAACACCTTTTCAGAGGTTGAACCAAGCTACGCACGCTGTTCGAAATCGGGATCTCACCCCAGGTTACGACAGGCTCTGCGCGTAGTCCTCAAACGTGAACTCTTTTACAAGTTCCACTTGCCCGTCCAGGTGACGTACCGCGATAGACGGCATCTGGACCCCGTTGAACCAGTTCTTCTTGACCATGGTGTAACCGCCGGCATCGAGGAACGAGATGCGGTCCCCAGCCTTGAGTTCGGTCTCGAACTGGAACTCTCCAAAAATGTCTCCGGCAAGGCAAGTTTTGCCGCAGACAATATATGTGTAGGGCCCCGTATTGGGGGCTACATTCGTGTATTCGCTATAGGTCAGCAGATCGAGCATATGCGCTTCGGTCGACGAGTCAACGATAGCGACGTGCTTGCCGTTATAGACGACGTCCAGCACGGATACTTCGAGCGTGGTCGATCCGGTGACCGAGGCCTCGCCCGGCTCCAGATAGAGCTGGACACCAAAGCGCTCGCTCATTTCCCGCAGCCGCGCGGCGAGCTTGTCGATCGGATAATCGGGGTTTGTGAAACGGATTCCGCCGCCAAGACTAACCCATTCCAGATCATGCAGAATTTCGCCGTAACGGTCCTCGATGGTCTTGAGCAGCATATCAAGGCTGTCGTACTCATCGTTCTCACAGTTGAAGTGGAACATCACGCCCGAAATGCGGTCGAGCACGGGGTTGACCCGCTCCATGTCCCACTCGCCCAGCCGCGAAAACGGCCGCGCCGGATCGGCGAGGATGAAGTGAGAATGGGACACGCCCGGATTGAGCCGCAGCCCGATCTTCTTGCCCTGCGCCTTTGCCTTGTCGGCATAGCGTTCGAGCTGGTTGACCGAATTGAAGATGATCTTGTCGCAGTTGTTGATCGCCTCATCGATCTCGTGGTCGGCCCAGGCCACCGAATAGGCGTGGGTCTCCCCGCCGAATTTTTCACGGCCGAGCTTGACTTCATTGAGCGATGAGGAGGTCGTGCCGTCCATATGTTCGCTCATGATGTCGAACACCGACCATGTCGCGAAGGCCTTGAGCGCAAGCACGCATTTGACGCCGGAAGCCTGACGCAAATACGATATTTTTTCCAGATTTCGGAGAAGTACCGATTTGTCGAGCAGATAGTAAGGTGTCTGTAGCGTCAATTCTTGCGTTCGAACCTCCTTGGTCCCCAAGGGTGGGGATGAAAGCGATCAGCCTTAAGGCCATAAAAAAATCCGCGCCGGACGACACGCGGAAGACGGCTCATTTAGCGATTGGAGGTTCCGGACACAAGTCCTCACCCGGAAAATTTTCAGAGTCTTTTCCGGCGGGCAATCTCATGGTCTATAGCGCGCCATGAAAAAACTCTTCGTTATCGGCATTGGCACTGGCAATCCCGAGCATCTGAGCATGCAGGCCATCGCAGCGCTCAATCGGACAGATGTGATCTTTATTCCTACCAAGGGCGAAGAGAAATCGGCGCTGGCCGCGATCCGCACAACCATCTGCGAGCGCTACATCTCGCGCCCTTACGAACTTGTCGAATACCCCATTTCGGCCCGCAACGAGGCCATCGGCGACTACACCCAACGGGTGCTCGACTGGCACGATCTGATCGCCCAAAGCTATATCGAAATGTTCGCCAAAGCCCCCGAAGACGCCATCGGCGCCCTCCTGGTCTGGGGCGATCCCGGCCTCTACGACAGTACGCTGCGCATCCTGGAATCGGTCAAGGCAAAGTCCGATCTCGCCTTTACCATCGAGGTCATCCCCGGCATCACGGCAATTGCCGCGCTGACCGCGGCTTTTACCATCCCCCTCAACACCATCGGCAACCCAGTGACCATCACCACGGGGCGCAAGCTCGCGGCGGGCTGGCCCGAGGGGTCCGATACGGTCGTTGTTATGCTCGACGGCAACAAGACCTATGCCAGCATCGACCCAACCGGCCTTCATATCTATTGGGCCGCCTATGCCGGGATGGGCGACCAGCTCCTCATCGAAGGCCCGCTTCTTGACGTTCGCGACCAGATTTCGGCGGCCCGCGATGCCGCCCGCGCCCGGCACGGCTGGATCATGGACATCTATTTGCTGCGGCGGACCTGACAGGGCCGCCGCAAAGTCCCGCCAACCCCTATCTCGCCCCGCCTGCGCTTGCTATGAGACGCACATGACAGCATCTCCAGCACCGCGCGGCGCCTGCCCGACCCTAGAAAACCCCATGGCGGTGGCCGATGGCCTGCTCGCCCGCTTTCGCCCTGAAACAGGGCTTTCGCCCGACCAGCTCACGGCGCTGGCCGACGCGGCGGACACGCACGGCAACGGGCTGATCGAGGTCACGGCGCGAGGCAATCTGCAGGTGCGCGGGCTTTCCGAATCGTCGGCCGCTCCCTTTCGCGACGCGCTTGCCAATGCCGGTATCGCCGCCCAGCCCGCGCCTGCCATCGAAACATCCCCGCTGGCCGGCGACGATCCCAAGGCCATGGCCGATCCGCGCCCGCTGGCCCGCGCCCTGCGCGCCGTCTGCAACGATGCGCTCGCCCACGGCTCGCTTTCGCCAAAGCTTTCCATCGTGCTTGTCACCGGCGGACAGGTCCTGCTCGATGGCCTCAAAGCCGATATCCGGCTCATCGCCCGCCCCGACGGGTGGGCGCTCGAATTGGGCACCGACACGCTGGGCGAACTCGACGAAACCGACATTCCCGCCGCCGTTGCGGTCATCCTCGAAGCGCTTCAGGCCGAAGGCCCGCGGGCCCGGGCCAGCGATATCGCGTCTCTCCCGCTTGCAGCAAAAATCAAAAATCTCCGCCCGCTTGACCATTCCAGCGTCCGTCCATCGAGCTACATGGTCGGCCCCCTGAGCCTTTCGGACCATGCCCCGGCGCTGCGCGTCGGTCTGCCCTTTGGCCAGGTGCGCGCGCGCCAGGTTCGCGATCTGGCCCAGATCATGGCCGAACAGGGCGTGGCGGAAGCGCGCACGGCGCCGGACCGCTCGCTCGTTCTTGTCGGGTTCGATACCTCGACCCTGCGCGCCCTCGCTCCGGCCCTTGCCCGCGTGGGCTACTGGACCCGGCCCGATGCAACCGGGGTGAAACTCTCGATCTGCTCGGGCGCCGAAGATACCGACGCGGGAGTCATTCAGGCTGCCGAACTGGCGCAGGGATTTTATTCCGCCGCACCTGAACTGATCGACGGATCGTTCCACATTCACGTTTCCACCTGTGCCAAGGGCTGTCCCCATGCTGGCCGTCCGGGCATTGTGCTCGATGGCAGCCAATTGACGCTTTACCGCGCACCCGACGCCAAACCACTTGCAACGCTCGATCCTGCCGCTATTGAAACCGGCATCGTTTCTTTGGCCGATCGAATCCGCGATACTCGCCAGCCCGGCGAGACGACGCTTTCGGTTCTTGGCCGGCTGGGGCAGTAATGACGCAATATGACTATATCCGCGACGGACAGGAGATTTACCGCCAGTCCTTCGCCACCATCCGCACCGAAGCCGACCTTTCGCGCTTCTCGCCCGCCGAGGCCGAACTCGCCGTTCGCATGATTCACGCCTGTGGCATGGTAGAGGCCGCCAACCATTTCCATTTCGCCCCCGGTTTTGTCGAAGCGGCGCGCGGCGCGCTCGAACGCGGCAAGCCCATTTTCACGGATGCCGAAATGGTGGCGCGCGGCGTCACCCGCGCTCGCCTGCCGGCGGACAATGAAGTGGTTTGCGAGATCAACAATATCGAGACGCCGTTTCTGGCGCAGGACCACGGTAACACCCGCTCCGCTGCCGCCATCCACATCTGGCTGCCGCGTATCGAAGGCTCGGTCGTTGCCATCGGCAACGCGCCGACCGCGCTGTTTCACCTTCTCGAACTGCTCCGCGACGGTGCGCCCAAACCTGCTGCCATCATCGGTATGCCGGTCGGGTTCGTGGGCGCAGCAGAGTCAAAACAGGCACTTAAGGACAATTCCTACGGCGTTCCTTTCGCCATCGTCGAAGGCCGTCTTGGCGGAAGCGCCATGACCGCCGCCGCGCTCAATGCGCTTGCGAGGCCCGGCATATGAGCCAGACCACAGGCAGACTGATCGGGGTGGGCACGGGACCAGGTGATCCCGAGCTTTTGACCCTCAAGGCCGTGCGCGCCATTCTCGATGCCGATGTCGTGGCCCATTTCCTTAAGCGGGGCCGCCCCGGCAATGCCCGCGCCATCGTCGCGCCCCACTGGCCCGAAAATGCCACCGAACTGCCGCTGGAATATCCGGTGACCACCGAAGTGCATCGGCACGATCAAAGCTACAAGAGTCAGATCGCTGCGTTCTTTGACGATGCGGCGCTGCACATCGCCCACCATCTCGATCAGGGCAAGACAGTCGCCGTGCTCTCGGAAGGCGATCCGTTCTTTTACGGCTCCTACATGCACATCCATGTGCGCCTTGCCCCCGCCTACCCCACAGAGGTTATCGCGGGCGTCACCTCGCTTTCGGGTTGCTGGTCGCAGGCTGGCGTGCCGCTCATGCAGGGCGACGATATTTTCACCGTGCTGCCCGGAACGCTCGATCTTACCGACCTTCAAACCCGTCTCGGCTCGACCGATAGTGCCGTCATCATGAAGGTCGGCCGCAATCTGCCCAAAATCCGCGAGGCGCTCAAAGCCGCCGGCAAATTCGACAGCGCCATCTATGTCGAGCGCGGCACCATGGACAATGCAGTCGTCCTGCCGCTTAAGGACCGTGACGATAGCCCCGCCCCCTATTTCAGCCAGATCCTGGTTCCCGGCTGGAAGGCGCGCCCATGAGCGGCACGCTGTACGTCATCGGCACGGGTCCGGGCAGTCCCGAGCAGATCACGCTCGAGGCGCAGGCGGCCATTGCCGCATCGAGCCATTTCTTCGGCTACAAGCCCTATATCGAGCGGCTGAACTTGACGCCCGATCAGGTCGCCGTGCCCTCGGACAACCGCGAGGAACTCGACCGCGCCCGCGCAGCGCTTGCGCTGGCCACGGAGGGAAACACGGTCGCGATGGTTTCAGGCGGCGATCCGGGGGTCTTTGCAATGGCCTCCGCGGTCTGCGAGGCAATCGACACAGGCGCACCCGAGTGGCGTGGCATCGAACTTATCATCGTCCCCGGCGTCACCGCCATGCTGGCAACAGCGGCCCGGATCGGCGCTCCGTTGGGCAATGATTTTTGTGCCATTTCGCTTTCGGACAATCTCAAGCCGTGGGCGATCATCGAAAAGCGCATCCGCGCCGCCGCCGGCGCCGGTTTTGCTATCGCATTTTACAACCCCATCTCGAAATCGCGGCCCTGGCAACTGGGCAAGGCGCTTGAAATCCTGCGCGAAGTTCTGCCCTCTGAAACGGTGGTGTCGATTGGGCGTGGCGTGGGAGTGCACCGAGGGTCCATTGGGCATCAGGCGCTCTCCGAGGTTAAGGCCGAGACCATCGACATGTCCACTTGCCTCATCATCGGCAATGCCCTCACACGGGTGATCGAGCGCCCCGAAAAGCCCGATCTCGTTTACACACCGCGCTGGGTGCCCGAACATGGCTGACCGCTGGCTCACCATCGTCGGCATAGGAGAAGACGGGCTCGACGGTCTCACCGATCTCACCAAGTCGTTGATTGCCAATGCGGAAGTGGTGTTTGGCGGCGAGCGGCATCTGCGCCTCGTGCGCAACATGAACCTTGCCGAACAGCGCCGCTGGCAAAGCCCGATCGAAACCTCGATCGAAGAAGTCGCCCGGTTGCGCGGCCGCAAACGCGTCTGCGTGCTGGCCAGTGGCGATCCGTTTCATTACGGCATCGGCGCTACTCTGGCCCGCCGCATTCCGGCGGCAGAAATGCTTGTAGTTACAAGCCCTTCCTCGTTCTCCCTCGCCGCCGCCCGCATGGGCTGGCCGCTGCAGGACGTGACCACATTATCTCTGCATGGACGCCCAATTGAGCTGGTGCTGCCGCACCTGCATCCGGGCCGGAAAATCCTCGCCCTGACCTCCGACGAGACCGAACCTGCCCGGATTTCCGGGCTTTTGACCGAAGCAGGGTTTGGCCGCAGCGCGGTAACGGTTCTCGACGCCCTGGGCGGACCGCACGAGAGGGTTCGCACCACCCTCGCGCAGTCATTCGATATCGAAAACATCAGTCCACTCAATGTTCTGGCAATAGATATCCTCGCGGACGAAAATGCGCGTATTGTTCCGCTCACGCCCGGCCTGCCCGATGATTGGTTCGGCCATGACGGGCAGATCACCAAGCGCGAGATCCGGGCACTGACCCTTTCCGCCCTTGCGCCGCGTCGTGGCGAAATGTTGTGGGATATAGGGGCGGGTTCGGGTTCGGTCGGTATCGAATGGATGCTGTCGGACCCCTCGCTTTCAGCCATCGCCATTGAGGCCGATCCCGTACGCAGTGCCCGCATTGCGGACAATGCGGCCCTCATGGGCGTTCCGGGGCTGACAATCAGAGTCGGACGCGCGCCGCAAGTCCTTGAAAAAATTGAACAACCCGATGCGATTTTTATCGGGGGCGGCGGAACCGACGATGGCGTCGTCGATGCCGCGATCGCGGCTCTCAAACCCGGTGGCCGTTTGGTCGCCAACGCAGTAACCTTAGAAATGGAAGCGCTTTTGGCGCTACTTCATCAGCAGATGGGCGGCAGTCTTGCCCGCATCCAGGTCGCCCGCGCCGAACCGCTGGGCACCATGAGCGGCTGGCGCCCCGCCATGCCGGTCACCCAATGGGTGTGGGTCAAATGAGCGTCCATTTCATAGGCGCCGGTCCCGGCGCGGCGGACCTTATCACGGTGCGCGGTCGCGACATCCTAAGCCGTTGTCCTGTATGCCTTTATGCCGGTTCGATTGTCCCAAAAGACCTGCTCGACTGGTGCCCCAAAGATGCCCGTCTGGTCGATACCGCCCCCCTCTCGCTCGATGAGATCGAGGCCGAATATCTCGCCGCCCACGCCGCCGGTCTCGACGTCGCACGCCTGCATTCGGGCGATCTGTCCATGTGGAGCGCCGTCGCCGAACAGATCCGACGGCTCAAAGCTCGTTCCATCCCCTATACCCTCACCCCCGGCGTTCCGGCCTTTGCCGCGGCAGCAGCGGCGCTGGGCCAGGAACTGACGAAGCCGGCGCTCGCGCAAAGCCTTGTTCTGACCCGGGTTTCCGGCCGCGCCTCTGCGATGCCGGAGCGGGAAACGCTTGCCAATTTCGGCGCCAGCGGCGCCACCCTCGCCATCCATCTGGCCATCCATGCGCTCGATGACATCGTTGCCGAACTTACCCCGCTTTACGGCGCCGATTGCCCGGTTGCCATCGTCGTCTGGGCGAGTTGGGATTCCGAAAGAATTGTCCGGGGCACGCTGGGCGATATTGCCGGCAAGGTCGCCACCGACCCCATAGAGCGGACAGCGATCATTTTCGTTGGCCAAACCCTTGCCGCAGAAGGATTTTCCGACAGCGCACTATATGATCCAGCCTATCAGCGCCGGTTCAGGGGACGGGACTGACCGACAATGCGTCCACGGCGTCGTGATGGCTCAGGAAAACCCTGCCGTTGAGATGGTCGAGGAAATCGGAGCGTTTGAGCCGATCCATCACTGGCCCCTTGACCTCGGAAAGGTTGAGGCCAATGCCTTGTTCCTTGAGGCGAATATTGATCGCTTCGAGGCTTTCAAGCGCCGACATGTCGATTGCATTGACCGCCGGACACATCAAGATGACCTGCGTTATGCCCGGTCTGCCGGAAATCTCGCGTGCAATCCGCTCTTCGAGATAGCGCGCATTGGCAAAATAGAGGCTCTCATCGACCCGCAGCGCCAGAATATGCGGATCGGTCCGAACGTCATGGCGGTTGATATTGCGGAAATGCTCGGTTCCCGGTACCCGGCCAACAATCGCCATATGAGGACGCGAACTGCGGTAGAAAAACACCAGCACCGAGGCCGCAACACCAAGGGAGATACCGGTTTCCACTCCGAAGATCAGTGTCCCTGCAAGGGTTGTCGCAACGGCTGCAAAATCGGCTTTTGAATAGCTCCAGGATTTTTTCAAGATCGAGAAATCGACCAGCGCCAGCACCGCCACGACAATCGTCGCAGCTAGCGTCGCCTTGGGCAAGAGTGCCAGAAACGGGGTCAGCAAGAGCGTTGCAAGGGCAATTCCGACCGCGGTGAACATTCCAGCCGCCGGGGTTACCGCCCCGGCGTCGTGGTTGACCACCGAGCGCGCAAAGCCGCCGGTCACCGGAAATCCCGAACCGAAGGCCGATGCGATATTGGCTGCGCCAAGCCCCACAAGTTCCTGATCGGGATCGATGCGCTCGCGTTTTTTGGCGGCAAGGGTCTGGGCTACCGAAATCGACTCCACGAAACCGACAATTGAAATGATAAAGGCAGGAACGATCAGGGCGCTGACAATATCGAGATCAAGATCGGGAAGCGACAACAAGGGGATGCCCTGCGGCACCTCGCCGACCAGAGCCACCCCTTTTGTACCGAGATCGAAGGCCGCGGAGGCTGCAATGGCCAGCAGTACCACAACCACGGGCGCGGCCCGAACGGCAAGAGTAGCGATTGTCGAAGGCAGACCCACCGAAACCAGCGTCCTCTTCATGCCCGTCCGCACCCAGACCAAGGCTGCAAGCGAAGCCGCGCCCACCGCAAATGTATAGGGATTGAACTGTTCAAGATGCCCGGCAAGAGAGGCCAGCAATTCGGGCATGGCATGGCCCGTGCTGGAAATGCCAAGCAGACCCCCGACCTGGCTCGTCGCAATGATCAGGCCCGACGCGGTGATGAAGCCGGAGATCACCGGATGAGAGAGGAAATTGGCGATAAAGCCCAAACGGAATAGTCCCATAAGGGTAAGGATGCCGCCAGAGAGCAGAGCGAGCACTATGGCTGCACTGGCATAATCGGCAGTTCCTTCCTGTGCGATGCGCCCGATGGCCGCCGCCGTCATTAGCGAGACGACAGCGACAGGGCCGACGGCCAGCGATGTCGAAGAGCCGAAAACGCCATAGGCCACAAGCGGCAGGATGGAGGCATAGAGCCCGACTTCCGGCGGCAATCCGGCCAGCAGCGCGTAAGCAAGCGATTGTGGGATCAGCATGATCGTAACGATCACCGCAGCCAGAAAATCACGACCGAACTTGTCCCGCGAATACCGCCTGCCCCAATTGAGAATGGGGACGTATCTTTCAACCATGTCCATGCGCCCTATTGGTCGAGCGTGGCGTAAAGACTGCCGGCACGGGCACCCGAGCGGCAATAGCCGAGAACAGGCCCCTCGATATTGGCCATTGCCTCGTGAAAGCGGATGATCTGGCCCTCCGTCAGTGGGCCGGATACCGGTACGTGAAAGGCCACAAGTCCTGCGGTTCGCGCGGCGGCCTCGATCTGGGCAAAGCTTGGCTGACCCGGCTCTTCCTCATCGGGACGAGCGCACACGATGCCTACAAACCCCATATCCTTGAGCGCTTCGATGTCGGCGGGCATAATCTGGCCCGTGATTGAAAAACGGTCGTCTATCTTCTTGATGTTCATGGAAATTACCTCGCGGTCTGGGGTTCACGGTTGGTCAGAAACTGGCGCGCGCTGCGCGCCAGCACGATGCCGCCAATCATCGCGGCAACGAAAATGAAGGCGTCGGGCTCTCCGAGGCCAAGCGCCGGAATCGAGCCTCCGGGACAAAACCCCGTAATTCCCCAGCCAATGCCGAAGATCACCGAGCCGGCCACCAGTGGCAGGTCGATCTCCCTTGACGTCGGCAGATGGAAGGTCTTGTCAAAGACTGGCGCGGGTCGCTTGAGGACGAAGAAGTATCCGATGGCGGTCACGGCCAGAGCGCCACCCATGACCAGAGCCAGGGACGGATCCCAACTACCGGCAAAGTCGAAGAAATTGAGAACCTTGGCTGGGTTGGCCATGCCCGAAACCGCGATCCCGGAGCCAAAGATCAGCCCAATAAGGCCGGCAAAAACAATCCTGCGCATCACAGACCTCCGAGTATGTGGCGAATGACAAATACCGTCGCGGCGGTTGAGGCCATAAAAACGACGGTGGCCACGATTGAACGTGGCGAGAGACGGGCAATGCCGCAAACGCCATGCCCCGAGGTGCAGCCAGAGCCGAAATAGACCCCGACGCCTACGATAAGCCCGCCGACAATCAGCCAGGGCGCGGGGACCGGGCTATGGAAACTGACGACATCGCCGAAAATGGCAACGATAGTGATCGGGGCGACAATGGCGCCGCCAAGAAATGCCGCCCGCCAACCCCAATCGGCGCCCATTGGGGGAATGACAGCGGAAAGAATGCCGGTCATGCCCGCAACGCGGCCGTGGAGCGCCATGAGCAGAACGGATGCCAGCCCGATCAGCGCCCCGCCAAACAGCGAGAGCAGTGGAGTGAATTCGGTCATCGAATATACCTTGATAGACTTAGGACAAAGGGAGGAAGATCATTGTGCATCCGGCCCGCAGAACAGGTCGTACATGGTGGACACGATTGCTTTTGCCCTGGGGTCGGCCAGCCGGTAAAAAACGGCCTTGCCGTCCTTGCGGCCCTCGATCATGCCGGCGCTGCGCAGTTCGGCGAGTTGCTGGGAAAGGCCGGGCTGCCGGATATCGAGCAGACCCTCGAGCTCACGCACGCTACGCTCACCCTCGACCAGCGCGCATACAACGAGCAGACGGTCCCGGTTCGCCAGTTTCTTGAGAAATGCGGTCGCTTCGTCGACCCTGCTCTTTATGACCCTCGTCTGGGAGGCGAGCTCTTGTGTCCCGGTTGCGATCACCATGGAGCGCCTCCCAACGCGTCGAGCGGGATCTTGAGATAGCGCCTGCCATTCGATTCAGGTTCGGGCAGCCGCCCGCCATTGGTATTGATCTGCAGGGCGTGCAGGATCAGTTTTGGCATGGGAAGGGTCTTGTCGCGAGCGTCCCGAACCGCCTTGAAAGCATCCATGGACTTGCATTTCGACATGTGAATGTTGGTGCCCTTCTGCTCTGCTACCGTCGATTCCCAGCGCGGTTCACGGCCACCGGGCTGGTAATCGTGGCCAGTAAAAACGCGGGTCTCTTCGGGCAGGGCCAGAATGGCCTGGATCGAATTCCAGAGCGCTTGCGAACTTCCGCCAGGAAAATCGGCCCGGGCCGTGCCACTATCGGGCATGAACAGCGTATCGTGAACAAAAGCGGCATCGCCGATCACATAGGTGATGGACGCCAATGTGTGTCCCGGTGAAAACATCACCCTTGCCGAAATGTTGCCGACAGTGAACTCTTCGCCATCGGCGAACAGCTTGTCCCACTGACTACCGTCGGCCCTGAAATCGGGCCAGTTATAGATACCCTTCCAGAGCTTCTGGACATCGACGACCTTTTCGCCAATTGCGGTTTTTACGCCAGTTTTTTCCTTGAGGTACTGGGCCGCAGAGAAATGATCGGCATGGGGGTGGGTGTCCAGTATCCATTCGAGCTCGTACCCCTTGCCCTCGATGAAGGCGAGCAATTTGTCGGCCTGAACGGTGCCTGTGCAGCCGGATTTTTCATCGTAGTCGAGAACCGGATCTATAATGGCGCACTTCCCGGTTTCCGGGTCGGCGACCACATACTGGATAGAAAATGTGCGCGGTTCAAAAAATCCGGTGACTTCGGGTCTTGCAGACATAGGCAGGTTTTCCTGGACGGTCAGATATCAACTACCCTCCTAGATAATAATGATTGCATTTTTTTGCAATCAAAAACCTGAAACTTAACGTTTCGGTCCGGTTCGCCTATTCAGCTGCCGCCGCCATCACCTTGTTGCGCCCCGCCGCCTTGGCCGAGTAAAGGGCGCCATCGGCACGGCGAACCAGGCCCTCGGGTGTCGTTGGCCCTTTTGACAGATCGTATTCCGCCACACCGAGGCTGGCAGTAACCGCACCGCCTGGATCGTCGGCACTCGCCTCAGCAATTGCATTGCGAATGCGCTCAGCCACAGCCCGGGCGCCGGTCAGATCGGTATCAGGCAGGATGATTGCAAATTCTTCGCCGCCATACCGCGCGGCAAGGTCGGACGGGCGGAGCAGACTGGTCTTTATGGCGTTCGCCACCAAAATGAGGCAGCGATCGCCAGCCTGATGGCCGTACACGTCGTTGAAATGCTTGAAGCGATCCACATCGAGTAGAACGAGGCTGAGCGGCGTCCCGGCGCGTCCGCACCGCGCCATGTCGCGCTCCAGCACCTCATCGAACACCCGCCGATTGGCGAGCCCGGTCAGTGGGTCAGTCGATGCCTGCCGGGACAGATCGGCATTGGCTTCGAGGAGAGCGCGTTCTGCCAGTTTGAGATCCGTCACATCGGTAACAATGACCACTGCGGCATCGTTGCTGGCCGGCTGGTTGCGCAGTTGAAGATAGGTGCCATTGAACAGTTCGACGGTCACCACATTGGGCACGCGAAGCAGGCTGCCGACCCGTTCGGCCCAACCCTCGATATCGTCTTCGGGAATACCGAGCTGTTCGCCTGCGCGTGCGCATTCGAGCAGGATTTCGTTGATGTGCCTGCCCGGCACGCGTGCATGCGCCGACCGCGGAAACGCGTCCCGATACTGGTCGTTGCAAAAGACGAGATACCCGTTGCGATCAAACAGCGCGAGGCCGTCGCTCATTTCGGACATGGCCAGCGAGAGACGGTCGCGACTTTCGGTCAGTTCGCGTTCGAGTTTTTTAACAGCCGTTGTATCGACGGTCATCCCCGCCAGCCCGACAATCCGGCCATCCTTGCCGGTCAGGGGGACCTTCGAGGTTTTGTACCAGCGCCACTGCCCGGAGTTGTCGACCACCTCTTCCTCAAAATCAAGCAGTGCGGTCCGGCTCTCCATGATGGCGCGTTCCTGCTCATGGAGTTCTTCAGCCCGCGCCCGATCGGTAGTATCGAAATCTGACCTGCCGATCATTTCCGCCGGCTCGGAATATCCATGGTGATGGGCCACCGCTTCGTTGACCGTGAGAAACCGACCATCGGTGTCCTTGACGTAGAGGAATTCAGGGGCCTGAGCGAGGGCCGCCCGCAGAATGGACCGGTCGTAGCCGGCCCGGCGGGCGGCAAGTATGGTGAACCCCATCATGAGGGTTGCCAAAAGCGTCAGGACCGTACCAGGCACAACAAGATCCCTGGCCTCCTCCAGGCTGACAACCCGTGTCAGCAGGAAAACAACCAGCAGCAAAAGCAGGGCCATGGCGGCGGCCAACAACACGATCCAGAACGGATTGGGCAAAGGAGAGCGCGCCGCTGAACGAACGCCAAGTCCCACAAGAGCGGCGGTACCCAGATGGAAAAAGGCCAGCCCGACCCCTGCCCCGCCTTCCAGCAGTCGGAACGCTCCGGACATGAGAATGGCAATGATGGCCACAACCGGGCCGCTAAAGAACGCACCGACCGCCACAACGCAGGTCCTGAGGTCGTAAACTACGCCCGGCACGATCTCGACGGTCAAAAGCATCGTGGAAACGGCTGCGCTGCCGACCAGAAGTCCGATGCACAGCTTGCGAATGATCCAACGCTGCTTGTCCAGCCAATCGGACGCCAGAGACCAAATGGAGGAAAACAGGGCGACGACCGCCAGGTTGGCAATGAGGGGTTGCCAGATTTCGGACACGCTACGCAGAAACCTCTCGGTCGTTGTCGGAGCCCCCGCAGTGATTATGCCCTACCCCGCTCTTCGTGCAACCGGCGTTATACAAATCGTTAAAATACCGGTTTTTACTGTGATCGACCGGAAAAATTCGGTACCGCTGCCACGCCCTTATGGCCATTCAACCGCCCTTCGGAGATTCCATGTTGCCCGGATTTTTCAAGCAGCACTTCTCATCCAGCCGGCTTAAGCGCGTGCGCGATTTCGTTTTCGCCGAGCAGGCGGTATTGATCGCCATCGGCATTGCCGCCGCTCTGGTCTTTGCGTTTCTCGAAGTCGCCGATGAAGTGAGTGATGGAGAAACCCACGAGATCGACATCGCCATTCTCGAGATATTCAGGGTTCCGGGCGACCCCAACCAGATGATCGGGTCATTCCAGTTTCAGGAGGCCGTGCGCGATATCACTGCACTCGGCAGCTTCTCGGTTCTGACGATCGTCGTTTCCAGCGTCGTGATCTATCTGCTGCTCACACGCCGTGCGGCTGTGGCGGTCCTCGTTGCCGGCGCGGTCATCAGCGGCGCGTTGCTTTCCGATCTGCTCAAGGAATTTTTCGACCGGCCCAGGCCAGAATTCTCGGCGGTGGCGGGGGAATTGTCGGCCAGTTTTCCCAGCGGGCACTCGATGATCTCCGCCGTAACCTATCTCACGCTCGGCGCGCTGCTGGCGAGACTATCGGAGCGATGGCGGGAAAAGATATTCTTTTACGGCGTCGCCATCGTTCTGACGATACTGGTCGGCACCTCCCGTGTCCTTCTGGGCGTTCACTACCCGAGCGACGTTGTCGCCGGTTGGGCGCTGGGGGCAGCATGGGCCCTCGCAGCAACCGCTCTCGCCTCCCTGCTTCGCCGCCGGGGTGTCGTCTGACCTTGCTACCCAGTTTTACGGGCAAAAGTACCGTTTTTGCGAATCCGGTTCGGCGATTGCTTGCTGTTTGCCTGCACGCGAACTAGCGGTACTATCGATAAAAACAAAACCCTTCCGTGGGAGGAGGAGCGAAATGCGCGCGCTCGCTTTAGCTGTTCAGGCCATTGGTGGCTTGAACCGGCTCGTCGGCACCGTCGTTTCATGGCTGGCGGTTGGCGTTGTCGCCATCTGTTTTGCGGTGGTTGTCCAGCGATACATTTTCAACACGACCTTTCTGTGGATGCAGGACCTTTATGTCTGGCTGAGCGGTGCGATGTTCACGGCGATTGCCGGGTTCGCACTGTTCCGTGACGATCACGTAAGGGTGGATATCTTCTACCGGCCGGCCTCGACCAAACGGAAGGCCCTGCTCGACATCGTCGGTGTCGTCATCTTCCTGCTTCCGTTCATGTACGTCGTCTGGAACTGGGGCTGGATCTATGTGATGCGCTCCTGGAGCTTTTTCGAGGCATCCCAGAACATCGGTGGTATGCCGGGACTGTTTGTTCTCAAGACTTTCATTCTGGTTTTTGCCGCTCTGGTCGGTTTGCAAGGAGTAGCGATGGTCGCGCGCGCCATCCTGGTGCTCGCCGACAAGGAAGACCTGCTTCCTCCGTTGTACCGCTACAAGGTCGAGACCGACGAGGAGACGCCAGTTGTCTAGCATTCTGATTGGTGAGGTTCTCGCGGGCCTCCTCTTTTTCGGCGTCATCGGCTTTCTGCTGCTGGGCTTTCCAGTAGCCTTCACGCTGGCGGGCACATCGCTGATCTTTGGCGTGATCGGTTATTTCTTCGGCGTGTTCGACTTCTCGAACATGGGTAACCTCATGGGCCGGTATATCGGCTACATGACCAATGAAGTACTGGTGGCGGTGCCGCTGTTTATCTTCATGGGCGTGATGCTTGAGAAGTCCAAGATTGCCGAGCAGCTGCTGCTGACCATGGGCAAGCTGTTTGGCCGCCTTCGCGGCGGGCTCGGCATTTCGGTCATTGTCGTAGGCGCATTGCTGGCGGCCTCCACCGGTGTCGTGGGGGCAACAGTGGTCACCATGGGGCTCATATCGCTGCCGGCCATGCTGCGGGCGAAATATGACCCCAAGCTTGCTTCGGGTGTGATCTGCGCGTCCGGCACGCTGGGACAGATCATTCCGCCCTCGACCGTATTGATCTTCATGGGCGACATGCTCTCATCGATCAATGCACAGGTGCAGATGGAGCAGGGCAACTTTGCGCCCGTGCCCGTAACCGTGGGCGACCTTTTCGCCGGCGCGTTCATTCCCGGCCTGATGCTGGTCGGGCTCTACATCTGCTTTATGATCTACAAGGCGATCACCGAACCGGAAAGTTGCCCGGCAACTCCCATGACCGAGGAAGACCGCAAGGGCATCGTCAAGGATGTGGTCGTTGCGCTGGTCCCGCCCCTGCTTCTTATTCTTCTTGTGCTCGGCTCCATCCTCACCGGCATAGCCACGCCGACCGAGGCAGGCTCGGTGGGGGCTGTGGGCGCAACGATTCTGGCTGCGTTGCGCTGGCGGCTTTCATTCAGGGTTTTGCGCGATGCCGCCATGGCTACGGCAACAATCACCTCGATGATCTTCATTATCCTGTTTGGCGCTTCGGTCTTCTCCATCGTGTTCCGCGTCATGGGCGGCGACAATCTTGTGCACGAGTTCCTGGCCAATCTTCCGGGCGGAGCCATCGGGGCGATGATCGTTGTCATGCTTATCATGTTCGTGCTCGGGTTCATTCTCGACACGTTCGAGATCATCTTCATCATCATACCGATCACTGCGCCGATCCTTCTGGCGCTCGGCATAGATCCGATCTGGCTCGGTGTGATGGTGGGCGTGAACCTGCAGACCAGCTTCATGACGCCGCCTTTCGGGTTCTCTCTATTCTACTTGCGGGGGGTCGCGCCAAGCAGGGTGACGACCGGCATGATCTATCGCGGTGCACTTCCCTTCGTGGGGCTGCAAATTTTGGCGATAGCCTTGCTGTTCATTTTCCCGCAGTTGATTACATGGTTGCCGTCAGTCAACTGATTGGGGCGAACCGATCGAGTCCAAGGGCCCGTCGACACGGTCGGCGGGCCCTTCGTTTTGGCAGCATCCGCATCTCTGGAGCGCCCCGACAAAAAAGGGTCCGAACCGAGGTCCGGACCCTGATGCTTGAGGCTATAGAGGGGATCAGTCGAGCGTAAAATATTGCTCGCGGGCCCGCAGGAAGAGCGAGTCGGTGCCGTCGGTCTTCTGGCGGACGATGTTGAAGGCCTCGACATAGCTTTCTGCAACGCGCTTGGTGAGCTCGTCGCCATTGTCACGGATGTCGGTAAGGATCTCCTTGGCCGCGAGAGCGCCGGCTTCCATGATTTCCTCAGGGAACTGGCGCACCGTAACGCCGTGGTCGTTGACCAGCGTCTGAAGGGCACGCGGGTCGTTGGCGGCGAAGTCGGATGCGACTTCGTCATATTCGGCCTGACAGACGAACTTGACGAGTTCCTGCAGATCCTGCGGCAGTTCCTGATACTTGGCCTTGTCGACCACCAGCTCGGTCGCCAGTCCCGGCTCGATAAAGCTGGGGAAGTAATAGTTCTTGGCGATCTGGTAGAAGCCAAGCGCAAGATCGTTATAGGGGCCAACGAATTCGGCCGCATCGAGCGTACCGTTCTGCAGTGCGGCGAAGATGTCGCCGGCAGCCAGATTGGTAACCGAGGCGCCAAGCTTTTCCCAGACCTGGCCACCGAGGCCGGGAGTGCGGAAACGCAGCCCCTGGACGTCGGCGACGCCGGTCAACTCGTTGCGGAACCAGCCGCCGGCCTGTGTACCGGTGTCACCCGAGAGGAAGCCCTGAACGCCGAACTGGTCGTAGATGTCGTCCCAGATTTCCTGGCCGCCCATGTGGCGAACCCATGCGGCGAGTTCGCGGTTGGTCATGCCGTAGGGAACGCCAGTGAAAAACGACAGGCCCTGGCTCTTGTTCTGCCAGTAGTAGGCGGCGCCGTGGCTCATCTCCGCCGAACCGTCGATGACGGCATCGAGCGCCTGAAGACCCGGAACCATTTCACCAGCAGCAAAGACCTGAATCGACAGACGCCCACCCGAAGCGGCGGTGATCCGATCGGCGAGGCGCTGCGCGCCAACGCCCAGGCCGGGAAAATTTTTGGGCCAGGTAGTGACCATACGCCAGGTGATATTGCCTTGAGCGATTGCCGGCGCAGCCAGCGTTGTGGCTGCCGCTGCGACACCTGCGGTCGCCGCGCCGGCCTTCTTGAAGAAGTCGCGTCTTTCCATAAAATCCTCCCAATGGTGCATTTTGCACCGGATAGAAACGGTTAAAAGGCTGCACTTCGAGAGCTGCCACCGTTTTTTCGAGCGCATCTTCGAAGCGCAGGGCAAAAAAGACTGCATTTGCCTGCCTCCGTCGAGGGCCCGGTTCCTCAGGTTACCTGCTTTATTCACAAAGGCTACCCAGTTTTACGCAGTAGATGATAATGGACGCGCGCGCTATCGGCTACAATCGCCCGTGGCCGGCCAACGATCCGGTTGGAGGAGAGTTTTACCAATGCAGTTCAGGCACCAGATTCTGGCGCTCGCCATCGTTCCGCTGATCCTTGCCATCGTTGCCATAACCTGGCTGGTGACATGGCAGTCGGCCAGCCTGGCGCGCGCGAGCATTGATACGTTCGAGCGCAATATGGTCCAGGCCAAACAGGACGAGCTGCTTAACCTGACCAACATGGCATTGTCGGCAATCGATGGCATTTATCACGACGCGGAGCCGGACGATGAAGCGGCAAAGTCCCAGGTCAAGGCCATCCTCAACGCGCTCGATTACGGCGAGGACGGATACTTTTTCGTTTATGACTATGACGGCGTAAATATCGTTCACCCCAGGCAGACATACCGGCCCGGCCAGAACTGGCTGAACCTGACCGACCCCAATGGCGATCGGGTGATCTACAATCTGATCGAAAAGGCCAAGGAGGGCGGAGGGCTCCATTCCTATCTGTGGGAAAAACCGTCGGCCGGAACCATTGCCGAGAAGGTCTCTTTTGCCGTTGGCCTGGATAAATGGGAATGGATGCTGGGCACCGGCGTCTATCTCGACGATGTCTTCGCCCAGACCGCCGCCGCCCACGAAGACCTCCGCAACACGATCAATTCAACCTTCTTTACGATCGTCCTTATCGCGGTCCCTGCGGTGCTGCTGGTGTTCGGGAGCTGGATGGTGCTCAACCTCCACGAACGCCGGTTGGCGGACAGCAAGCTCAAGGAATTGACCCAGCGCGTCATCGATACGCAGGAAGAGGAGCGCACCCGCATCGCGCGCGAGCTTCATGACGGCATCTCGCAAATCCTGATCGGTGTGCGCTACGCCATCGACCTGGCGAGGCGAAAGGTGGAGAATGGCGCCGACGGTGCCTCGGACGCCATCGGCAAGGGCGCCGATGCGCTCAACGGGGCGATCAAGGAAGTACGGCGTCTCAGTCACGATCTGCGTCCAGGCGCCCTCGACGATCTGGGGCTTTCAGCGGCGCTCGAGGCTCTGACACACAATTTCGCCGAGCGCACGGGGATCAAGGTCACGCTCGAGGCTGTTGCGTTCAAGAACATGCTTCTGCCCGAGGCCCGTACAGCACTTTATCGTGTGGCCCAGGAGGCGCTGAACAATATCGACCGCCATGCCAACGCCAGCGAAGTCACGCTCGCCTTGTCGAGCCCACACGGTCGTGTCCAGATGGTCATTGTCGACAACGGCAAGGGCTTTTCGCGCGATACGGGCACAAAACGCGGATTGGGCCTGCGCAACATGGCAGAGCGCATGGCGCACTTCGGCGGCACAATGCTGGTAGAACCCTCCCCCAACGGCACGACGCTCAGGGCCACTCTTCCCAAATCCGTGTTCATCCGCCAGTCAAAGCTTGCCGAGGTCGCATGAGCGTTCCCAAACCCATCAAGGTCCTCCTCGTCGACAATCACCCCCTGGTGCTCGACGGGCTCAAGGCCATTCTGGAAACTTACGACCATATCGACGTGGTGGGCGCTGCGCTCAGTGCACGCGCCGCCCTCGACATCGCTCGCAAGGACGAACCGGACGTGGTTCTCATGGACATCAACATGCCCGAGCTCAACGGTCTGGACGCGATAGAGTTGTTTAAGGAACAATCCGCGGCGACCAAATTGTTGATGCTTTCGATGCATGACAGCCGCGAGTACATCTCGACATCGGTGATGTATGGCGCCTCGGGCTACATCCTCAAGGACGTTTCGACCGAGGAGATCATCGAAGCCATAGAGACTGTGGCGGCGGGCGGAACGTTTTTTTCTACCGGCGTCTCCGATGTGTTGCTCGAGCGCGGCGACAAAGCCCAAAAGAGCAAGGCGCTGACGACTCGCGAACAGGCGATCCTGCTGCTGATTGCGGCGGGAAAATCCAACAAGGACGTGGCGGCAACCCTCGATATTTCTGCCCGGACGGTCGAAACGCACCGCAAGAACATCAAGAAAAAGCTCGGCATTGCCACCACCGCCGGGCTGACGCGCTACGCCATCGAGAATGGGCTCGTGGGAGGATAACCGCGAAGTCGTGACCGCACCCGGCACACAAAGCACTTGGCCATCGGTAACAAAACCGACATGGTCGGGCATCTGACTCGCTCACCTGGACCGCCTATGGCCGCCTATATCCTGCGACGCCTGCTTTTGATGATACCGACGGTATTCGGGATCATGGTGGTGTCGTTTCTCGTCATCCAGTTTGCACCGGGCGGGCCGGTGGAACAGGCGATTGCGCAATACTCGGGAACTGACGTTTCCGCATTGTCGCGCATTACCGGAACGGCGCAGGGCGATTTTTCCGGTCAGAGTGGTCTCGACAACAGCGCGGCCAGCAGTTCGGATAGTGAGCCGCAAGGCGTATATCGCGGCGCACGCGGCCTTCCGCCGGACTTCATCGCACAACTAGAAGCCCAGTATGGTTTTGACAAGCCGCCGCTCGAGCGGTTCTTTTCGATGATCTGGGATTTTCTGCGGTTCGATTTCGGGGAGTCGTACTACCGGGACATTTCGGTGATCGATCTGGTGGTCGAAAAGATGCCAGTGTCGATTTCGCTCGGGTTCTGGATGATGCTGATTTCGTACGGCATCTCCATACCGCTGGGGATTGCCAAGGCGGTACGGGACGGGTCGCGTTTCGATGTCTGGACCTCGGGCGTGGTCATTATCGGCTACGCCATTCCAGGCTTTTTGTTCGCCATTCTTCTGATCGTACTGTTCGCTGGCGGGAGCTTCTGGTCGCTCTTTCCATTGCGGGGACTGACTTCATCAGGATTTGCATCGATGCCCTGGTATCAGCAGATCCTCGACTATGCCTGGCATCTCGTCCTGCCCATCGCAGCGATGGCCGTGGGGGCCTTTGCGACATCGACCCTGCTGGTCAAGAATTCGTTTCTCGATGAGATCCGCAAGCAATACGTCGTCACCGCCCGTGCCAAGGGTCTGACCGAGAACCGGGTGCTCTATGGCCATGTTTTCCGCAATGCGATGCTGATCGTGATTGCCGGCTTTCCCGGGGCATTCGTGGGCGCGTTCTTTGGCGGGTCGCTGCTGATCGAGACGATCTTCTCGCTCGACGGCCTCGGCCTACTCGGCTTTCAGTCGGTCGTGACGCGTGACTATCCGGTGATCTTTGCCACACTCTACATCTTCTCGCTTGTGGGCCTGGTTCTGGGCCTGATTTCCGATCTCACCTATATGTGGATCGACCCGCGCATCGATTTCGAGTCGCGAGAGGTTTGAGCTTGGCCATCTCGTCGATAAACCAGCGTAGGCTTGCCAATTTCCGTCGCAACAGGCGCGGATATATCTCGTTCTGGATATTCCTGATCCTTGTGATCGCCACCCTTTTTGCCGAAGCCATCAGCAACGACAAGCCGCTGCTCGTCTCCTATCAGGGCGAACTGCTATTTCCTGTGGTGATCGATTATCCCGAAAGCAAATTCGGCGGGTTTCTGGCGGTGACGCAATATCGATCTTCGGTGATCCAGAACGAGATCGAAGAGCACGGGTGGGCGCTCTGGCCGCTGTTCCGGTTTTCCCATCGTACGGTCGATACCGCCCTGCCCGGTCCAGCGCCAACGCCACCGAGCTGGCTGATGAGCGAAGAGGAAAACTGCGCGCGCTATCGTCAAGGCGTTGACGATCCGGGGTGTATTTTCGGCAACATGCACGTTCTGGGCACTGACGATCAGGGGCGCGATGTGCTGGCGCGGCTGATCTACGGGTTCCGCATTTCGGTGCTGTTCGGGCTGACGCTGACCATCCTGTCTTCGGTGGTCGGGATCGTGGCGGGAGCGGTGCAGGGCTATTTCGGCGGCTGGACGGATTTGCTGTTTCAGCGCTTTATCGAAATCTGGACCTCGATCCCCTCGCTCTACCTGCTGCTCATCATTTCGAGTGTCATCGCCCCGAGCTTCTGGGTGCTGCTCATCATCCTGCTGCTGTTTTCCTGGGTTGCCCTGGTCGGGGTGGTGCGTGCGGAATTCCTGCGCGGGCGAAACTTCGAATATGTCAACGCCGCCCGTGCGTTGGGGGTAGGCAATCGGACGATCATGTTCCGGCACCTCTTGCCCAATGCCATGGTCGCAACCGTTACCTTCGTGCCCTTCATTCTTGGCGGATCGATCACGACACTGACGGCGCTCGATTTTCTGGGGTTCGGTCTGCCCCCGGGCTCTCCCTCGCTTGGGGAACTTCTGGCGCAGGGCAAGAACAACCTTCAGGCACCCTGGCTTGGATTGACCGGGTTCGCGGTGATTTCGGTGATGCTGAGTCTTCTGGTCTTTGCCGGAGAAGCGGTGCGCGACGCTTTCGATCCACGCAAGACGTTCGGGTGATGGCATGACCGATCCGATGCTTTCCATCCGCAATCTCGATGTTTCCTTCCAGTTGGGGGAAAGGCGGATCGATGCCGTGCGGGACGTCAGCTTCGACATCGCACCGGGGGAAACGCTGGCACTGGTTGGGGAATCGGGGTCGGGCAAATCGGTAACCGCATTGTCGGTGTTGCGGCTGCTGCCCTACCCTTCAGCGTCCCATCCCAAGGGCCAGATTCTGTTCAAGGACACCGATCTGCTTACGGCGGGCGACAAGTTGCTCCGCACCGTGCGCGGCAATGAGATTTCGATGATTTACCAGGAGCCGATGAGTTCGCTCAATCCGCTCCACACCATCGAGCGACAGGTCAGCGAAGTGCTGTCCGTGCATCAAGGGCTGGGTCGGAGCGCAGCACGCAAACGCGTGCTGGAACTTCTTGATGCTGTGGGCATTCCTGAGCCTCAAACGCGCCTCGCGTCTTTCCCGCATCAGCTATCGGGTGGCCAGCGCCAGAGAGTGATGATTGCCATGGCGCTGGCTTGCGAACCCGCCTTGCTTATTGCCGATGAACCGACAACCGCGCTCGATGTAACAGTGCAGGCACAAATTCTCGATCTGCTCAAATCGGTGCAACGGCGGATGGGCATGGCCATGCTGTTCATCACCCACGACCTCGGGATCGTGCGCCGGATGGCCGACAAGGTCTGCGTGATGCAAAATGGCGAAATCGTCGAGAGAGCCGATACCGAAACGCTGTTTGCCCAGCCCCAGCATGCCTATACCAAACACCTGCTTTCGTCCGAATTATCCGGCATGGAGCCAGGTGTCGCCATGATTGGCAAGCCGGTTATGGCAGTGAGTGACCTCAAGGTCTGGTTTCCCGTAAAGCGCGGGCTGTTCAAGCGGACCGTCGGTCATATCAAGGCCGTCGACGGGGTCGATCTGGTCGTCAGGCGCGGCGAAACGCTTGGCGTGGTGGGAGAGTCCGGATCGGGAAAAACCACGCTGGGGCTCGCCATGCTCCGCCTGATTTCATCGGAGGGACGGATCGTTTTCCTGGGCGACGACATCGCAGGAAAGAAGTCGCGTGCAATGCGGGACTATCGCGCCGATATGCAGGTGGTCTTTCAGGATCCCTACGGCTCGCTTTCGCCGCGCATGAGTGTTGGCGACATCATCGCCGAAGGCCTGGCCGTCCATTTCCCACGCATCAAGGCTCGGGAGCGGGACGAGAAGGTCAGGGCTGTGCTGACCGAAGTCGGGCTGGAGCCGGAAATGCGGCATCGCTATCCGCACGAATTTTCCGGCGGGCAGCGCCAACGGGTCGCCATTGCCCGAGCGCTGATCCTCGAGCCCAAATTCATCGTATTGGACGAGCCGACATCGGCGCTCGACATGAGCGTTCAGGCGCAAATCGTCAAGCTCCTGCGCGACCTGCAGGCGCAGCATGGGCTGACCTATGTCTTTATTTCGCACAATCTGAAGGTTGTGCGGGCGATCGCCAACGCGATCATCGTGATGCAGGATGGAAAGATCGTGGAACGGGCTGAAACCGAGACATTGTTTGCCGCGCCCGAGCACCCCTACACGCGTACGCTGCTGGCGGCCGCACTCGATGTGGCCATCCAATGAAATATTATCGCGCCCGCCATCGCCGTGGCGCATGAAACTTGCGCCGCGCATGGCCCGCTCCCGCAAAAGTGGTATCCACTTTTGGACAAAGCACACTAAGATCGACACGAAACCACCTTCGCCTTGAGAGGGGATCAAAGCCATGAAGACCTTTGTTGTTGCCGCTGCGCTACTCGCCACCTTGCCGCTTTCGACCACGGCATTTGCACAGGAGGAAGAGGGCTGGGTGCACGCCGTCGCTCTCGATGGCACACCCAAATACGAAGCCGGCTTCGAGATGTTCGACTACGTCAATCCCGATGCGCCCAAGGGCGGAACGGTCCGGCTTTCAGCCCTTGGCGGGTTCGATACCTTCAATCCAATTCTGTCGCAGGGGGAGACGGCCACCGGACTGGGGCTCGTCTACGAGACGCTCATGACGCCCAGTTCAGATGAGAGCTCGGTTTCCTACGGATTGCTGGCAGAAGCCTTGCGCTATCCTGAGGATTTTTCTTCCGTAACCTTTCGGCTCAATCCGCGCGCGCACTGGCAGGACGGCGAACCCGTCACGGCCGAAGATGTGCTCTGGAGCTTTGAGCAGGTGGTGGAGATTTCTCCCATCTATTCGGAATATTACGCCTCGGTCGACGATGCCGAGATCACCGGCGAAAGCGAGATCACGTTCTATTTCAGCGAGACTGGCAACCGCGAGTTGCCTTACATCATGGGGCAACTTCTGGTGCTGCCCAGGCATTGGTGGGAGGGGGAGAATGCGCAGGGCGAGCCCCGCGACATCGGCGCCTCAACTCTCGAATTGCCAATGGGATCTGGCGCCTATGCCCTCTCCAGCTTCGATGCCGGTAGAACGGTGACCTTCACACGCGATCCCGACTATTGGGGCGCAGATGAACCGGTCAATGTGGGAATGTCCAATTTCGACGAGTACCGCATTGAATACTTCCGCGACACAACAGTCATGTTCGAAGCCTTCAAGGCCGATGAGTTCGACTGGTGGACCGAAAATATCGCGCGGCGCTGGGCCACGGGCTATGACTTCCCGGCCGTCAATGAAGAGCGTGTCGTGCTCGAGACCTTCGAAAACGGATACAATGCCTCCGGCGTGATGTGGGGCTTCGTGCCCAATCAGCGCCGGGAGAAATTTCAGGACCCGCGGGTTCGTGAGGCGCTCAATTACGCTTTCGATTTCCAGGAATTGAACCGGACGCTGTTTTACGAGCAGTATCAGCGCATCGATTCCTATTTCTTCGGCACTGACCTCGCCGCACCTGACGGCCCGCCAGCAGGTCTCGAGCTTGAAATTCTCGAGGAGGTGCGGGACCTCATTCCAGCCTCGGTGTTCGATGCGCGCTTTACCAATCCCACAGGGGGCACCGAGCAAGCTCTTCGCGACAATTTGCAGGAAGCGCTGAGGCTGTTCAATGAGGCAGGATACACGCTCGATGGGACGCAGTTGGTCGATGCCAATGGCGAGCAGTTCAGCTTCGAAATTCTCTCTTACGACAACACCATCGAACCGGTGGCCTTGCACTGGGCCGAAAATCTAAACGCGATCGGCGCCAATGTGACCCTGCGGGTCGTCGATACGCCTCAATACACAAATCTCGTGCGCTCGTTCGATTATGACGTGATCTATACGCGCTGGGCGCAATCGCTCTCTCCCGGAAATGAGCAGCGCTATTTCTGGGGCTCTTCATCGGTCGATGAACTCGGTTCGCGCAACTATGCGGGCATCTCCGATCCGGGTGTCGACGCGCTGATCGACAGAATCGTTCTGGCGCCGGACCGCGAAACCCTGGTTGCAGCCACCCATGCCCTTGACCGGGTCTTGCTGGCGATGAACAACGTGGTGCCCAGCTATACGATCACTTATGCCCGCACAGCACGCTGGGACCGGTTCAGCCATCCCCAAACCCTGCCCGAATTCTCAATCGGTTTTCCCGATGTCTGGTGGTGGGATGAGGAAAAGGCGGCTGCGACCGGCGGCAATTCCCAATAATTGGAATGACCCGCGCCGCGCAGGTCATCAAACACAAGCTTTGGAAAGTCTGACCATGGCTCAGGACGTCATCGTCATCGGCGCCGGTATCGTCGGCGTATCGACCGCAATTCACCTGCTTCGGCGCGGTCGAAGCGTGTTGCTCATCGACAAGAGCGAGCCGGGCCGGGAAACCTCGTTCGGCAATGCCGGCATCATCCAGCGCGAGGGGGTTCGTCCTCACGCCTTCCCGCGCGATCTGGCAACATTGATGCAGGTGGGGCTGCACCTTTCGACCGCCGCACGCTACGATCCGTTTGCCCTGCCCCGCGTCACGCCTGCCCTTATGCGCTATTGGTGGAAATCGTCACCCGGTCACTACAGCCATGTGGTCAGGAGCTACGCACCTCTGATCGCCCGGTCGATCGAGGAACATTCCGACCTCATCACAGCCTCTGGCGCCGAGGACCTGGTCATCAGGAAGGGTTGGTATCTGGCGTTCAGGACCGACGAGAAACTCAAGGCCGAGGCGGCAAAGGCAAAAAAGGATCTCGAGCTCTATGGCATCAATCACAAGGTGGTCGATGGCACCGAAATGGCCCGGATAGAGCCTGACTTTACGGAACGGCTTGCGGGGGCGATCCACTGGACCGATCCATGGACAATCCGCAATCCGGGCGCTCTGGTTGCCAAGTATTTCGAATTGTACAAATCGATGGGCGGCCAGTTTCTTGGCGGAGAGGCGTCGGGACTCGAACAGGACGGCAACAACTGGTCCGTCACGGTCGCAGATACCCGTTATAGCGCGCCCGAAGTCGTTGTCACACTTGGCCCCTGGGCGCCCGAAGTTCTCGAGCCGCTCGGGTATCGGCTGCCGCTGTTTGTCAAGCGCGGCTACCACATGCATTACGGCACCCAGGATGGTGCGATCCTGAACAACTGGCTGATCGATGCGGAAATCGGGTATTGTCTGGCGCCGATGGAAAAAGGGGTTCGTCTTACCACCGGGGCCGAGTTTGCGCTGCGCGATGCAGCGCCCACCCCCATCCAGCTTGGCCGCGCCGAAGCCAAGGCACGGGCACTTTTCCCGCTCGGTGAGCGGCTCGATCCGCAGCCCTGGAAAGGGGCCCGCCCCTGCACCCCCGACATGATGCCGATCATCGGGCCAGCGCCAAAGCATCGTGGCCTGTGGGTGGGTATAGGCCACGCCCACCACGGCTTTACGCTGGGCCCGGCCACCGGGCACCTGCTGGCCCAAGCCATGACCGGGGAAAAACCGGCAATCGACATTACCCCTTTCGCAATGGATCGGTTTGCGGGAACGGTTCCGAGATAGGCTAGCTGGTCGCGCTCAGTTTTGGCTCAGTCTTCCTGGGAGTGAGCCGCGTGATCAACTCAAGCGCATCTCTTGCCGGGAGGGGCCTTGAGAACAGGAAGCCCTGAATCTCGTCACATCCGTGCGAGCGAACAGCATCGAGTTGGGCTTCGGTTTCGACGCCCTCGGCTGTCGTTGCCATGCCCAGGCTGCGCCCCAAAGCGATAACAGCCTTGATGATCTCGAAGTTGGCGTCGGTGGATCCGACGTCTTCGATGAAAGAGCGGTCGATCTTGATCTTGTCGAATGGAAAGGCGCGCAGGTATGAAAGCGAGGAATAGCCAGTTCCGAAATCGTCCATTGAAATGCGGATACCCATGGCGCGCAGGGCGTGGAGGGTTTCCAGGGTCTGATCGGAATCGCTGAGCAGCACGGATTCCGTTATCTCAAGTTCGAGGCGGCTTGCCGGCAGGCCCGCTTCTTCCAGTGCGCGCTGCACGCATTCCAGCAGCCGATGGCTCTTGAATTGCACCGACGAAAGATTGACTGCGACACGGATATTGGCGGGCCAGGTGGCCGCTGTCAGGCAAGCCTGTTTGAGCACCCATTCTCCCAGTTGCACGATAAATCCGATTTCCTCGGCCACGGGGATGAACTCAACCGGTGAGATGAAGCCCATCTCCGAGTGTTCCCAGCGCAACAGGGCTTCCATGCATGAAATCCGGTTGCTCTCCAAGTCCATGAGTGGCTGGAAAACCAGCCTGAATTCGTCGCGGGTCAGCCCCAGCTTAAGTCCGCTTTCGATGGCGCGACGATGCTGCATGGCCGCGTCCATGCCCTTTTCGAAAAAGCGATAATTGCCTCGGCCATCGCTCTTGGCGCGATACAGGGCGAGGTCGGCATTTTTCATCAGCGTCTCGCCATTCGCGCCATCGGTGGGTGCGACCGCAATGCCGATCGACGTGCCTATAATGACACGATGTCCCTCTATTTCCATAGGCTGGCCGATCGAAGCAATCAGGCGCTCGGCGAGAGCGGCGGCATCGTTTGGGCTCTTGAGCGGGCCGGCCAGCATGGAGAATTCATCGCCACCCAGCCGGGCCGCGCATTCATGTTCCCGCTTTGCGTGGTTGATCCGTATCGCGACTTCCTTGAGAACCGCATCGCCCACGCCGTGTCCGAGCGTATCGTTGATGATCTTGAAGTGGTCGAGGTCGAAGCACAGCACTGCCATGGTTTCACCGCGACGTATGCGGGATTCCGCCATAGCCATTTCTTCGGCAAACAGCGTGCGATTGGGCAGATCGGTCAAGGCATCGTGGCGGGCCAAGTGGTGAATGCGTGCCTCGGACCGCCGCTGCTCGGTGATGTCCTGATGGGTTTCGACCCAGCCACCATCTTCCATTGGCTGATGCACCAGCGAAATGATCTGGCCATTCTCGAACTCGCAAATATCCACGCTGCGCTTTCGATCAGTAATCGTTTGCACGCGACGCTGAAGAAAGGCCATGGGCCCATCCTTGGGACGCATGCCGTTCTCGAAGCGATAATCGAGAATGTCTGTCAGCAAGGTTCCGGGCTGTTGCAGGCCCTGGGGAAGATCATAAAGCATTGCGTAATTGGCGTTGCAGATAACCAGCTTGTGATCTGCATCGATCATGCACAGCCCGTGGGCCATATTGTCGACGGCGGTTTCGAAGCGAACCGCCTGTCGGGCCAGATCGGCTTCACGTTTGGAAAGTGCCGTCAGATGATCGTGCGCATCGGTGATGTCCTCGTGAGTAACCATCCAGCCCGTCCCATGCCGACCAGTATAGGTGGTGCGGATCGTACGATCACGAAGATGCTGCTCATATTGAATGGGTGTCTCGCGACGCTTTTGCCGTTCGAATCGGCCCAGCATCGCTTCGTGGAGCTCGTCGACGCTGTAGCCGAAATAATTTCCGGCATCGATTACCGCCCGGCAGCAATCGCGGAGCGTCATGCCCGCTGCAAGCGCGTCGGGTGGCAGACCGAATGTCCAGGCGTAGCGGGAATTGAACAATTCGAGCGTCAGATTTTCGCTCCAGACGCACAACCCATAGGGCATGGACTCCAGAGCCGCATCCACCGCATGCGTATTGCTCATCCCCTTGCCATCCGGCATCCACTCGTCCCCCAAACCGTCCCCAAAACTGGTCGGGCATCATGGGGCGCACCCCTGAAACAAGAATGAATCCTGTTGGTGAATTTGCGGATTTCACACTGAACGCCGCCAGTCGGTTAATCGCCGGTTACGGAACCGAGTGGCGGGTTCCGCGTTTCATGCCTGCATTCAATGTCTTTCTTGCTTAAGCATTTTTTGGAGAATTTGATGAGCCGCAATACGCTTTATCTTCTGCTTGGCGCTCTGGTCGTTGTGGTTATCGGCCTTGCCATTTACGCCTACCAACAGGAATCCCAGCCTGACGGTGTTCAAATCGAACTCAACGACCAGGGCCTGTCCGTCGAGGGCAACTGACCCCAGTCGGTTCGGTTGGCATTTGGCATAATGACGCTTTTCCCTGACCTTGTGTCCCGCTATTGAGTGCATAAAGATGCTCAATGGTGGGAGAGGCGGGGCGAATGGGGTTTACGGCGCAGACAATTGAAGAGCTGAAGGCACGTGCGAAGCGACGCGTACCTCGGATGTTTTTCGACTATGCCGATTCCGGATCGTGGACCCAAAGCACCTACTTCGCCAACGAAGCAGACTTTGCTAAAATAAAGTTTCGCCAGCGTGTTGCCGTCGACATGACCAATCGCTCGCTGGCCTCGACAATGATCGGGCAAGACGTCGCGATGCCTGTCGCCATAGCGCCCACCGGTTTTGGGGGTATGCAGCACCCCGACGGTGAAATTCTCGGCGCCAAAGTGGCGCGCGCTTTCGGCATACCGTTCACTTTATCAACGATGAGCATCTGCTCGATCGAGGACGTTGCAGAGGCTACCGACGGTGCCCCGTTCTGGTTCCAGCTCTATGTGATGCGCGACCGGCAATTCATGTATAATCTGATCGACAGAGCCAAAGCCGCCAATTGTTCGGCCCTGGTCCTGACGCTCGATCTGCAAATCCTGGGGCAACGGCACAAGGACGCGCGCAACGGACTTTCGGCCCCTCCCCGTGTGAATCTCAACACCATCTGGCAATTGGCCTCCCGGCCGCAATGGTGCCTGTCGATGCTCAGAACACGACGTCATACCTTCCGCAATATCGTGGGCCATGCCGATAATGTTGGCGACGTTTCTTCTCTGGCTTCGTGGACGGCCGAGCAATTCGACCCCAAGCTCAATTGGTCCGATATCGAATGGATCAAGGAGCGCTGGGGCGGGAAGCTGATATTAAAGGGCATCATGGACGCCGAAGATGCGCGCATGGCGGCCGCTTCGGGCGCGGACGCGATCATCGTATCCAATCATGGCGGACGACAACTGGACGGCGCACCATCGTCCATAGCGGCCCTGCCTGGCATCATTGAAGCCGTGGGAGACAAAATCGAAGTTCATATGGATGGTGGCATCCGCTCGGGTCAGGACGTCATGCGAGCACTGTGCCTGGGCGCCAAGGGCGTCTATATTGGACGCCCCTGGCTCTATGGTCTTGGCGCCGGCGGCGAAACAGGGGTCGAACAGGCGCTCGATATCATCCGCAGGGAACTCGACGTTACCATGGCGCTTTGCGGGGAGCGGGACATCCGCAATGTGGGCGAACACAATCTTATAAATCCGGGTGTCTTTTCATCATGATGCGCGCTTATCTTCCCGCCATGCCCCCCCATATTATCGAGCGGGCCGTCAAAGCTGCATTTCTTGAAGATCTGGGAGAGGCGGGCGACATCACCTCCCAGGCAACGATCGGCCCGGACGCAAAGGCGGTCGCGACCATCAATGCGCGCGGCGTCGGCGTGATTTGCGGGCTCGAGTGCGCGATTGCCGCTTTTTCGCTGATCGGACCGGGCCTGGACACAACAAGATTTGTTGCCGATGGCTCCATGGTCGCGGCGGGAGAGGCCATTCTTGAGGTGCGCGGCAATGCGCGCAATCTGCTGGCAGCCGAGCGCACCGCGCTCAATTTTCTGACCCATTTGAGTGGCATCGCAACTCTGACACGAGACTTCGTGCTCGAGACCAAGGGAACCAACGCCCACATCTGCTGCACGCGAAAAACGACGCCGGGCCTACGAGCACTGGAAAAATATGCCGTCCGCTGTGGCGGCGGCCACAATCATCGCTTCGGTCTGAACGATGCCATCCTCATCAAGGACAACCATATTGCCGTCGCTGGCGGCGTATCTGCGGCGATAGCGGCTGCTCGAGCCTTTGCCGGTCATCTTGTCGCGATTGAAGTCGAAGTCGATACGCTCGACCAGCTCCAGCATGCGCTGGACGCCGGTGTGGCCGCGATCCTTCTTGACAATATGGATCAAGACACACTGGCCCGGGCCGTTGCCATCACGGCAGGACGGTCCAAGCTGGAGGCTTCGGGCAATGTTACGCTTGAACGCGTTGCCGCCATCGCCCGGACCGGCGTCGACTACATCTCGACCAGCCGGATCACAAGTGCATCGGTCCCGCTGGACCTCGGGCTCGACATAAGCATCGATTAACGCCGTTTTCTCATTCGAGCGTAAGAACTTTCATCGTACACGAACTGATCGAGGTGCGACTCTTCGTCGTATATCTTGGCAAGCGCGGCGGCTTAATATATAGCGCCATCATATTCTCGTTCAGCATATGATTGATAGAACATGAACGTTCGCACCCTATGCCTCTCCTTCCTCTATACTCAGGATGCGAGCGGCTATGAAATTCGAAAGCTTTGTACCGAAGGCGGCGGCGCTTATTTCGTCGAGGCCAGCTTCGGCTCGATCTATCCCGCGCTCGCCAAGCTCGAAGACGATGGGCTCGTAACCTCGCGGATAGAGCATCAGGATGGAAAGCCATCCAAAAAAATCTATTCCATTACCGAGACCGGCCGGACTGCTTTCTGTGATGCGCTGCATGAACCTTTGGGAGACGATATCTTTCGCAGCCCTTTCCTGCTTTTTGCCCGTTTTGCGCACCTGCTTGATGCCGATCTGGTCAGATCACGTATCGAGGACAGGCTCGCCTATCTCGATTCCCAGATTGCCGAGCTCAAAGAGCTGCAACGGCAGGCCGACTCCTGTGACGACACGAGCCATGCCAACGACGCATGGGTGATCGGCCATGGCATAACCTGCCTTGAAGTTGCGCATCGGCATCTCCATACCCACATGAATGCCTTAATTGCCTCAGCGCGACCAAATCAAGCGCGCCTCGGGCAGCAAGCAGCAGAATAGAGGGCGCTGTTTAATGCAATTTCTTAAATCTTTCGGTTTGTCACTTTTCATTCTTGCCGGCGCCGCCATTTGGCTGGGCACCGGGTCGTTCGTGATGGGCGGACAGGGCCCTGGAAACGGCGAACGCTCGATTATCGGCCTGATTGAAGGCGATGATCATGGCCCAATTTCGACGGCGTTGGCTGAGGCCGGCGTGCTTCCCGAACATTCCGAGGAGGAAGTCGAAGAGGCCCGGATGACGGTTGCCGAGCGGGTGGCCGAGACGAACGGCGCTTCGGGTGCCTCGGTATCGGTTCGCACACAGACATTCGAGCTCCAGCAAATGCCGATTGAAGTCAAGCTGCGCGGCAGGACGACGGCAGCAGCCAATGTTTCGGCGGTCGCCGAAACCGCGGCGGTGGTGGAAACGGTCCACGTCGAGAAGGGTGACCAGGTGGAAGCCGGTGATCTTTTGTGCTCACTGGCGCCCGGAACACGCGCCGCGGCGGTCGCTCAAGCCGAAGCCGCTCTTGCGCAGGCGGAAGCCGGGCTTGCCCAGGCGCAACTCGACCTTGAAACCAACACTTCGCTGCGCGAACGGGGCCTGGCACCGGCCAATACGGCAAATTCGGTTCAGGTCGCTCTGGCCGGCGCCGAAGCGCAGGTTTCTTCGGCTCAGGCCGCGCTCGACAACGCCCGGGCCGAACTGGATCGTACGGAAATCGTAGCCGAGGTCTCGGGGCTGGTTCAGGCGCCCATCGCGACGCGCGGTTCCATGCTCTCGCAGGGCGGTGTATGCGCGACAATCGTTCAACTCGATCCCATCGTCTTCTCGGGGTCGGTCGCTGAAGCCAATATTACGCTGGCCCGGACGGGACTTGTTGCAACATTGCACACGGTGACCAATCAGGAAGCTACCGGTGAAGTGACATATGTGGCGGCCAGTGCGGACGACGCGACACGGTCTTTCCCGGTCGAAATCGAGTTCGACAACCCCGACTTTTCGATCCGCGAAGGCGTTACGGCCACCGCAACGGTCAATATGGGATCGATGCCGGGGCATCTGTTGCCTCAGTCGGTTCTGACATTGAACGATGAGGGCGTCTTGGGCGTAAAGTCCGTTCAGGACGGCATAGTCGCCTTTACTGCCGTTACAATCGTTTCAGACACCAGGGACGGCGTTTGGGTAACCGGGCTGCCCCAATCCATTGACATCATTACCATCGGCCAGGAATTCGTGATCGATGGGCAGACCGTGCAAACCGGGCAGGAAGCTGTCTCGGATGATACCACGGGTACCTCTGAAGAAGGCGCACCTGCATGACCAGCTTCATCGAGCGCATCCTGCGCATGCCCCGCGTCGTGATGACAATCATGGCGCTGCTGTTGCTCGCTGGCGGGCTCTCCTACTCGGTTCTGCCCAAGGAGAGCTTTCCGGCCATCGATGTCCCGTACCTCTATGTCTCGATAAGCCAGACCGGGGTATCGCCTCGCGATGCCGAAAACCTTCTGGCCAAGCCCGCCGAAGAAGAACTCAACGGGCTGGACGGCCTGGTGAACATGACATCGACTTCGACCACCGGCCACGCCTCGGTCATCCTCGAATTCGGTGCCAATGTCGAAACGGACCAGGCGCTGATCGACACCCGTGCCCGTATGGATGCCATCAGGTCCAACCTGCCCGATGATGCCAGCGATCCGACGGTGAACGAAATCGACATGGTTGGGTTCCCGATCATCTCGGTGGCCGTTTATGGCGATGTGCCCGAACGCGAGCTCGTCCGCCGCGCCGAAGAACTCCAGACGGCTCTAGAGGGTATTGGCGCGGTGCGCGAAGTCACCTTGTCGGGCGCGCGCGACGAAGTGGTCGAGGTGACAATCGATTTGATGCGCCTGGAGGCCTACAACCTCACGGCCAACCAGCTGTTCGATGCACTGGCCCGCAACAACCTCGTTGTCGCCGGCGGCACGATCAACACGGGTCAGGGTTCTTTCAGCGTTGAAGTGCCCGGCCTGATCACCAGTGCGCAGGATGTCTTTGAGCTTCCCATCAAAACGGATGGGAACAATGTCGTCACATTCGGCGATATAGCAAACGTCACGCGCACGCTCGAAGACGCAACCGAATACACCAATGTCAACGGATCCCCTGCCCTGATCCTTGGGGTGAGCAAGAAAGCGGGCACCAACATTATCGAAGTCTCGGACAGCGTTCGGGCGTTGACCGAGGAGACTGCCGCCAACTGGCCGCAGGGCGTTGGGCACAGCTTCTTTCTCGATCAGGCAGAAACGACGCTCGGCCTGTTCCGGTCGCTCGAAGCTGCGGTCCTGACGGCCGTCGCGCTGGTGCTGATAACCTGTATCGCGGTCTTGGGTGTGCGTGCGGCGTTCATGATCGGCATGTCGATCCCGCTGTCGTTCATGATCGCATTTCTCTACATGCAGATGACCGGGATGACCATCAACATGATGGTCATGTTCGGGCTGGTTATTGCTGTGGGCGTCCTGGTCGACGACCCCGTGGTGGTCGTCGAATATGCAGAGCGAAAGCTGCAGGAAGGTGTCTCCAAGAAGGAAGCCTTCATTCAGGCGATGCACAAGATGTTCATACCGGTGATCGGTGCAACGGCAACGACGCTTGCCGCATTTGTGCCCTTGCTGTTCTGGCCCGGTATCATCGGCAAATTCATGACCGATCTTCCCACGATCGTGATTGTCGTTATGTCCGCATCGTTCGTTTCGGCCCTGATCTTCATGCCGGTTATCGGCGCGGCCATTGCCTCGAGCCATGTCGATCCCGAGCGCAAGGAACAAGCCGATATCGTCATGTACCCCGAGAAGTTCCACCCCAAGAAGGTAAAGGGACCGACCGGGCTTTACGTGCGCATGATGTCAGTTCTCCTGCGATGGCCAATCCCAACGCTTCTGGTTGGTTTCGGTATCGTGTTCGGCGTGTTTTTCGCCTATGCCGCCAACCCCACCGGAACCGAGGCGTTCCCGGCTTCCGAGCCTGAATATGCAACCGTCGCCGTGGTGGCCCGGGGCAATTATTCGCCGCAGGAAGTTCGTGACATGCTTGTCGAGGTGGAAGACGAATTGATGGAGGTTCACGGCATCCGTGACATCATCATGCAATTCGGTACGACCGGCGCGATGGGCACCATGCCACCCGATACCATCGGCAATTTCCAGCTTCAGCTCGTTGATTATAACAACCGGGTGCCGGCCGAGGAAATCTTTACCGATATCCGTGAGCGCGTTGCCGACATTTCCGGTCTGCAGGTTCAGGTCCTTGCCACCGAGAGCGGTCCTCCGGCCGGCAAAGACATCAACATGCGCGTGGAAAGCACCAACTACGACACGCTGGCGCCGACCGTTGAACGCATCCGCGACTATCTGGAGACCGAGCTACCCAATACCGCCGATATCGAGGACGGTCGCCCCTCACCGGGGATCGACTGGCAGGTTACCGTGGATCGCCTGGAAGCAGCTCGATACGGCATCGGGGTGCGCGAGCTGGCGCCCTACCTGCAACTTGTCACATCGGGCGTCAATCTGGGCACCTATCGCGATCAGGAAACGGGGGATGAACTCGACATCAAGGTCCGCCTTCCCGAGGATGAACGCACGCTGGATGCGCTCGATTCCATGCGGATTGCCACATCGCAGGGGATGGTGCCGGTTTCCAACTTCATTGAGCGCCAGGCCGTACCCAAGGTCGCCAATATCGAGCGGCGCAATCAGGTCTATGTAATGCCGATTGCAGCCAATCTGGTCAATCTGCCCGAAGGTGTCTATCCCGCTACCCGGGTGGCCGAGTTGCAGGCCTGGCTGGACGGCCAGGAATGGCCCGATGGCATTACCTTTGCCTTCGGCGGTGCCGAAGAGCAGATGGGCGACGCCAACGCGTTTATCGGTCAGGCGTTCGGTGCCGCATTGTTCCTGATCTTCCTGATCCTGCTGCTCGAGTACAACAGCTTCTATCAGGTGTTCGTAACACTCTCGACCGTGTTCATGTCGGTCGCCGGTGTCCTTTTGGGCATGCTGGCAACGGGTATGAGCTTTTCGGCCATCATGACCGGGCTCGGGGTGGTGGCGCTCGCCGGTATCGTGGTCAAGAACGGCATCGTTCTGATCGATACCTATAACGAGTACAACCGCGGGCAACAGGTCGAGCCGGTCACGGCAATGCTGCTTACGGCAGCGCAACGCGTCCGTCCGGTTCTGCTCACCGCGTTCCTGACTGCTCTGGGTGTTATTCCCATGTGGGCCAACGTCGAGTTCGACTTCCTGCGGCGTGAAATCGTCGTTGGCGGCATTGCGGGTTCGTGGTTCATCCACCTTTCGGCCGCCCTGGTGAGTGGGCTGTTCTTCTCGACCGCCCTCACACTGATCATGGTACCTGTGATGATTACAGCACCGAAGGTCATCAAGGGTCAGGTCGGCAGCGTGTTCAATTGGGTTCGTGGGCGCAGGGCCAATGACGCTATGCCTGCCGGCTTTGACGGCATGGCGATCGAGGTCGCCGGCGATGACGCGTCCCGACACATTGTCACCAAGGATACAGAACTGATCGAGCGCAACGAGAATGGCGTCACGGTTCTTTCCAGACGGCCCGCAGCCGAATAGCAAAAGGCCCCGCCAGTGCGGGGCCTTTTTTATTCTACAGCTGTTCGGAAGGCTTTCGCACGACAAACCCGTCGGGATCTTCCTGAGCTGCCCGAAGACGCTCGCTGGCTTCGGCGGCCTCACGCTGGCGGTTCCACATCTGGGCATAAAGGCCATTGCTGGCCAGAAGCTCATTATGCCTGCCACGCTCGGCGATCACGCCATCGCGCAACACGATGATTTCGTCGGCATCGACGACGGTCGACAACCGATGCGCTATGACAAGCGTAGTCCGTCCCCTGGCGACCGTATCAAGCGCGGACTGGATCTCGCGCTCGGTATGGGTATCAAGCGCCGAGGTCGCCTCATCGAGTATCAGTATGGGTGGCGCCTTGAGAATTGTGCGGGCAATCGCCACGCGCTGTTTTTCGCCGCCCGAAAGCTTGAGGCCGCGCTCACCAACCTGCGTTTCATACCCATTAGGCAGACTGTCAATGAAATCGCCGATCTGCGCCATCCGCGCCGCCTCCCGCACCTCCTCGTCGGTGGCGTCGGGGCGGCCATAGCGAATGTTGTAGGCAATTGTGTCGTTAAACAACACGGTATCCTGAGGCACCATGCCAATAGCGGCACGAAGTGAAGCCTGGGTCACGTCCCTGACATCCTGTCCATCGATCGCGACCCGGCCTGAAATCACATCGTAAAAGCGATAGATCAGCCGCGAAATCGTCGACTTGCCCGCGCCCGAGGGCCCCACGACAGCGATGGTCTTGCCCGCCGGCACCTCAAAGCTCACACCCTTGAGTATGGGACGGTCCGGGTCGTAGTGGAAATAGACGTCCTCAAAAGAAAGGACCGGCCCGCTGATTTCAAGCTGGTTCGCGTCCGGCTTGTCCTCGATCTCCGGATTTTGATCGAGCAGAATGAACATGGCTTCAATGTCGGCCAGGCCCTGGCGTATCTCGCGATAAACAAATCCGATCTGGTTGAGCGGCCTGTAAATTTGCATCATGAAAGTGTTGAGGAGCACGAAATCACCCACGGTCAAATCGCCGCTCATCACGCCAAGCGCTGACATGACCGAAAGGGTAATCATCCCGATCCAGAAGATGACCCCCTGCCCGAAATTGAGCCAGCCCAGCGAGGTCCAGATGCGAATGGCGGCGCGCTCGTAGCCGGACATGGCCTTGTCGAAACGGCTCGCCTCGAGATCCTCGTTGCCGAAATACTTGACCGTCTCGAAGTTGAGCAGGCTGTCAATCGCCTTGGCGTTCGCGTCCGTATCACTCTCGTTCATGTCCCGGCGGATGGCGATGCGCCAGTTCGAAGCGCGCACGGTAAAAACCATGTAGAGAACCACGACAGAGGCAAGGACCAGCACATAGGCGATGCCAAACAGCCAGCCGAAGATCACACCGACAATCACGAACTCGACAAGCGTCGGGGCCGTGTTGAGCATGGTGAAACGCACTATGGTCTCAATGCCCTTGGTGCCGCGCTCGATGACCCGGCTCAACCCGCCGGTCTTGCGCTGCAAATGAAAGCGCAGCGAAAGGCGGTGCACATGGGTAAATGTGCGGTAGGCGAGCTGGCGCACGGCATTCTGCCCCACCGAGGCGAACAGAATGTCCCGCAATTGCTGGAATCCGGTATCGACGATCTGGCCGATGCCATAGGCAACAACGAGGATGATGGGCACAGAGAGCCCGAGCAGGACCGCGGTTTCAGGCCCGGAACTATCCAGCGTGTCGATGATACCCTTATAGGCAAACGGAACCAGCGTACTCGCTACCTTCGCCAGCAACAGAGCGCCGATTGCAAGTAAAGCCCGCATCCGCAGGTCCGGTCGATCGGCGGGCCATATATAGTCCCAAAGGTTGCGAATCGTGGAAAGCAAAGCGCCTTCGTCGGCGCTGACGGTTGATCTGGGCGCCTTGGCCATCAAAAATGCTCCGGTATAGAGGAGGGACGGCTATCGGAACCGCCAGAGACAGATTCAGGACGCTTGAGCCGGCTGGCGGTCACAGAGCAGGCCTGACGCATCCAACCCGGCGACATAGTCGCCCACCGCCCGATTGAACGCCGTGAGCCGATCTGTCCGAACGCAATAATTGTTGCGGGTGCCCTGTGCACGGCGTTCGATTATGCCCGCATCGAGCAAGACCTTGAGGTGTTGGGAAACGGTGCTTTGCGCCAGTGAAAGACAGTCGGTCACATCGTTGCAACAGCAATTTTCGGCGCGCTTCGCCAGAATACGCAAAATCTCCAGCCGAACAGGATGCCCCAGGGCCCGCATCAATATAGCAATATCGTCTTCATGCATGACTGCAGCTTCCATCGTAATTTAACGATAGAGGAAATGCGGTACCGGTGCAAGCCAGCACCAGCGGGAGCTGAGCGGAGAATTTCATCTCCCCGCACAAACGATCATTGCCGGGAGGAGGCAGCGTCGTCCGCCTCTCCGATAACTTCATCGGTGCCCGGGAGGTCAAAGACCTGACCCGGATAGATGAGGTCGGGATTGCGGATCTGATCGGTGTTGGCCTCGAATATCTGAGTATACCGAATGCCTTCGCCATAGACCCGACGCGCGATGGTCCACAGATTGTCGCCCTGCCGGATGATTGCCAATCCCGTTGCCGTTCGATTTCCGTCGCTCACGCCAACCAATGTCGGAATGGCAGGTTCAACCGTTTCAGCAGGTTCGGCGAGCTCGCCTGATCCCGTCGGCTCGACCGTCTCAGCCGGTTCCGCGCTCTGGGCCGGTTCGGCCGTTGGCGCGGGCGGTTCTGCTGCGTCGGAGGTGACGGGTTCTGGAGCATCTGGCGTCTCGACATCCCCCCTGGCCGACAGGTCTGCTTCCTGGCTCTGCGCGGGGCTGGCGCCAACGGTCTCGGTTTCGCGCTGTTCAGCCACGACAATGTCTTCGTCAACAGCCTCAGGAAGTTCGAGGATGAAATCGACCTCGGCGCGCCCAACCACCGAGCCATCCTCGGCAAGCATATCGATCCGAATGCGCTGGTTTTCCTGATCGAGTACATCGATCGCTTCAATGAGCCACCGGCCATCGCTGACTTCGGTCGAACCCACGATGGCGTTATCGACGTAGAGCCGAACACTCAGTCCATCTTCACCCGCACCGGCAAAGAAATTGCGATCCCCATCTATTTCCACCGCGTCGATGGTTGGTGCGGCAAATGTCTGCTGAGGAGGCGCGCCGACGGCTGGTTGCGCAGGGGCAGGACTTTCGAGGTCTTCAGCAGGCTCTGAAACAGCCGCTGCCGCTCCGTCGGATGGCTCTTCGCCAGATGGCGCTGAATCGGGCTCGACAGCCGGTACAGCAGCGTCTTCTTCGGCTGCAACCACCGTCTCGGCATCATCGGATTCGGCCAGCGGCGGCGTGACATTGGCAGGCCGGTCGGCTGGCACTGGCTCTTGACCTTCGGTCGAAGGTACCGGCTCTTGAGCCGGTGGAGCAGGCTCATCCGCCGCGGCTACAGCCACAGGCGCCGGCGCATCCTCGACAACATCACCTTCGTCCTGAGGCGCTGTTTCGTCGGGCGAGGTCGTCTCTTCGTCTTGCATCGGTGTGGTGGCGGGCACAGGAGCAGGCTGCTCCTGAGGCGCAAGGGCGGACTGCTCCTCAACCGATTCAGTCTGCTGTAGCGGGGCAGTCATAGGCGCAGCAATTGCGGTTTCCTGGCTGGGTTCCGCCTCATTCGCTTCGATATTGGAAGCGGGGCTCTCTTCTTGCTCATTTCCCGCCTCACCAGGAGCTTCAAGCGCTTCATCCGCTGCCGTTTGGCCATCCGCGTCCTGATCGGCAGTCATTTCGACGTCCGGCTCCGCTGCATTCGGGGCGGGCGGATCGGCTTGCGGGCTTTCCATATCGGCTTCGGCAACCGCCAGGGTCTCCGGGCTTGTTTCGGGCTCTGGCGACTCCGGCACAGCTTGTTGTTCGGCCGCTGCAACCGTCGGGTTATCGAGCCCCTGCAATATTTCGCTCGCCTCGCCCGGCGCCGATGCGATGACCAGAGGTTCGCTGGTTCGGTCGTCCTGAACGACAACGATAACCGACGTGTCGGCAAACCGGTCCGTTTCAACATCGAGAATGCGCAATTCGACACCGCCCGTCGGCAGCGGAGCGTCGGTCACGAAGGCAAAGTCGCCTGAGGTCTGCGCCGTCTCGGCCCCGATCTGGTCCTCATTGGCAAAAATACGGACTTCGCCGGATGGCGTCGCGCTGCCGGCAATAACTGCGGAACCGTCGGGTTCGACACGAACGAGGCCGAAGGCGGGCATTACAGCCTCTGAAACGCTGGTCGCTGTCTCCTGGCTCCCCGCCGCATCCGCCGCTTCACTGGTCTCAGCATCAGGTGATGCCTGCTCTTCCACGGGGCCGCTGGCAAGTTCCCGTGCTGTCTCACCATCACCAGTTGTCGCGGCCGATCCGCCAAAGAACGTCTCGCTCATGCAAATTGGGAAGTCACCGCGCTGAAGGCAGGCAATCGTACCCGGACCGGCGATCACGCCTATTGTGACGATGACCGTCGCTGCGGCGGCGCCGACTGCGAGAACGATGGGAGAGATGGGACGGGCCAGTGGAGCCTCCGTAAATGTTTCCCGGCCGCCGCATCGGCCATGTCTGCGATTCGTAGCTGCGAAACAGTCTTTTGAACTATAACGGCTAGGCCGTCTTCATCAACTTATAGGTGAACGACTCATACAGGGCCTCGAAGGAGGCATCAATGATGTTGGGCGACACGCCAACGGTGAACCACCGCTCGCCGGTATCGTCCCGACTTTCTATCAGCACACGGGTGACCGCGCCCGTGCCGCCGTCCAGGATACGCACCTTGAAATCAACGAGTTCGAGATCGTCGATCCGGTTCGAATACTTCCCCAAATCTTTACGCATGGCCAGATCGAGCGCGTTGATGGGACCGTTTCCTTCGGCAACCGACATGAGAATTTCGCCCTCCACATCAATCTTGACCACCGCCTCACTCACGGTGACCATTTCACCCCTGGCGTTATGGCGGCGTTCGATCGCCGAGCGATAGCTCGTTACATCAAAGAATTTCGGCAGCGTTCCCAACATCTTGTGGGCCAGCATAAAAAACGACGCCTCTGCTCCGTCGTAGGAATAGCCGCGGGCTTCGCGCTCCTTGACCTGCCGCAGCAACTTGTCGAGGCGGGGATCATCCTTGGCCATTTCGATGCCGAACCGCTTCAGGGTGGTCAGCAGATTGGATTTTCCGGCCTGCTGAGACACCATGATGAGCCGTTCGTTGCCGACACTTTCGGGGACAACGTGCTCATAGGTCGTCGGGTCCTTGGCAATTGCGGAGGCGTGGATTCCCGCCTTGGTGGCAAACGCCGAGGCACCAACATAGGGTGCCTGCCTGTTGGGTCCGCGATTGAGAATTTCATCGAACGCGCGCGAAACACGGGTCAATGTCTCGAGCTTTTCAGCCGTCACGCCCGTATCGAAGCGCTGGGAAAACACAGGTTTGAGCACCAGCGTGGGAATCAGGGTTACCAGATTGGCGTTGCCGCACCGCTCGCCGAGGCCATTGAGGGTGCCCTGGATCTGCCGCACGCCGGCCCTGACCGCTGCCAGCGAGTTGGCCACTGCCTGCCCCGTATCATCATGAGCATGGATGCCGAGTTTGTCGCCAGGGGCGATGGTCAGGACGTCGGCCACGATCTCTTCGATCTCGGAGGGCATCGTGCCGCCATTCGTATCGCACAGGACGATCCAGCGTGCGCCCGCATCAAGGGCTGTCTTGACGCAGTCGAGCGCGTAGGCGCGATTGGCGTTGTATCCATCGAAGAAGTGCTCACAATCGACAAAGGCTTGCTTGCCGGCGTCCGTCGCAGCCTGAACGCTTTCGGCGAGGCCCTTGAGATTTTCTCTGGTTGAAATACCCAAAGCCAGTTTGACCTGATGGTCCCAGGCCTTCGAGACGTAGCAGACAGCATCGGCGCTCGACCCGACAAGATCGGCAATACCCGGATCGTTCTCGACCGACCGCCCTGCCCGCTTGGTCATGCCAAAGGCAACGAAATCGGCGTTTTCCGTCCGTTTTTCAGAAAAGAACGCGGTATCGACCACGTTGGCCCCGGGATACCCTCCTTCGACGTAATCGATACCCAACCCGTCGAGAAGCCGGGCGATGGCAATCTTATCCTCGAGTGAGAATTCGATACCGGTCGTCTGGGCACCGTCTCGCAGGGTGGTGTCGAAGAGATAAAGGCGTTCTTTGGTCATGTGAGGTCGATACTTCTTGAAAAATGTCAGGTGGGCGCGTGACAGACCGCTTCGATGTTGTGGCCGTCCGGGTCGAAAACGAAGGCGCCGTAATAATCGGGGTGGTATACTTCGCGAACACCGGGAGCACCGTTGTCGCGGCCGCCTGCGTCGAGCGCTGTTCTATAAAAAGCCTCCACATCTGCCCGCGATTTTGCAGCGAACGCAATATGGAGCCTGCCCGTGCAACGCCCACCCGACTGGATCCAGAATTCGGGCTTTTCCTCGCCAAAGCCAGCGATCATGCCACCGGGAATTTCAAATTCCCGCAGCCGTCCATAGCCCAGCGTCGCAAGAACGGAATCGTAGAAATCCCGTGATGCCCGATAATCGGCGACCGTCAATCCGAAATGGTCGATCATGCTCATATGGCTCCTCCCTTATGGCCAATGGTCAGTATCGTGGTCTGGATGCTGAAAACTCTTCATCGAGGCGTAGGCTGACTCAGCCTCGGGCGTATCGGCCAAGGGGCTGGCTGGGACAAGTGGCAGACTTGAAATCGTGGGATGCATCTTTTCGCTGGCATAGGCCACGTCGAATGCGAAGTCCTCGGGCACATCAAAGCAGCCTATGGCCAGCGCCGTTCGATTTTCGGCCCATTCAAAGGTCAGCGGCGCGCCACAGGACGGACAGAAGCCGCGCTTGGCCACCGACGAGCTTTGAAAGCGGGAGGGCTCTCCACGCGTCCATTCAAGAAAGGTGTTTTCAACGGCCACATAGGCGCCGAACAGACCGCCGGTTGCTTTCTGGCACATACGGCAATGACAGATCGATGTATCGATCACCGGACCGGTGACCCGAAACCGTATGGCGCCGCACTGACAGCCTCCGGTGTGAACTTGGCTCATTGCTGCCTCGGCCTGGCCTGCCAATCGGGCGTGTCGTGATCGGGATGCTGGTGGTTGGTAGCCTTGATGGCCGAAGCCCAGGCCTCCCGGTCGGTCTCGGTCGCACCACCATCTTCTATGGACGTGATCGTTTCAAACCACGACACCGCCCCTTCCGTGCCGGTATTGGCACCTGGCGGGAACGCGCTCGGATTATCGAGCGAACCGATCATGAGGTTGGTACGGCCATTGTTGACGTCGTGATAGAACAGCGGCGTGCCGCAATTGGCGCAAAAACCGCGTTCCACATTCTCCGAACTGCGCCAGATCGCCGGCTTGCCGCGGGTCCATACCAATGTATCATCGGGTGCTGCGACGAGCCCGGCGAAAATGCTTCCCGACGCCTTCTGGCACATGCGGCAATGGCAAAGATGCGAATTGTCGAGCATCTGGGTGGAATGATAGCGCACGGCGCCACACTGGCAGCCACCGCTGACCTCCATATCGATGCGGTTCAAAGCGTATCCTCCTTTGGCGGCCAGGATTCCGTATCGTGGTCGGGATGCTGGTTGGAATGGATACCCGACATGAAATCACGCCATTCATCGGTTGTCTCGCGCACCGGCAGCGTGGACAGGTCCTCGAAAAAGGACGTCCTGTCGCTCAGATTGACCTGAATTACAGGCGGCACTTTTTCCGGTTCGTCAAAGGCGCCAATGGCCAACTCCAGACCGAACTTGGTCTCGTAGGCCAGCGGCGTTCCACACTCGCCGCAAAACGCACGACGCGCGGCGTCGGAAGACTGGAACCATTTGGGTTCGCCACGCGTCCAGTGCCCATCATGAGAGGTGACCAGAGGACCGAAAAAACTTCCGAACGCCTTCTGGCACATGCGGCAATGGCAGATCGAGCCGCGGCCCACCAGTTTGGTGGCAAAGCGCACGGCACCGCACTGGCAACCGCCAGTCAGGGTTTCACTGGCTTCGATGGCGCTCATCGCTTGATCTCCCATTTGGTGCGGCGTTCGCCGGATTCGGGGTCTTTGTAGTCCATCAACTGGATGCCATCTTTGAGCAGTTTGTTGCGGATGGCGTCGGCCATAGCAAAGTCCTTCGCCGCCAGTGCACCTAGCCGGGCATCGATCTGATCTTCGATGCCAGACGAGTCGCCAGCGTCATTTTTCAGGAGACTATTGATCGAAAAGCCAAAGAGCTTGAGCGTTGCTGCAAGACAATGGGCGGCTGACACCGTCCCCCGGTTGGCTTTGCGCGCCATGGCGTCCAGAACTGTCGACGCGCGGGAAAAATTGAGGTCATCGGCCAACTCGGCAATCGTTGATGCGTCGGGGGCCGTTTCTTTCCCAGCCTGTGCAGCGCGCTGCCAACTCACCAGCTTGTTTTCGGCCTCCTCCAGCCGCGCCACCGAAAAATCGATCGGCTCACGGTAGTGCGTCATCAGCATCGCCAGCCGCAGCACTTCGCCCGGCCATTTGCGCCCGCCGAATTTCTCTGTTTCCAGCAGGTCGTGAATTGTGACGAAATTGCCCTCCGACTTGCTCATCTTGCGACCCTCGAGCTGCAGATAGCCGTTGTGCATCCAGTAATTGGCCATCATTTCGGTGCCGTGTGCGCAGCGCGACTGGGCGATTTCGTTTTCGTGATGGGGGAAGATCAGGTCCAGCCCGCCACCATGAATGTCGAAGGTTTCACCCAGAAAGGCTTGGCTCATAGCCGAGCATTCAATGTGCCAGCCGGGGCGGCCGCGGCCCCAAGGGCTGTCCCAGCCCGGCTCATTTTCGCTCGAGGCCTTCCAGAGCACGAAATCGGCGGGATTTTCCTTGTGACTTTCAACAGCGACGCGGGCGCCGGCGATGTTGTCTTCGAGATTGCGGCCCGAGAGCTGACCGTAATCGGCCATGGAGGAAACGCGAAACAGCACCTCGCCGCCAGCCTCATAGGCATGGCCCTTGGCGACCAGCCGTTCGATGATAGTGACCATGCCCCCGATGTGTTCGGTGGCGCGCGGTTCGACCGAAGGTGGCAAGCAGCCGAGCGCGGCCACGTCCTTTTCGAACTGGGTGGCCGTTTTCTCGGTCACCTTGCGGATGGCTTCGTTGAGCGGCAGATCGGGGTAATCGCGCAGAGCGCGGGCGTTGATCTTGTCGTCGACGTCAGTGATGTTGCGCACATAGGTCACGTGGTCTTCACCATAGACGTGGCGCAGCAGGCGGAACATCATATCGAAGACGATCACCGGGCGGGCGTTGCCGATATGGGCAAAGTCATAGACCGTCGGCCCACACACATACATCCGCACATTGTCCCGATTGATGGGGACAAAGTCCTCTTTGGTGCGGGTGAGCGTGTTGTGAAGCTTCAGGGTCGGCAGTTGCGACGGCATAAGGTGATGTCCCCAGGCGCAAGAGTTTACGCTGCTGGCAGCGGGTCCACTCCTTTGTGCCGGGAACATGAAAACCGCGCCGCCAACTTTACGTTAGCGGATAATGGTGCAGCCAATAATGCAGGTCAGGCCATTGGTTTTCATGGGCCGCACAATGGACGGGAACAAACCCCAAATCAAGCATGAAAATAGGGGCGGCGCCGACACGCCACCCCCAGAACGAAGACTTTGGAGTTTAGTCAGAAAGTGACTTCCATCCGAGTGCGGATGAACCGGAACCACTGCCCGTGTTCCGATGATTTAGACTGGCACGGTATCATCGCGCCGACCATCCCGATCACGGAAAGTTTTAGAGAGGCGAAGTTTTCGCGGCCGGTCGGCACTGGGAAGCCGCTAGCGGCCGCGAGACCTGACGTGTTTGGCGCTCCTGTAAGCTCTGACTATCTGCCCGACTCCAAGAGCTTTACCGATTGCTCGATAGAGCCGAAAACCGAACGGTTTTCGTTGTCCACAGCGTTTATCCGCACAATGTCATCAAGAGCGAGGAACGGCGTGCGAGCCTTGCCGATCTTGCTCTTTTCGGCCGTTCTGGCTTCAGCGATGCAGCCAAAACCTATGCCGTCATGCTTGAGCGGCAATATCTCATCATGGGCGTTGGCGACGGTTCCGGACCCGATGATGGTGCCCACGCCGAGTTCGCGCGTCTGCGCGGCCGCAACGATCAGATCGGCGAAATCGAAGCGCATGTCTCGACCTGCATTGGGCTGGCCATAAAGACTGTTGTTGACGTGAATGCGCACCTTGAGATGGAGCCGGTTGTCCTTCCAGCTCTCGCCCAGCTCGTCGGGGGTCACAAAGATCGGGGCGAAACTGGTCGCGGGCTTGGCGTGGAAAAAACCGAACCCGTTCTGGAGGTCGTTGAGAACCAGTTTACGCAGGGAAACGTCATTGCATATTCCGATCAGCCGGATCGCGGCGCTGGCATCCTCCCGGCTCGGGCGCATTAGCACATGCCCGATGACGACCACCACCTCCGCTTCGAAATCGACAGCGAGCCCGTCCTCGGGCACGACAATGGGCGCCATGGGCGCAACGAAACTGTCCGAGCCGCCCTGATACATCAGGGGGCGTTCGTCCTGCAGTTCGGTGTCGTGGCTCCCCTTGAGGGTGCGGACCCTGTCGAGATGCACCATATAGCCCGAGCCGTCGATCCACTGGTAGGCTCGAGGCAATGGTGCCAACGCCTCGCGCGGGTCGAACGCCATGCCGGCGATTTCGCCATTGTTAAGCTGATCGCTGACGGCATGGAGAATCGGGGCGCAACGTTCCCACTCGTCGAGCGCATCCTGCAGGTTGGAGGCTATGCGCCCCGCAGACGCGAAACGGGCAAGGTCTTTCGAGACGATAACCAGATGTCCGTCGGGACGACCGTTGCGCAGCGTGGCGAGTTTCATGAGTGGATAAGACCGGAAGTGATTGGCATTGGCCGCTAAGATGGCCCATACCTTGGCACAGTTAAAGCCTTGCGTTGAGACAAAAGCCTGATAAGCGGATCGCAAAGGTCGCAGCGGGCACCACATGGACGGTATGATTTCAGTTCGTTGTTCTTTTGCCGGGTGGGTGCGCCTGCTGATCGCCCTTCTGGCCTCTCTTGCCTTTGTTTTTGGCGACATGTCCGCCGCGATGGCGCAAAATCAGAATTGCGGCCAGATCACCGCCATCCTGCGCGGCATCGAGCGCAACCAGATGTTTCAGAGTTTTAACGGCATTGCCCGCGAGCTCCAGAACCGACAGGTCGAGGTGCGTCAGGCCGAAAGCCAATGGGTTGCATCGGGCTGCCAGCAGCTCCTCAATGCCGGGCAGGCGCTATCGGGTCAGTGCCAATCGATTGCCCAGTCCATTACACTTGGCCGCAGCCAGGTCGAACAGCTGACCTCAATGGCTCAGGAGGGCCAGACTCTGGCCCAGAACTACCAGCAGGTCATGGCCGATTATCAACGATATGGCTGTGATACCGGCCAGTCGGGAGTCACCTTCGGCAATGAGGGAACGCGGGGCGGCCTGCTCGACGATATTTTCGGTGGCGGATACGATTACATCGATGGCTCCTACAATCCCTGGAGTACGCAGCAAACCCGTCGCACGGTCTGCGTGCGCACCTGCGACGGCTTTTACTGGCCGATCAGCTTTTCCACCACCGACGACTATGTCGCCCAAGACGCCATTCGCTGCCACGAGATGTGTCCGGGGACCGAAGTTGCCCTGTTTTCATACAGAAATCCGGGGGAAGAGCCCGAAGACATGATTTCGCTGTCCGGCACGCCATACCGTTCAATGTCGTATGCGTTTCGCTTTCGCGAAGAAATCGATACGAGCTGTTCGTGCCAGACGCGCGAAACGGTCGGGACGATTGCCTTGAACAATCAAGGCGAGCAGTCGCGTGCGATTATCGATTTCGGCGACCTGGAGTTTCCCTTGCCGCAACCCGACCCGCGGGGCACCCAGCAAGCTCAAGCAGTCGTGGCTGACTTGATTTACGTGCCCTTGCCACGCCCCCGACCCCGGGCCGATGGCACTGCCGATCCCATGCTCGCGCAGCCCGACCTCGAGGGACCGAATATGCGTGTCGTGGCCTTCGGCGACAAGAACGTCAGGATAGTCGGACCAGAGACACCTTACGTCCCAGAACCGGCAGAAGAGCCTTAAGCTCAGGGCCCTCGTGCCTGCCGGTCAACGCCAAGCGCAGCGGCAGAAAAAGCGCCTTACCCTTGCGGCCCGATTTTTCCTTGAGAAGGCCGGTCCACTGGCCCCATGTCTTTTCGTCCCAGGGCTCGTCGGGCAAGGTTTCACGCGCAAGGGAGATGAAGTCCCTGTCTTCATCTGCAATGATCGGATTGGCGTTGACCACGACATCCTCATAGAGCGGAACGAGTTGTGACAGTCGGGAAACGTTGTCGCGCAGGGCAAGCCATGCCGCTTGGGTCATTCCACCGATATCGCCCAATCGCTCACGTACTGTGGCAAAATCCATTGCATGGACGATGCGCGCATTGAGGGTTTCGAGTTCTGCGGGATCAAAGCGCGCCGACCCGTGCGAAATCATCGAGAACTCGAGCTTTTCGGCAATTGCATCGAGATCGGGATACGGTTCGACCGGCAGCGACGTGCCGGTGATCGACGCCATGATGGCAACCGCCAACGGCTCATAACCATCCTCGCGCAGCTGGCTCAGCGAGAGCGAACCCAGCCTTTTGGAAAACCCATGCCCCTCTGCATCGGTCAGAAGATTATGGTGGCCGAAAACCGGGGCGGGCGCGCCGAGCGCTTCAAAAAGCTCGATCTGCGTACCCGTGTTGGAAACGTGGTCTTCGCCCCGAATGATATGGGTAATGCCCATATCGATATCATCGACCACCGAGGTAAAGGTGTAGAGATAGCTGCCATCCTCGCGGATCACCACGGGGTCGGACATGGAACCGGTATTGACTGTCTGGCTGCCCTTGATGAGGTCCTCAAAGGCCACGGCGCGGCCATCGAGCCGGAACCGCCAATGCGGCTTGCGGCCCTCGGCCTCAAGCCTTGCCCTGTCCTCGTCCGTCAGGTCGAGCGCAGCACGATCATAGATCGGCGGGCGCCCCAGAGCCCGGGTGCGCTTGCGTTTGCGGTCGAGTTCGTCGGCCGTTTCATAAGCGGGGTAGAGCCGCCCTTCGGCGATCAATCTCTCGCGTGCGGCATCATAGAGCGGCAGTCGGTCGGACTGACGAACCTTCACCTCGGGAACAATGCTCAGCCATTCAAGATCGGCTTCGATGCCCGCGGCAAAGGCCTGGGTCGAGCGAGCGGTATCAGTATCATCAAAACGCAGGATGAATTTTCCGGCGTTCTTTCGCGCGAACAGCCAGTTGAGAATCAACGGGCGCGCATTGCCCAGATGCAGGCGGCCGGTGGGCGATGGCGCGTAGCGGACGACAACGCTCATCGGGCGACACTCCCGTCACGATAGCCCGAAGTGATGGGATACTTCCGCCCGATGCCGAAAGCCTTGGGCGTAAGCTTGGGGCCAGGCGCGGACTGGCGACGCTTGAACTCGGCGATATAGATCAGCCGTTCGATGCGCTTGACCAACTCGGCATCGAACCCCTTGGCAACGATTTCGGCCAGAGAAAGCTCATCTTCAACCAGCGCTTCGATGATCGCGTCGAGCACGGGATATGGCGGCAGCGAATCCTGGTCGGTCTGGTCGGGTCGCAGTTAGGCGCTCGGGGCCTTGGAAATGATTTCGGGCGGAATGACCACGCCGGACGGGCCGCGAACATCGGTGGGATAATAGGAATTGCGCCATTCAGCCAGCCCATAGACCTGCATCTTGGGCATATCCTTGATCGGATTGTAGTCGCCATTCATATCGCCATAGATCGTTGCATAACCCACAGCCATTTCCGACTTGTTGCCCGTGGTGATCAGCAGCGAACCGAGCTTGTTGGAAACCGCCATCAGGATGGTGCCGCGCATGCGCGACTGGAGATTTTCCTCGGTAATATCGGGTGCGCGACCCTCAAAAACCGCGGCAAGGCTCTCGTTGATCGCATCGACCGGCGCACCGATCGGCACGATGTCATAGCGCACCCCAAGCGTTTCCGCGCACGCCTTGGCGTCGCGCAAACTGGCTTCCGAGGTGTAGCGATAAGGCAGCATCAGGCAGTGAACGTTTTCGGCGCCCAGCGCATCGACGGCCAGTGCCGCGACCACTGCGGAATCAATGCCGCCCGACAGTCCCAATACCACAGACTTGAAGCCGTTCTTATGGACATAGTCGCGCAAACCGAGCATTGCGGCGTGCCACGGGGCTTCGTTGACCGGCACAAGTTCGGTCACATGTCCCTCAACGCAATGCCAGCCTCCTTCCCCTTTGCGCCAGTCCGACATCACCATATCGGGCACGAAACTCTTGCCCTGAAAGGCGAGTGAGCCATCTACATTGATGCCAAAGCTCGCCCCGTCGAACACCAGTTCGTCCTGACCGCCGATCTGGTTGGAATAAAGGATCGGCAGTCCGGTTTCCTCAACGCGCTGACGCACGAGATCGAGCCGCAACCGCTGTTTGTTACGCCAATAAGGTGAGCCGTTGGGGCAGAGCAGGATTTCCGCGCCGCTCTGGGCAAGCGCCTTGCAGACCGGCTCATGCCAGACATCCTCGCAGATCGGCACACCAACCGACAAACCCCTGATCGTCATCGGCTCCGGCAATTGGCCTGCCGTGAAATAGCGCTTTTCATAAAAAACATCGTCATTGGGCAATTCGACCTTGTTCCGGCGGTCGATGATCGCCCCATCCTCGGCCAGAACAACGCTGTTGTAGAGCTTACCGTCGGTGCTCCAGATTGTTGGCAGCAACACGGAGATGTTGAGGCCCTTGGTTTCGCGTGCCAGGGCCCGCGCAGCTTCCATCGCTTCAGTCACGAACTGGCGCTTGAACAGCAAATCCTCTGGGAAATAGCCGGTCAGATAGAGTTCGGTGAACATCAGGATGTCGGCGCCCGCCGCCTCGGCCTCTGCCAGCGCCCTGCGTGCAGTGGCGAGGTTTTCGGCAATTGCACCGACTTTGGGGTTCAGTTGAGCGAGAGCAATGCGGAGCGTATCGGTCACGAAATTCTATGTCCGGCGGTCATGAGAAGCGCGCCAGACTTATAGTGCGCAGCGATCGAGAGCAAGGCGGCGCAAGACAAAGCCGGGCTGCGAAAGCGCCCGGCCTGGTCTCAATCTTGATTTTGGCGTTCTAGAAGGTGCCGGTCAGTTCTATGACGGGCCCCCAGCGGAACAACTCCATAGTGCCTTGGGCCGTATACCCCTGTGACACGGTCGGGTCTCCCGGGTCGCGCGCCTCGAAATAGGTTTCGGTAGGGCCGGTGAGATAGTAGCCGCGCACCCCAGCCCTAATTGCGAAATTTTCATGTGGCCTGAAGCCAACCATGGCCTCGAGTGCGCCGCCATAGAGATGACCGGAAATCTGTGGGGCATTACCCTGCGTCAGGGCCGGATCGATCGAGGCAAGATCAAATGCCCCGTAAGTCCCGCTCAGCGATGCATAGGGAATGGCTGCAGCATCAACCCGAACGTCAAACACGTCGTTGAGGTCGGCACGGGCCGTCGCTCCAAGCCGCAGCCCATGAACCTCGAGAGAGTTGGGGTCGCTGTTGCCGCCGCCCGATCCCATCAGATACTCGGATCGACCCATGTAAGCGGATTCATTGAGATACTGATACCCTAGGAACCCGCCAAGCGCGAGGCCTTCGGTGTTGACGGGCAGATAGCCGAAGTCAGCCCCCCCATACGCAATTGTGCCGGCCGTAGTCGTCTGCAACCCACCGCTGGTCGGCGTCTGGTAAGCATTGTCTATCGCTGCGGCGTAGCCAAGATTGCCTTGAACATAGGTGTTGGTAGAATTGTCGTCGATCTTGCCGTGAACTTCGAGAAATTGACTGGAGTCGTCGGCTGCATAGTTTTGCCCGGCAATCGTGGCCCGCTGCCCGCCCATGCCATAGAAATACCGAATCCCCGCCTCGAAATCGAGGCTGTCCTCCTGCGGCATCATATCGACGGGATAGGCCGGCTTGAATACCGGATCCGGCTGCACGCCCCAATCGGCGGCGGTCGCCTGCCCACTTGCGGCAGCAACCAGGAGGCCCATGGCAAGGCCTGTGAGAAGACGCGACATTGAGCCCTCCGAACGACGCGAAACAATTCAGTTCATCTTGTTTATGAGCCCATTAGGGTTAACGTTGGCTAAATGGAAAACAAAAGGCGCTGTCCGCGGACAGCGCCTTTTCCGGTACAACAGTATTAATCCAAGTCAATACCCGACGGCCTTGGCCGTGCCATTGGTCCGTTGGCCGTGCATTTCCTCGGCAATCAGGAAGGCCAGCTCGAGTGCCTGGCTGGCGTTGAGGCGCGGGTCGCAATGGGTGTGATAGCGATCCGACAGCGAGGCTTCGGTCACGGCCGATACGCCGCCGGTGCATTCGGTGACATCGCGGCCCGTCATTTCCACATGCACGCCGCCAGCGATGGTGCCCATTTCCCGGTGAATATCGAAGAACGATTTTACTTCCGAAAGAATGCGGTCGAATGGACGCGTTTTGTAGCCCGATGATGCCTTTATGACATTGCCATGCATGGGATCACAGCACCAGACGACCGTACGTCCTTCCGATTTGACCGTTTCGATAAGACGCGGCAGATGCTCGTCGACCTTGTCCGAGCCAAACCGCGCGATCAGCGTCAGCCGACCGGGCTCGTCCTTGGGATTGAGCAGGTCCATTAGCCGCTTGAGATCATCCGACGACATGGACGGCCCGCACTTCACCCCGATGGGGTTGTTTATGCCGCGGAAATATTCGGCATGAGCATGGTCGGGATTGCGGGTTCGATCGCCAATCCAGATCATATGGCCAGACGTGGCGTACCAGTCATTGGTGATGGAATCCCGACGCGTCATGGCCTGCTCATAACCGAGCAGCAGCGCCTCGTGGGAGGTGAAGAACTTGGTTTCGCGCAGCACAGGCGTGTTTTCCGGGCTCAATCCAAGCGCGCCGAGAAACTCTATCGCATCATCGATCTTCTGGGCGACTTCCTCATAGCGCGGAAACCAATTGGAATCCTTGACGAAGCCCATTGTCCACTCGTGCACGCGCGAGAGATTGGCAAAGCCACCGGCGGAAAAGGCGCGCAACAGATTGAGTGTCGCCGCCGACTGCCGGTAGGCCTCGAGCTGGCGGTTGGGGTCCGGGATGCGCGCTTCAGGGGTAAAGTCGATTCCGTTGATGATATCGCCCCTGTATGAGGGCAGTTCCACGCCGTCGATGGTCTCGGTATCGGCCGAACGCGGCTTGGCAAACTGGCCGGCAATTCGGCCGACCTTGACCACGGGCTTGGATGCACCATGGGTCAGAACCACTGCCATCTGCAGGAAAACGCGGAAGAAATCGCGGATATGGTCCGCGTGGTGCTCGGCAAAGCTTTCGGCGCAATCGCCGCCCTGCAACAGGAAAGCGCGACCGGCGGCGACATCGGCCAGATTGGCCTTGAGGTCGCGTGCCTCGCCTGCAAAAACCAAGGGGGGAAACGAGGCGAGCCGGGCCTCGACCGATTCAAGCTCTGTCTGGCTCGGATAGGTCGGGACCTGCAGGATCGGTTTCGTCCTCCAACTGTCAGGTGTCCACGTGCTCATCGTTTCACTCGCTTAAAAGATGGTTCGCCTCCCCGAGAAGCCGGGAAGGTGCGGCGGTTTACCAACTACAGCCCCTCATGCCAAGTATTCTATGGTCGAACACGGCTGACGCGGACACGCGCAAGTCTATGGGTTGCGCTTTTCGCCATCGACCATGCGATAGCTGGGGGATTTGAAGGTCACCAGCTCTTCGGCCGCCGTGGGGTGTACGGCAATGGCGTGGTTGAAATCGGCCATGGTTCCACCCATCCCGAGCGGGATGGCCACCAGCTGGATCATCTCACCGGCCCCCGGGCCAAGGATGTGACATCCCAAAATCCGGCCACTATCGGTCTCCGTGATCAGCTTGAGCAGCATTTTTTCCTGTCGGTCCGACAGCGTGTTCATCATCGGCCGGAAGCGGGCAATGTAGATATCGATCGAACGGTAGTGCTCGGCGGCATCCAGCTCGCTCATCCCCACGGTGCCGATCTCGGGCTCGGAAAACACCGCGGTGGGGATCAAATGATAGGGCACCGTGGTTGGTGTGTTGTTATAGACCGTCTGGGCGAAAGCAGCGCCCTCGCGGATAGCCACCGGCGTCAGAGCCGCCCGACCGGTAACGTCCCCGACCGCATAGATGGAGGGCACCGAGGAGCGGGAATATTCGTCCACCACGACCGCTCCGGTCTGGTCGAGTTGCACGCCCGCGACCTCAAGGCCGAGGTGGCTCGTATTGGGATGGCGGCCGGTGGCAAACATCACCTTGTCGAAGGTCGCTTCCTCGCCATGCGAGAACGAAACGCATACGCCCTCCCCGTCCTTGCGCAATTGTGAGATATGGTAGCCGTAGCGAATGCGCACACCGCGTTCCCGCAGCGCGTCCTCAAGGCCATCGCGCACGTCATGATCAAAGCCGCGCAGGATCTTATCCCGGCGATAGACCAGCGTGGTGTCGACTCCCAGGCCGGAAAAGATCGTCGCAAACTCCACAGCGATATAGCCGCCCCCTTCGATCAAAATCGTTCTGGGCAGCTTTTCGAGATGGAAGGCTTCATTCGATGTGATGCCCAGGTCGCTGCCTTCGATGTGGGGCTTGAACGGAGCACCGCCGGTGGCGATCAGAATCCGCTCGGCCTCCAGCTCCTCGCCGGTCGATAGCTTAACCGAATTCGGGCCAGTCACATTGGCGCGAGCCTTGAAGGCTTTCACGCCAGAACCATCAAGCAGCGTCTCATAGATTTTTTCGAGCCTGCCGATTTCCTTGTCCTTGTTGGCCAGAAGGGTCGGCCAGTCGAACGAGGCATCGACGGTCCAGCCAAAGCTCGGGGCCACGTCGAAAAGATCGCCGAAGCGGGATGCGTAAACAAAAAGCTTTTTTGGAACACAGCCACGGATGACGCAGGTGCCGCCGTAGCGGTATTCCTCGACGATTGCGACCTTGGCTCCCAGCTGCGCGGAAACCCGCGCCGCGCGCACGCCTCCCGAGCCCCCACCGATAACGACCAAATCAAACTTCTCGCTCATGGGGACCCCGCGCCGCTGCTGTGTTTCGAGGAAACGATATAGGCGTCCGTAGCGTACAAAAAAACCCCCGTCCTGTTGGACGGGGGCTAAACCAACCGTGAAGAGCCAGACCTTATTGCGGCGCAGCTTCCTCTTCTTCGGGGGCGGGCGCTTCGACCTCGGGGGCATTGTATCCCTGGTTGCGCAGTTCAGTGCGCACACGCGAGAGGAACTCGTTGCCCGTGTTGCGGCTCCACACACCCAGTGCCAGTTGAAGATCCTCGTTGATGCCCGCATTCTGGCTCAGCAGCTTCTGGCCGACCGGCGTTTCATAAAAGCTCACAATCTCTTCGAGCTCTTCGACCGAAAAGCGGATGGCATAGATGCGCGCGAACTGATTGTAGAGCGGATCGCGATTGACGAGATAGCCGTCATACACTGTCTGCAGCGCATTGATCAGCGGATCACGCAATGACGGGTCTTCCTGAATCATCAGGCGCATGACCCGCAAGCCCATCTCGACGAGGGTGCGTTCATAGAGCTGCGCGGAATCGGTCATGTCCACATATTCGCGCGCCTTTGCGAGATGCTCGGGTGAAATTTCCTGTTGCGCATGGGCAGGAGCTGCCGCCACCAGTGCGGTGCCGGACAGAATAAGCGCCGCAGCGAGCCGGCGCAGAGTGGGCAGGAAAGTCATTGTGCGTACGGTCCCTTACGAAAACGGGTTATGATTTCACATGCTCGGAGAGCTTGATCGTCCCCCCGGGCGTAGCAAGATAGGCGTCGGAACACAAATCGATGAACAGCCCGTGCTGGACGACACCGGGAATTTCGAGCAGTGCCAAAGAGAGAGCTTTTGCGTCCGAAATACGGCCAAAAGATGCGTCCACGATATAGTGGCCACCATCGGTCACAAAGGTCTCACCGTCGGCTCTTTTCCGCAATGCCTTTCCACCCTGAGCGCCGAACCGGGCCATCACGCCAGCGATCGCCCTTTCGGTTGCGGCAAGGCCGAAAAGATTGACCTCGATCGGCAGGGCGTATGCGCCCAGCGTATCGACGAGCTTGGTTTCATCGGCAATCACGATCATGCGCGCCGAGGCCGCTGCCACGATCTTTTCGCGCAGCAACGCTCCGCCACCGCCCTTGATGAGCTGGAAGTTCCGGTCGATCTCGTCGGCGCCATCAATCGTAACATCAAGACGGTCGATATCGTCGAGCGTGGTCAGAGCAATGTCGAGTCCGCGCGCCTGCGCCGCAGTCACCTCCGATGTCGGCACGCAGATGCACTCAAATCCCTTTGCCACTTCCGCGCCGAGCAGATCGACAAAATGTTTGGCCGTCGAGCCCGTGCCGAGCCCGATCCGCATGCCCGAACGGATTTCGGACATGGCCGCCTGGGCCGCCTTGCGCTTGAGGTCTTCACTCACGTTCTGAAATCTCCCGGTTTTGCCTCTAGAACGGCAGTTCGCGGCGCCTGTCAACGCTACCAAGGTCGATGCAGGTCGTATCGGATGCGAAACTCGGGTTTTCGCTCCATGCAATAGGGCCTATATTCTTGCGATGACCAATCACGTACCCCAGCGCCCGCTCGTCGACAGTTTTGGCAGACACGTCACCTATCTCAGGGTTTCGGTGACCGACCGCTGCGATTTTCGCTGCACCTATTGCATGGGCGAAGACATGGTTTTCCTGCCCAAGAGCGAGGTGCTCAGCTTCGAGGAAATCCAGGAGGTTATCGGCGCATTTGTCAGACGCGGTGTTCGCAAGGTCCGACTGACGGGCGGAGAGCCGTTGGTTCGCCGTGACATTATCAAACTCATCGAAGCGCTTTCGGAAAGCCATCTGGCGCAAGGCGAGCTCGAGGAGTTGACACTAACCACCAATGGCAGCCAGCTCGCACAGCATGCCGGGCGCCTGGCGGAGTTGGGCATTCGCCGGGTCAATGTCTCGCTCGATACGCTTGATGGCGAAAAGTTTGCGGCGATAACCCGGCGCGGACGCTTGCCACAGGTTCTTGACGGCATCTATGCGGCGCGTGATGCGGGCCTGTCGGTCAAGCTCAACATGGTGGCGATCAAGAGCGTCAACGAAGACGAAATCCTGCCCATGCTCGAGTGGGCCCATTCCGAAGGGTTCGAATTGACCCTGATCGAAGAAATGCCGCTCGGCGATGTTGCCTTCGAGCGTGCCGACACTCACCTGTCGCTGCGCACGGTTCGCGACCGGCTTGCCGAGCGCTTCACGCTCACGCCCATTGCCAAGCGCACCGGCGGACCGGCCCGCTACATGCGGGTGGAGCAGACCGGCGGCACCATAGGGTTCATTACTCCGCTGAGCCACAATTTCTGCGAAAGCTGCAATCGGGTGCGTCTGACCTGCACCGGGCAACTTTACATGTGCCTTGGACAGGACGATCGGGTCGATCTGCGCGCGGCGTTGCGCGAGGGCGGCCCGGACGGGCTCGATGCCGCGCTTGATCGCGCGATGATCCTCAAGCCCAAAGGCCATGACTTCGTGATCGAGCGCCGCTCTGCCCCGGCCGTCGGCCGGCACATGTCCGTGACGGGCGGCTAGTCCCCCACGACCGCGAACTCGAGCGGCAGGGCCGTCGTATATTTGATCTGCTCCATGGCAAAAGACGAGCTGACGTCGGACAGCGCGATTTTGGAGATCAGCTTTTTATAAAAGATGTCATAGGCCTGAATGGACGGTACGACCACGCGAAGCAGATAATCGACGTCCCCGCTCATGCGGTAGAACTCGACGACTTCGGTAAAATCCTCGACGACGGCGGCAAACTTGCGCAACCACGCATCGTTGTGCTCGTTTGTCTTGACGGCCACAAACACTGTTACGCCCGCGTTGACCTTTTCGGGATCGAGCACGGCGACGCGGCGCTTGATGACCCCTTCTTCCTCCATTTTCTGGATGCGGCGCCAGCATGGTGTGGTGGACAAACCGACCTTTCGGCCGATTTCCGCCACTGGCATCGTGGCATCCTTTTGCAAAAGCTGGAGAATTTTGCGGTCGAGTTTGTCGAGCGCCATGAAAGCCCCTGAAATAGTATTCTTATAATCAACGAAAATTTCCAGCATTCTGGAAAATCGTCCGCCTCAGCGCGACATTTGACGTGCCGGCATTGCCCATGTCAAGGCAAACAACCCCCGGGGCTCAGCCATCGGCCCGTCCGTCCTCATACCCTCGAACCGGCCAGTCAGCGGGGCTCCGGTCAACTATGGTGAAAATTGCGTCTAACTGGGTGGTGCAGTTCAACGTCCTGTTAACCACGCGTGGCTTAGCGTTGAGTCTAGCGTACAGGTTAGTCCGTTTTATGCTGACCTGATGAGTAGTTGAGTAGCGTAACGAGAGTTCGATGGCGTCCAGCCAGCCTAACCGTGCAACCGAAGCGCCGCGTCGGGGAGAATCGCGCCGTACGGTTCAGCGTGCCGTCCTCGATGCACGCCAGAAGTTGACCTCAAGTTCAGGCACGCGGGCCACTTTCGATTATGAACTGCTGGCCGAATATGCCAACGCCCGGCTAACGAGCCTCCTTCCCACACTGGTGCTGTTGAGCATCCTCTCGCTCGCTGCAATCTTGTGGATCGATCCGATTATCGCTGCGCTCTGGGCCAGCGTCGTCGGCGTTGCCAATCTCGGTATCGCCATGATCTGCCGGCGGTTCCGAAAGCAAAGCTCGTCCAAATTCAATCCCCGCCGTTGGACGCAGACCTTCATCATCGCCGAAACGATCACCGGTCTGTCCTGGGCCACGCTGCCGGTCCTCACCATCAGCGGCGGCGGGCAGGATATCCAGATCATCATCTTTGCCATGCTGCTGGTCGGAGTCGCTGCAAACGCCGTTGCAACGCGCACCCTGCCCAGCGCCACCCTGGTGACCACGTTCCCCGGAACCGTGAGTGTGGCCGCCATGCTCATCTGGAGCGGCGGCACGCTCAATTATGCGATGTCGGTTGTTGCCATCGGGGCGTTCTTCTTTTTTCTGTTTCTCACCCGCCAGCTCTACAAGTCCGAAATCGGCAATCTTGAACATCAATGGGAAAAAGATGCTCTGATCCTCGAGCTTGAGGAAGCGCGCACGATGTCGGATGAAGCCCGTCGGCATGCCGAGCAGGCCAATATTGCCAAGTCGCGCTTCCTTGCCACCATGAGCCACGAGTTGCGCACGCCGCTCAATGCCATCATCGGATTTTCCGAGGTGCTGAAATCGGAACTGCTGGGAGCTCACGCAGTTCCCCAATACAAGGAGTATGCTGGCGATATTCACGCCAGCGGGCAGCATCTTTTGACCCTCATCAACGAATTGCTCGACCTGTCGCGGATTGAAGCGGGGAAATACGAGCTCAACGAAGAGGGCATCTCGCTTGCCGATATTTCCGACGATTGCCGCCGCATGCTCGAAATCCGGGCCCGTTCCAAGAATGTCGATCTTCAGTTCGAGGCTGGCGATTCGCTACCTAAGATCTGGGGCGACGAGCGCGCCGTGCGTCAGGTGGTCCTCAACCTTCTCTCGAACGCCATCAAGTTCACTCCACAATCGGGTAAGATCGTTCTGACCGTGGGGCGGTCGACAGATGGCGGGCAATTCATCTCCGTGGTCGACAACGGCCCCGGAATTCCCGAAGAGGAAATCGAAACCGTCTTGTCGTCTTTCGGTCAGGGATCGCTGGCGCAAAAGACCGCCGAGCAAGGGGCCGGCCTCGGTTTGCCCATCGTCCAGAAGATCATGGACCTTCATCAGGGACGGTTCGATCTGTTCTCCAAGCTGCGCTTCGGCACCGAAGTGATCGCCACCTTCCCCCGAGCCCGCGTCATGGAAGGCATCGCGCCTGTGGTCGAGCAGCGCAACAGGCTTGAGATCTACTCGGAAGCTTCCTAGAGCGCGTCTTGATCTGATTGAATCGGTTTGGGATTCCCAAATCGATTTTGATGTGATTCATCATTGGTGCTGGAATGGAGGCCAGCGCCAATGATCAAGCCCTATTCCGACGAT
>PBNW01000012.1 GCA_002723255.1 Pelagibacterium sp. | reverse complement strand
CGCTTGACCAGTTGCAGGGCAATGCTGCGGCCCTCGAAGGCGCGCGGAACGCCGGTGTGGGTGATGATGATCGAGCGGTCCGGTCGGCGCAGATAGGTCATTTCGGCCTGCGCGCCCCCGTCAAGGTCGGCCCAATAGCGTCCATGGTCGCCGTTCACTGTGTGGTGGATGTCGAGATCGATGGCCATGGCGTGTTCCTTACAAGCGCTTCGGTGTGAGCGTAACGCACAAGAGATGGTTCCGGTTGACGGCAAGAGCAAGGCTTTGCACTCTCTTGCCCGATATCAAGGAGTTCCCATGAGCCTGCCCATCCATCACATGATCGAGCGCGGCCCGCGTCCGGTCGCCCCGTTTTCCCATGCCGTCGAGGCCGATGGCTGGGTGTTTGTCACCGGACAGATGCCCACCGATCCCGACGCCCCCGATGCGCCGCTGCCCGAGGGCATCGTGGCGCAGACGCGGCGGGTGATGGACAATCTGGCAATCGTTCTGGGCGGGATCGGGTTGTCGCTTGAAAACATCACGATGGCGCGGATTTATCTCACCGCCTTCGAGCGCGACTACGCCGAGATGAATGCGACCTATCAATCATATTTCGAGCCCGGAAAACTACCGGCCCGGACGACAATCGGGGTGACCGGGCTGGCGGTTGGGGCGCTTGTCGAGATCGACCTCATCGCGCGCCGCTGAGTTCGGTGAGGGCGGCCTGCAAATGGCAGTCTTTTGCGCTTCCGGTGCTCACGTACCCGAAAGTACGCTCCGCTCCGGTTCTCAAAGACTACCATTTTCGGCTCACCCTGACCTAACTCTCCACCACACGGCCTAAGCGAGTAGAACACGCAGGCGGTTGCCGGCGGGGTCGCGGGTTTCGATGCCGGTTTCGATGTCCTCGACGTCCGATCCGGCGGTGATGAGGCGGTCGCGAATTTCCGAGAGGGTTTTTGCGTCGGGGACGACGATTTCGAACCAGCGCAGGCCCGATGCGCCGACGGGGGGCATTGCGGGATTGCGGCCGGCCCAGATGTTGAAGGCCAGAATGTGGGGAGCATAATCGAGATTGACGTCGCCCATGCCGTAACGGCGCGAGAGAAGCTGGCCGGCAAAGCCGATCTGGTCGCGGTAAAAGCCCATGGCGGTATCGAGATCGTCCACATGGACGTGGACGTGTCCGATGCGGGTGCCCTCGGGCATGGGGGCGAACGGGGTTTCGTCGCCGTCGAGTTCGGCCATAAGGCCGGGCACGTCGATGGGCTCGCGGCCCGAATGGGTTTTGCCGTCCGGGGTTACGGCCATCAGTTCGTCATGTTCGACGAATTTTCCGCGCCATGGGGTTTCGAAGGTGATTTCGATGCCGTTGCCGTCGAAATCCCACAGGTAAAGCGCCTCGGAGACCAGATGGTCGGTGGGGGAGATGCGAATGCGGGCGGTGATGGCACGGTTGAGCATGCGGGCGAAATCGCGGCGCGTGGGAACGTGAATGGCGACGTGGTAGAGCCCGACGGTATGGGGGACGACCGGCCCGTCGGCGCCGGTTTCGAGCACAACAAGCACCTTGCCGCCAGCGCCCAGTTCGAGCCGGTCGGGTGTCCGGTTTATCAGGGTCAGTCCGACAACATCGCGCCAAATGGACAGGGCGCGCTCGGGGTCGGTGACGGCAATATGGATCTGTCCCAGACGGGTCCGGGTGGGAACCAGAAGCGGCGTTGCGACGCTGGGTCCGGTGTCGAGCATGGCATTATCTCCGTGGCCGTTTGTTGCCATCAAGATAACCCCGGGACGCGTTCCGATTAAGTGGACGGAACGCGACGGATTGTTGCCAAATCGCGAATAACGCCGGATGGGGCGGGGCCGCGACTGGCGGCGCGGGAGACGAAAAGTTCGGGATGACGGTCGGCCAGGGCTTCGGTTTCGCTGATCATGCCATCGAGATGAACATGCATGGCGCGGGCTGCCCGGTCGCCTTTTCCGGCCTTTATCTCGGCGGCGATATTGGCGTGTTCTTCGATGCCGACGGCGATGCGGCGGATGGTGTTGGTCATCTGCCGGGCCCGATCGAGATTGTTGCGGGCGGTATCGACGACAGCCTTCATGCGCCTGTAGTCCAGCGCACCCAACAGCTCATCGTGAAATTCCAAATCGAGACGATGGAAGGTCTGCCGGTCCTCGTTGCGGGCGCTTTCGCGCTGGGCCTGAACATTGGCTTCCAGCCGCTCGATGAGACCGGGTGGGCGGTGGGAGGCGAGCGTGCGAACCGCCTCGCCCTCGAGGGCCTTGCGGATGAAGATGTATTCCTTGATGGCGCCGAGCGAGAGGAAGGACACAACGGTGCCGCGTTGGGGAAGGATATCGAGCAGTCCTTCGGATTCCAGCCGTGCAAAGGCTTCGGCCACCGGGGAACGCGAGACGCCGAGCCGGGCACAGATCTGAGCTTTGTCGAGCATGGTGCCGGGGGGCAGGCGGAGTTCGATGATGGCGTTGCGCAATTGCGCGGCCACTCTGGCGGCCATGGACCCACGCGGCATTTCAGCCGAACTGGAAAGAAAGGAATAGGTCGTTTCGGCGGTATCCATTCGGCCCGTCGTCAAATCGGCATTGCTCGTAGTTATAACAGTTTTGTCGAACCTGACTAGCGAAACCGCAACCATTGCGTTGCTGTTGCCATTGGGCAATTTGAGGCGTTCAATCGCAAAAACACTCAGGATCATTTCACCGTTTCCTGGAAGCGGCGCAATGATCCCGGTCCTGGTTCTGTCGCGTTTGCGGACCGGACAAGTGGACTGCACGTATCCTGGAAACGCTCTTTTAAGGAGGCTCCCGATGACCCTGACATCCGCGCTCACCGATCGGCTCAAGGAACCGCGGCTGATTGCAGCCGGCGGCTTTATCAACGGCAAGTGGAACACGGTCTCCTCGCGGGGGAAGGTGTTTCGGGTTGCCAATCCGGCAACCGGTGAGGTGCTGGCGCAGATTCCCGACCTTTCGACCCATGCAACGCGCGAGGCGATCGATGCCGCCCATGCGGCACAGTCGGGCTGGGCGGCAAAATCGGCAAAGGAGCGGGCCGATCTGCTCAAAAGCCTGCATCGGCTGATGGTGGAAAACGCCGACGACCTGGCCACCATCCTGACGCTGGAAATGGGCAAGCCCTGGAAGGAAGCGCGCGGGGAAATTCTTTACGGCGCCAGCTTTATCGAATGGTTCGCCGAGGAGGCGCGGCGCGTCTATGGCGATACGATCCCCGGGCACACCGCCAACACCAGAATCAGCGTCATCAAGCAGCCGGTGGGGGTGGTGGGGGTCATTACGCCCTGGAATTTCCCCAACGCGATGCTGGCGAGGAAACTGGCGCCGGCCCTGGCGGCGGGATGCACTGTGGTCTCCAAGCCCGCGTCGGAAACTCCGCTTTCGGCGCTGGCGATTGCACGGCTGATGGAATGGGCGGGATTTCCGGCCGGGGTGCTCAACATCGTGCCGGGTACGGACTCGGCGGCCATCGGGCAGGAATTGTGCGCCAATCCCAAGGTCGCCAAGATATCCTTTACCGGCTCGACCAATGTGGGAAAGATCCTGATGCGGCAATGCGCGGACGGGATCAAGCGCATGAGCATGGAACTGGGCGGGAACGCACCGTTCATCGTGTTCGATGACGCCGATGTCGATGCAGCGGTCGCGGGGGCCATGGCATCGAAATTCCGCAATGCGGGGCAGACCTGCGTTTGCGCCAACCGGGTCTATGTGCAGGCGGGTATCCATGATGCGTTCGTGGCGCGGCTCAAAGACAAGATGGCCGAGCTCAAGCTTGGCAATGGCATGGACGATGGGGTCGAGTTGGGCCCGCTGATCACCGACAAGGCGGTGGGCAAGGTCGAAGAGCTTGTGGGCGACGCGAGGGAAAAGGGTGCCGATGTGGTCATGGGCGGGGCTGCGACCGGGGAGCGGACCTTTTATCCGCCCACGCTTCTGGTTGGAGCGACCAGCGAGATGCGGCTGGCGCGCGAGGAGATTTTTGGCCCGGTGGCGCCGGTGTTCAAGTTCGAAACCGTCGATGAGGCGATCGAGTTGGCCAATGCCACCGAATTCGGGCTGGCCGCCTATTTCTATGGCAAGGACATATCGCAAGTGACCCGGGTCGCCGAGGCGCTGGAATACGGGATCGTGGGGATCAATACGGGGATGATTTCGACCGAGGTGGCGCCGTTCGGCGGGGTCAAACAGTCGGGGTTCGGCCGGGAAGGCTCCAAATACGGGATCGAGGATTATCTCAACATCAAATATCTCTGCCTTGCCGTGTAAGTCCTAACGGTAGATCGCCCAGCTTGGCGCTTACGGCCCGTTAGAACCTGTTGGCTATCGTCTGCCGTAAAGGGCGTGGAGACGATTCGGCGATGCGGGTGAGAGCGAATTTCGGGCGGGCGCGGTTTACGGCGCAGCCGCGGCGGCGGGTGCCGATGGTGCTCGAGCCGCTGGTTGCGCTGATCGCGGTGGCGGCACTGGGCTGGGTGGCGATCGAGCGGGGCTATGTCGAGGTTCCCGGGTTCGAGGTGCCGGAGGCGGCTTCAGGCTACGAGACGGTCGTGCACCATTTCTCGCTGTGCGCGGGGAGCGGGGGGACCTGCGTGATCGATGGGGATACGATCCGGATCGAGGGGCAATCGGTGCGGATTGCCGATATCGATACGCCCGAAGTGCGCGATTATGGCTGCGCCGAGGAAAAGGCGCTCGGCGACCGGGCGACGCTTCGGATGCTCGAACTGGTCAATGGGGGCGGGTTCACCATGACGCTCTGGGATCATCGCGACGCCGACATGTACGGGCGCAAGCTGCGAGTGCTCGAACGCGACGGGCAATCGCTGGGCATGATGCTGGTCGCCGAGGGGCTGGCGCGCCGCTGGGGTGGCGCGCGCCAAAGCTGGTGCAGCTGATCAATAATGGGGCGGCGGGGGCTCGGCCTTGCCGGTGCGGGCAAGCTGTTCGACGGCGGCGATCTGGTCGTCGATCATGGCGAGCTGGCGCTTGAGCCTGTCGATTTCGCGCCACTGGCCGGTGATGACGGCGCTTAGCTCCTCGATGGTCTGGTCCTGATGGGCCAGACGCTCTTCGAGGGCGATGAGCCGTTGTTCATGGTTTTCGGCCATTGTTGCGTCGTCCTTAGTCGATGGTCAAAACCCCGGCGTCGGTGGGCTTGAAGCCGCAGGAGAGGTAGAAATCGCGCAGATGGGGCTCGAAGTCCACATGGACTTTCTGCAATCCGCGCTTGCGGGCGACCTTGAGGGCCGCTTCGACCATGGACTGGCCGATCCCGTGGTCACGGAAATCGGGGTGTACGCAGGCATCGACCAGAAACCCGTGAATGCCGCCATCCCAGGCCATGTTGGTAAAACCGATGATGCGGTCTCCAAGATAGGCGCCGACATGGGTGAGGCTGCGGGTGAGAATGGACTGGAAATCGGAAACTCCATCGATCTCCCACGTGGCCCGCCAGAGATCGGAGAGTTCGCGCTGGCTGGGAAACGGATCGATCCGTACGTCGACGACGTCCATGACAATTCCTCGTGCTAAAAATGGAAAAAGTATCAGGGGCACAATGCCCCGGCCCGGCAAAGGTTGCAGGCGCGGTCGCGGGTATCGCTGTGTGCGCCGTTCGGTGCGTAAACATCTGCTCATGATCTTGGCGGATGCCCAGAGGTTCTGTAAACAGGCCGGGCCTTGAGACGGGGAGGACGCGATGTTCGTGGTTGCAGGGGAAAGCCTTATCGATCTTGTCGCCAGACCGCATGAGGCGGGCGCGGCGATGGAAATGAGCGCCCATGAGGGCGGGTCGCCCTACAATTGCGCCATTGCGCTGGCCAAGCTGGGCCAGAAATCGGGGTTTTTATGCCCGATCTCCAAGGACACGTTCGGCGATCTGCTGATGGGGCCGCTCAATGATGCCGGGGTCGTGCCGCTGATTTCCGAGCGGTCCGACTGCAATACGACGCTGGCGGTGGTGACGCGCAATGCCAAAGGGCTGCCAGCCTATGCGTTTTATCGCAAGGGTACCGCCGAGCGCGATATCTCGCGCGAGAAACTGATGGCGGCGCTGCCCGAGACGATCGATGTGTTCCAGATCGGGGGGTTCTTGCCGATCGAGGCAGAGGATGCGCAAATCTGGCTCGATGTGGTCGGGGAGGTGGCGGCGCGCGGCGCGGTTCTTTCAATCGATCCCAATGTGCGCCCGTCGCTGATTTCCGATTTTGTCGGGTACAAGGAACGGCTCGGCGCGTTTCTCGATCTTGCCCATATCGTCAAGGTCTCCGACGAGGATCTTGCGGCGCTCGATGGGTCGATGAGCATCGAGGCGCACGTAAAAAGTTTGCTGGCCCGGCCCAATGTGGAACTGGTGGTGGTGACGATGGGCGAGGAGGGCTCGCGGGCCTTTACGGCATCGGCCGAGGCGAAAGCGCCGATCCATCGGCCGGCGGTGTTCGGGGATACGGTTGGGGCAGGCGACAGTCTGATGGCCGGGGTGCTTGCGGCACTTGCCGACCGCGACGGGTTGGCCGTGGGGCGGCTTGGGGCGCTCGATGGAGAGGCGCTTGGCGAGGTGCTGGCGTTCGGGGCGGTGACGGCGGGGCTCAATTGCGGATTTGTGGGGTGTCATCCGCCGAGCCGGGCCGAGGTCGAGGCTGTATTGAAAAGCGCCTGAACGGCATATTGCCGCCCGATTGTTGCAACAGGTTTGACCCCGAAATTCCACAAGGACCCATTGCCATGAAAAAGCTGCTGGCCGCTCTCGCTCTGGTCTCGCTCGGTGCCACGCCCGTCATGGGCCAGGCGATCAGCGAATATACGCAATACGACCTCGATGCCGACTGCAACCTGATCGACCGCGCGCCCGACAATGAAGGCGAGTGGGCCGATTTCGTGTGCACGGGGCATGCGGGATATCCGTTCGTTCTGCGCTCTTCGGACGGGAGGGACAGCGTTACATATGGCTTTGCCACGGAGTCCGGCATGGCGACGTTCGCGCCGTTCAATTACGCCCATGACACCGTGGAATGGCGGGTGCGGATCGACCGGAACACCGAGCGGCCCGTCGCGGCGATCCAGCGCTGGTTCATCGCCGACGCGATGGGCGACTGGACGCGGCAGCTTCTTGTGGTCTCCAAGGTGGGGCAGCCCGACGGCGGCGGGGCGTGCGCAATGGCCTATGTCGCCGCTACGGAAGGCGCCAACGAGCGGGCGCGGCGACTGGCCGACGAGTTGATCGACGGGTTCGAATGCGGCAGCACCGCTCCAACCGTCGAGGATGGTGTCCGCGACATCGTGGGTGAGCGTTAGGTTGCTTGGAGATTCGGGTGATGGTGGCCTGACCCAACTCTCCACACAACCTACGATCGACATCCATTTAAGATAATGCTGTCGGGACGGGGTGAGGCGCAGCGTCCTTGGGGTCAAGCGTTTGGTGATTGCCGATGGGTGCCGCCGGACGTAATGTCGCACCTCGAACGATCCGGACACGGCCATGACCCCATTTCATCAGATTTTGGGCAACAATCTGGTTGCCAATATCACGAACTTTACGGTGTGGTTCGCGATCACCTTCTGGATCTTCATCGAGACCCAGTCGGTGTTTGCGACCGGCATGATCGCCGGGATCTATCTGGTGTTCACGGCGGCTTTCGGGTTCTGGCTGGGCTCGATCGTCGACCACAATTCCAAGCGCATAGCGATGATGGGATCGAGCCTTGTCTCGTTTCTTTTTTATGTCGCGGCGCTGGTGATGCTGCTGGCCGAACCAGCGGGCGCGTTCACCGATCCGTTCGGCCCCTATCTGTGGGTGTTCGTCCTGCTGGTCATGCTCGGCGTGATCGCGGGCAATATCCGCTCGATTGCGCTGCCGACGCTGGTGACCATCATGATCGCCGAGGACGAGCGCGACAAGGCAAACGGGCTGGTGGGGATGGTGACGGGCATCGGGTTTTTGACCACTTCGGTGATCTCGGGGTTCCTTGTTGCCTGGGGCGGGATGTGGCTGGTGCTTATCCTGGCGCTGGCGTCCACGATACTGGCGTTCGTTCATCTGGGATTTCTGCGGGTCAATGAAGGCCGCCCGGTGCCGGTCGAGGGGGAAATCCAGCCGCCGCGCACAGTGGATATCGCTGGCACGATAGCGATCATCGCGGCGGTGCCGGGGCTGTTTGCCCTGATCTTTTTCGCCACCTTCAACAATTTCCTCGGCGGCATCTTCATGGCGCTGCTCGATGCCTATGGGCTTTCGCTGGTTTCGGTCGAGGTCTGGGGGCTGCTGTTCGGGGTGCTCTCGACGGCGTTCATCGTTTCGGGGATCGTGATTTCGCGCACCGGGCTGGGCAAAAATCCTCTGCGCACGCTGCTGCTGGTCAACCTTATCACATGGTCGGTGTGCTGCGTTTTCACGCTGCAATCCTCGATCTGGCTTCTGACGGCGGGGTGTTTCGTGTGGATGTTCATGGCGCCCTATGCCGAGGCGGCCGAACACACAACGCTGCAAAAGGTGGTTCCGCTGGAGCGGCAGGGGCGGGTGTTCGGGTTTGCCCAATCGGTCGAACAGGCGGCCTCGCCGCTGACGGCGTTCCTGATCGGGCCCTATACCCAGTTCGTGGTGATCCCGTTCATGACCGACGGACAGGGCGCGCAAACGATTGGCGGCTGGTTCGGCACCGGGCCTGATCGCGGCATTGCGCTTGTGTTCACGGTGGCGGGGCTGATCGGGGTGCTGGTGACCATTCTGGCGCTCAATTCGCGGCCCTACAAACGGCTTTCGGCCTTTTACGCGGGGGCGCCGGACAGCACGGAAACCGCAGAGGGGCCAAAACCGGCTTAAGCTCGTTGCGCCGTTTCACGGAAACCGTGCAACTATTTAAGTCTTTGTTTTGTCGCGCTTCCGAACCGGATAAGTGGTTTCCACTTATCCTGGAAACGCTCTAAGGCTGGATGCGGGACACCGCTCGGTCGACGCTCATGGTCAGGGCCAGCGCCACGAAGGCAAAGACCAGCATGGCGAAGGCGATTATGTGCGCTTCGGTCCAGCGGAGCTGTTCGACGTAATCGAAAATGGCGATGGAGAGCACCTTGGTCTGGCCTGGAATGTTGCCGCCGATCATCATCACCACGCCGAATTCGCCCACCGTATGGGAAAAGCCGAGCACGGCTGCGGTGAGATAACCGGGGCGGGCAAGGGGCAGGATGACCAGAGCAAAGGCCTTTCGAAAGTCGAGGCCGAGGGAGTAAGCCGCTTCGAGCGGGCCGGGGCCGATGGCGGCAAAGCTGTTGCGCAGCGGCTGGACGACGAAGGGCAGCGAATAGAGCACCGAGCCGATGACCAGGCCCGGGAAGGTGAAGGCGAGGCTGCGCCCGCCCCAGAGCGGGGCCAGCCAGCCGCCCGGACCGGCGGTGCCCAAAAGGATGAGCATATAAAAGCCCAGAACGGTTGGCGGCAGAACGAGCGGCAAGGCGATCAGCGCGTTGACGATGATCGTCCAGCGCGATTTCGAGCGGGCCAGCCACCAGGCAAGGGGCGTGCCGATGACCACGAGGATGAGGGTGGTGACGAAGGCCAGCGAGAGGGTGAGCCGGATGGCCGGCCAGATTTCCCAGAACAGTGTCATTGCTCGATCGTCCCGTAGCCATCGGATCGGATGATGGTTCGGGCGGCGTCGGTGACAAGAAAATCGAGGAATGCGATAGCGGGCTGGTTGTCGGCGTCGAGCAGCACGGCGTCCTGAGTGATGGGGGTGTGAAGGTCTTCGACCACCCAGCGTGACCCATCGGTGCGCCCGGCGACCTGGGAGAGCGCGACGAAGCCAAGTTCAGCATTTGCGGTGTCGACGAACTGGTAGGTTTGGGAAATATTCTGGCCGATGACCAGCTTGCCGGCGAGCGCTTCTGTGAGATTTAGAGCCTCGAGCACTTCCATTGCGGCAGCGCCATAAGGGGCGGCGGCGGGTTCGGCGATGGCGAGGTGGGTGAAATTTCCCTTCAGGCTTTGCGGGCCGGTGACCAGATCGGGGAGGGTGGAAAACAGGACCAGCTTGCCCACCGCGTAGGTGAAACCGCTGCCCTCTGTGGCCAAGCCTTCGTCAAGAAGGCGCGCGGGCGTGGCGGCGTCGGCCGAGAGGAACGCGTCGAAGGGGGCACCTTGGGTGATCTGGGCGTAGAGCTGGCCGGTGGAACCGAAGGAAAAGGCGATTTCGCTGCCGGTTTCAGCCGTGAAAGCGGCGCCGAGTTTTTGGGCTGTAGCGGTGAAATTGGCGGCGACGGCGATCCGGGCGTCTTGCGCCGAGGCAGGCCCCGATGCAGCGAGGATCGCAAGCGTGGCGATGGGAAGGCGAAGCAAAAGTGACCCTCGATATGTTTATCCAGACATATCGATTTCTGGCATGAAGCGGGTGTGAAAGGCAATGGCTAGGGTTTTGGGGGCGTGCGTCGGACGAGGGTGCGCAGGGCCTCGACGTCGGGTTCGATAGCGGCCCGGGTCTTTTGTTCGATGGCGCGGTAGCGGAAAAGGAGTTCGCGGCCCGCTTCGGTGAGATGGGCGCCGCCCTGCGCCTTGCCACCGCGGGTGGTTTCGACCAACGGGGTGCCCGCCCCATCGTTGAGCGCTTGAACCAGGGTCCAGGCGCGCTTGTAGCTCATGGACATGGCCTTGCCGGCGGCGCTGATCGAGCCGGTTTTTTCGATTCCCTCGAGCAGGTCGGCCCGGCCGGGGCCGATGTAGAAGTTTTCATCGAGCACGATCCGCAGATGGCCCAGGCCGGAAGCGGGAATGGGCCGTTTCATCTATTGGGCGAGGCTGGCCGCTTCGCGGGCAAGCGCCTCGATCCTGTCGAAATCGCCGGCGGCGATGGCATCGGCGGGAACGACCCAGGAGCCGCCAACGCAGATGACGTTGGAAAGGCCCAGATAGATTTTCGCATTTTCGATATCGATGCCGCCTGTGGGGCAGAACATGATGTCGGGCAGGGGCGAAGCGAAGGCCTTGAGCACGGGCGTTCCACCCATGGCTTCGGCGGGGAAGAATTTGAGATAGCTATAGCCCATCAGCGAGGCGGCCATGGCTTCGGTGGGCGAGGCGATGCCGGGTAGCAGAGGGATCGAGATATCCTCGGCCGCTTCGAGCAGCGCCAGCGGCGCGCCCGGCGAGACCATGAACTGGCAGCCGGCGTCGCGGGAGGCTTTCATATCCTTTTTGCGGCGCACGGTGCCCGAGCCGACGATTGCGCCTTTGACCTTGGCCATTTCTTCGATGACCTTGAGCGCATTGGGTGTGCGCAGGGTGATTTCGAGGTTGGGCAATCCGCCGGCCACCAGCGCTTCGGCGAGATTGCGGGCGCTCGAGACATCATCATGGATGATGACCGGCACCACGGGCGCCGCCGAAAGGATGGATTTGAGCGTTGCTGCGTCCTGGGCCATGGCGATCTCCAACTAAAGTCCTATGGGTTCTCCGTGCTCTAGCACGGGCTTTATTGAATTGGGAACGAAAACTCCCTAAGTCATCCAGGCTTGAAGAGCCTGGATGATCCAGGATTTGTTTTGTCGCGTTTCCGAACCGCAAAAGTGCCGCCGACTTTTGCTGGAAACGCTTCTGCCGCAGGTCGCTTGCGGCCATGTCGATGCAGGCGGGGGAGCCCGAACATGATCCAGCAGATCAACGCCCTGACACCGATCGAAGAGGCGCGGGCCGTTCTGGCCGCCGATTTCGATCTGAAATTTTCCAAGGCGATTGAAACCGAAACGCGTCCGGTTTTCGAGAAGGTCAAGGATCGGATCCCCGAGATCGAATGGCCGTTCTATGCGCCGCTGATATTCCAGATCAATAAACTCAAGCGCGAAAAAAACGCCGTGATCCTGGCGCACAATTACCAGACGCCGCAGATCTTTTACGGTGTCGCCGATATCGTGGGCGACAGCCTGCAACTGGCCATCGAGGCGACCAAGGTCGAGGCCGAAACCATCGTGCAGTGCGGCGTGCACTTCATGGCCGAGACCTCCAAACTGCTCAACCCGTCCAAGCGCGTTCTGATCCCCGACAGCCGGGCAGGATGCTCGCTGGCCTCTTCGATCACGGCCGAGGATGTCCTGGCCATGCGGGCGCAATATCCGGGCGTGCCGGTGGTGACCTACGTCAATTCATCGGCGGCGGTGAAAGCTGTGACCGATGTCTGCTGCACCTCGTCCAATGCGCTCGAAATCGTCGAGGCGGTCGAGGGCGACACGGTGATGATGATCCCCGACCAGTTTCTGGCGCAGAACACGGCGAAAAAGACGAAAAAGAAGATCGTCACCTGGGCAGGCGCGTGCGAGGTGCACGAGACCTTTACCGCCGACGATATCGCAGAATTGCGGGCCGCCTATCCGGGCGCCAAGATCATCGCCCATCCCGAATGTCCGCCCGAGGTGATCGATGCCGTCGATTTTGCCGGCTCGACGTCGGGGATGATCGATTGGGTCAAGACCGAGCGGCCTGCCAAGGTGGTGATGGTCACCGAATGTTCGATGAGCGACAATGTGGCGGCGGAAACCGAGGGTGTCGCGTTCCTGCGCGGCTGCAACATCTGCCCGCACATGAAGCGCATCAATCTCGAAAATATCCTCTGGAGCCTGCACACGGGCACCGAGGAAGTGACGATTGCCGAGGAACTGATGGAGCCGGCGCGGGCGGCGGTCGAGCGGATGATCGAATTTTCGCGGCCGAAGAACTAGCGCTGGTTCTCGGGGGGGCATTTTCTTGGACATTTTCGACAACGTCTTTAACGCCGAAGGCGTGGTGATTGTGGGGGCGGGGCTGGCGGGGCTGTTTTGTGCGCTCAAGCTGGCGCCGCGGCCGGTGACCGTGCTTTCGCCCATGCCGCTGGGTTCTGGAGCGTCATCGGCCTGGGCTCAGGGCGGGGTGGCGGCGGCGGTCGGTGCGGGCGATAGCGCGCAGGCCCATGCAGCCGATACCGAAATGGCAGGGGCGGGGATCGTCGATCACGGGGTTGCCGAATCGGTGACCGGGGAGGCGGCGGCGCGGATCGAGGATCTGGCGCGTTGGGGCACCCCGTTCGATCGCGATGGATTGGGGCAGTTCATTTTATCGCGCGAAGCTGCCCATTCGGCCAACCGGGTGGTGCGGGTATCGGGGGACCGCGCCGGGCACGCCATCATGCAGGCGATCATCGCCAAGGTGAGGGCCACGCCCTCGATACGGGTCGTCGAGGGGATTACCGCCGTCGATCTGGCCCATGCGGACGGGCGGATCGTCGGGGTGTTCTGCAGGCGGCTGGGGGATCGCTATGTGGAACCTGTGTTCATCCGGGCGCGGGCGACGGTTCTGGCGGCAGGCGGTTTGGGCGGGCTCTATGCGGTGCCCACAAACCCGCCCTCGGTGCGGGGGCACGCCATGGGTATGGCGGCGCGGGCCGGAGCGGTGATTGCCGATCCCGAATTCGTGCAGTTTCACCCGACAGCGATTTTGACCGGGCGCGATCCGGCGCCGCTGGCGACCGAGGCGTTGCGGGGGGAGGGGGCGATCCTGGTCAACGATTTAGGCGAGCGGTTCATGGCCGATATTCATCCCGATGCCGAACTGGCGCCGCGCGATATCGTGGCGCGGGCCAATTTCCGACAGATCAAGGCAGGGCGGGACGTGTTTCTCGATACGCGGGCGGCGCTGGGGGAAAAAATTCTCACGGCCTATCCCACGGTCGCCGACTATTGCCGCATGGCGGGGATCGATCCGGTTGCCGAGCCGATCCCGGTGACGCCGGCGGCCCATTATCACATGGGCGGGGTCAAGGTGGACGAGGATGGACGGTCTTCGCTTCCGGGCTCTGGGTGTGCGGGGAGGCGTCGTGCACGGGGTTACACGGGGCAAACCGGCTGGCGTCGAACTCGCTGCTCGAAGCGATCGTTTATGGTGCGCGGATTGCCGAGGACATCTCGGGACTGGAGCCGCAGCGGCGACCGCTGCCCGACTTTGCCGGCATCGCCTGGGATGCCGAAAAGGGCGCGCGGGCCGAGGAGGTGTTGCGCAACCTCAGGGCGGTCAAGGATCTGCGGGCCATCATGAGCAATGATGTGGGGGTGGAGCGCGATGCGGCCGGGCTTAAACGGGCGCTGCGCGGGCTTTTGGAGCTTGAGAACACCGCGCTGGAAGTCACCCGCGCCTATCTCAACATGGTGACGTCGGCGACACTGGTCGCGGCGGCGGCGCTCAAACGCACCGAGAGCCGTGGCGGGCATTTTCGCACCGATTTTCCGCAAACCGGCGATGGATGGCAGGTGCATACTGAAATGACGCTGGCCGAGGCGCGGGCGATCAGGGCCGAGGCGTGAGGACTGCGGTCAATACGGTTCAGGCAGGGCGCGCATAGCGCTCGCTTGCCCGCTCGCGGGCCTTGGCGGCAACGATCTCGCGGTTTTTGGGCGGGGCGTTGGTGTCCATGGTAGCGAGCAGCTTGCGCACGGATTTCTCGATCTCTTCGACTGCTTCATGGAAGGCGGCTTCGTTGACCTTCGACGGCCGGGTGGTGCCGGAAATCTTGCGCACGAACTGAAGCGCGGCGTCGTGCATCTCGTTTCTTGTGGCGGGCGGCTCGAAATTGAACAGCGGCTTGATGTTGCGGCACATGGGTGCTCTCCTTTGCTGGCAGTCGAGTGTTGCACCGGGGCTGGGGCGATGCAAACGCAAGGGGGGCCAAGATTGCGTGGGGGTGATTGTTGGGGAGCGATACGCTTAAGAGCAAACGGGCAGGTTTCGACGTCTTGGGCATTCGACCATGACATCGGACCCCCTGATCGCTACTATTGTTCTAAGCGGAAATCGCGGCCTCATATGCTGCCTGCATCTTCGCCAGAGCGGAAAACTCAGGCGCAGGCGAACCCAGATGGATGTGCCGCAACTCGGCCATGAACTCTGCCCAAAGCTGAGGGCCACCCTCCTCCAGAACGCGTGCCCGTTGTGAAAGCTCGAATGAAGGAAGTGCGTGTCTTATCCCCCAGCTTCCCATGAAGGCCATCAGGGGCACCAGTTCGATCGCGCTTTCAGTCAAGCTATAGAGAATTCTCTGCTTGTGGCCGGGATCAGAAGCGCGTGTGAGCATTCCATTGGTAGTGAGACGCTGCAAGCGGTCGGACAGAATGTTGGACGCAATGCCTTCCGTACTTTCGCTCAGAAATGATCGGAAGCTCCGGCGGCGACCGCCAAACATAGCATCACGCAGAATGATAAGGCTCCACCGATCACCGAAGTTTTCGAGGGTGAGGTTGATTGGGCATCCTGAGCGTCGAACTCTCATTGAACTCAAAACCGATTGCAAAATAGGGATGGTTTTCGCCTTGGGCTGACTGCTACCACAGTTTCGGTAACAATTGAACGTGGCGTGACGCGATGTCTGCCAATTGGGAGGCACGAGATGGCCAAGCTTTTCTTTGGAATGAACCAGTCGCTGGACGGCTACGTGGACCATGATCGGATGACGCCGCCTAGTCCCAAGCTGTTTCGTCACTTCGTTGACCAGACGGACAGCCTTGCCGGCAGCCTTTATGGCCGCCATCTTTATGGGCTCATGAGCTATTGGGACCAAGACCAACCAGGCTGGGATGCCGATCATCATGCCTTTGCGAAAGCATGGCGCAAAGCGCCTAAATGGGTGGTGTCTAGCACGCTGCAAACTGTCGGGCGCAATGCCACGATCCTCGGTCCCGACCTCGAAGCGGAAGTGCGCCGGTTGAAGGCTGAGGCGCAAGGAGAGATCGAAGTTGGCGGACCCAAGCTTGCGCAACGCCTGACCGATTTGGGTCTGATCGATGAATACCGGATTTACCTCCACCCAGAGGTACTAGGACACGGCACCCCATTTTTCGCTGCCGCCCGACCCCCCCTGCGCCTGGCCGGCAGTGAGCAGATTGATGACCTTGTAATCCGGCTTAGCTACATCCCCTAAGGTCTGTTTTCCTGGCTCGGTCGCCATAGCAGTCCTTCAACTTCCCACCCCAAAGCCGCCCCCAGCGCCGGCCTGTGACGGACCCGCTTGCGCTAAAACCTGAGCACTTCGATGATGCGCTTGAGGGCCTTGCGCAGGTGCTTGTGGCGTTTGTCGCCGAGGTCGTCGGCAAGGGTCTGCTCGAGGTGGGCCCAGTGGTCCTCTATGGACTGGCGCATGGCGTGGCCCTGTTGCGATAGGCGGGCGCCGGGTTCCATTTCCGGGCCTACGGCAAGGCGCAGCAGCAGGTCGCGGCCTTCGAGGCGGGCCAGTCTTGCGTCGAGCTGATCAGCGGGCAGACCGGTGAACCGGGCGAGCGCGTCGGTGGTTGTGCCGGCGGGATCGGCGAGACCGAGCAGGATGGCATCGTCGCCCGCTTCGAGCCCGCGCGCCGCGAGCGGGGCGAGCAGAGCCTGCCGGGCCAGATGGCCCGCTTCGATCAGACGGTAAAGGGTCGAGCCGGCAGCGGATTTGCTCATGGATATTGATCTAGCCAAAACCGGGGCTCGCGTCGAATCGCCTTTGGCGGGAAAGTTAATCAGGGGCCGCATTGCTTGTCCGCGCTCCTGGTGCGCTATAGGGTCGATATTACAAATTTTCGGGGATGCGCCTTGCCGCTGACTTTCGTAAACGACATCGACGCGCTTGCCGATGTGGCGGTCGGCAATGGGACTATCGCCATTCTGCCGGTTGGCGCAACCGAAGCGCACGGCCCCCATCTTCCCGTTTCGACCGATTGCGACATTGCCCAAGGTCATCTTAACGCGCTGGCCCGCTATCTCTCCAGTCCAATCGACGCAGTGGTGCTGCCCATCCAGCGCATAGGGGCGTCGCGCGAGCATATGTGGGCCGATGGGACGCAGAGCAGGGACGAAGGCGAGCTGATTGCCGAGTGGTTCGGTGTTGCCGGGGAATGGGCCAAGGCAGGCGGGAAACGGCTGGTGATCGTTTCGAGCCATGGGGGCAATACGCCGGTGGTCGAAAACGTGATCCTTAAAGCGCGGGCCGAATTGGGTATGCTGGCGGTCGGCACGGCCTGGATGCGGTTCGGCATGCCCGAGGGGCTTTTTGACGCGCATGAACGGAAATACGGCATCCATGGCGGAGCCATCGAGACGGCGCTGATGCTCCATTACCTCCCCCACACGGTGGATATGGGCGAAGCCGCCAACTTCTCATCGGCGCTCGAAACGATCGAGGCGGGGATGACCCATCTTTCAGCCTATGGGCGGCACCGGTTCGGGTGGTTGAGTTCGGACCTCAATCGGCTCGGCGTGGTTGGCGATGCGCGTGCCGGGAGTGCCCAAAAGGGTGCCGCGCTGGCCGATCACATCCTTGAAGGTTTTGCACAATTGCTTGACGATGTGGCCCGGTTCGACCTTTCTTGGCTCAGAGATTCGCCAAAGGAGCGTTAATGAGCCAGGATCTGGCCCGTATCAGGGCGTTCGTGCAGGTGTTCGATGCTGGAGGGTTTTCGGCCGCGGCGCGCATTCACGGCCGGTCCAAGGCGCTGCTCTCCAAATATGTCACCGATCTCGAGGATTATCTCGGGGCGCGGCTGATGAACCGCACGACGCGTAAGCTGAGCCTGACCGAGGCGGGCGAGGCCTATTATCGCGAGGTGCGGGAAATCCTCTCGCAGCTGGACGATCTGGATGCCACGATCACCGAGCAGACAGCAGCGCCGCGCGGCATATTGCGGGTGTCGGCGCCGCGCAATTTCGGGGAATCGACGCTGCTCGAACCGCTGTTCGAATTCACCCGCGCCCATCCGGACGTAACGCTCGATCTGCGGCTCGAAGACCGCATGGTCGATCTTGTCGAAGAGGGAATCGATGTGGCGCTGCGCATTTCGCGCATGTCGGATACCTCGCTGATCGCCCGCAAGATCGCGGAAACTTCGGTTTCGGTCTGCGCGACGCCGGAGGTGATCAAGGCGTATGGCGTGCCCAAAACACCCGAGGCGCTCAAGGGCGTGCCGTGCATCATCGATACCAACATGACCGGACAGGCCAATTGGCAGTTCGTCGATGAAGGCCGCACGATTGCCATTCATGTGGATGGGCCGGTTCGGGTCAATTCTCCCGCCGGTGCGCTGGTTGCGGCACAAAAGGGCCTCGGTTTCGCGCTACTGCCGAGCTTTCTTGCCGATTCGGCCATTGCCAAGGGGGAACTGGTGCCGGTGCTGACCGACTATCTGCCGCAACGTCCATTTTTGCAGGCGGTCTATCCGCACCGCAGGCATTTGTCGGGCAAGGTGCGCGCGCTTATCGATTTTCTCGTCGAATGGTTCGAAACCCACCCGGTCAATTCCTGATTCCATGGCCCGAAATTTTCTCAAAACGATAGGCGCCGGTTGCCTTGCCGCGCTGGTTGGATGGGGCGGCCCGGCGCTGGCTCATCCCCATGTGTGGATCGACGCGGCGGGCGAAGTGCTGTTCGAAGACGGCGCGATTGTCGGTATGCGGCATCACTGGACGTTCGACGAATATTTTTCCGCCTGGGCCATTCAGGGGCTCGATGCGGATGGAGACGGGGTGCTCACACCCGCCGAACTGCAGCCATTGGCCGAGGAAAACATCGAGGGGCTCGATTTTTATTCCTATTACACGTTCGGCGATCCCGAAGGCGCCGGCGGTTCTGCGGCGGTGGCCGGGGCGAGCGATCCGTCCATGGTCTATGAGGACGGGCGGGTGACGCTGACGTTTTCGATGAATTTTGCCGAACCGCAGTCGGTCGGGGGCATCTACGACATCGAGGTTGGCGATCCGGAATATTATGCGGCCTTTACGTTTCCAGAAGAGGATTCGGTGACGCTGGAAGGCGCGCCGGAGGGGTGCAGCGTGGTTTCCAAGGAGCCGCAGCCCATCGATCCCGAACTCGAGGAACGGCTGTGGATGCTGGGGCCGGACGTAACCGAAATTCCCGCCGATCTGCGCGAGGAGGCGCGGGCCATGGCCAATCTGGTGACGGTGAGTTGCCCCGGCGGCGTGCCGGCGACGGCGCTCGATGCGATCGGCGAGGCGACGGCCCAGCGGCCGGCATCGCCGTTTTCCGCGCCCCCGCCCGAGACTTCGCTGGTCCCCACGCAGGGCGGGTTTTTCGGCTGGGTCAGCCAGCAGCAGCGGCGCTTTTACGGGACGATGACGTCGGCGCTGGGTGCATTGCGGACCGATGGGAACGCCTTCTGGCTGCTGGGGGGCTTGAGTTTTCTCTATGGCATCTTCCATGCCGCCGGACCGGGGCATGGCAAGGTGGTGATCTCGTCCTATGTGCTGGCCAATGAACGCCAGTTGCGGCGCGGGATCGTTCTGAGCTTTCTTGCCGCCATGATGCAATCGGCGGTGGCGGTGGCGTTCGTTGTGGTTGCCGCGAGCGTGTTGCAACTGACCTCGATGGCCATGAGCCGGGCGGCGTGGTGGATGGAAATCATCTCCTATGGGATGGTGGCGCTGCTCGGGGCGTGGCTGGCGGCGCGCAAGCTGGTGTTTCCCCACAAACACCATCACGCGCATGGCAATTCGCATGGCCATCACCACGACCATGACGACCACACATGCGACCACCATGTGGTGACGCCGCAGCAGGCGCGGGGCGGGTGGAAGGAATCGCTTGGGGTTGTCGTTTCGGTCGGTCTGCGTCCGTGTTCGGGCGCGCTGGTGGTGCTGGTCTTTGCGTTGAGCCAGAATGTTCTGGCCGCCGGAATCGCTGCGACGTTCCTCATGGGTCTGGGAACGGCGATAACGGTGGCGGTGCTGGCTTCGGCTGCGGTCTATCTCAAGGGCGGCGCCCTGCGGCTGACCGGGCATGGCGCTGCGGGCGAATCGGTGGTCTGGTGGCTGGAGATGGCTGGTGCGCTGCTGGTCATGGCGTTTGGCATGATCTTGCTGTTTGCGACGATCTAGGTGGACCAAAGGCGCGTATTGAGCGGGCAAATGGCCGCATCTTTTCGCCAAAGTGTTGCCCCGGCAGGCTTTGGCGCTATTGTGCCCGTCAACAAGAACAAAGACCTCACAATCCGCACCTCTCAGGATCCCGATGAACGCTCATCTGCCGCCCGATCATCCGCCCGTCAAACCGCGCAAAATCGGCGTTTTGCTGCTCAATCTGGGGACGCCCGACGGAACCGATTACTGGAGCGTACGGCGCTATCTCAAGGAATTTCTTTCCGATCCGCGCGTGATCGAGACGCCCAAATGGCTGTGTTGGCCGATCCTCAATCTGGGCATTTTGACGTTCCGGCCGCAAAAGACCGGGGCCAATTACGCCAAGATCTGGGACAAGCGGACCGATGAAAGCCCGCTGCGGGTGATCACCCGCGGGCAGGCCGAAAAACTCCAGCAGGCCATGGCGGCGGACGGGGTGATCGTCGAATACGGGATGCGCTACGGCAATCCCTCGACCGAAAGCGCTATCGGCAAGCTCCAGGAGCAGGGGTGCGACAAGATATTGCTGTTTCCGCTCTACCCGCAATATTCGGCAACCACGACCGCCACGGCCAATGATCAGGCCTTCCGGGCGCTGGCCAATATGCGCTGGCAGCCCGCCGTGCGCACCGTCCCGGCCTATTTCGGGGACGACATCTATGTCGAAACGCTGGCCCGATCGATCAGGGAAGGGGTCGAAAAGCTCGATTTCGAACCCGATCTGGTGATCACCTCCTATCACGGCATGCCCAAAACCTATCTCGACAAGGGCGACCCCTATCATTGCCAGTGCCACAAGACGACGCGGCTGGTGCGCGAAAAGCTCGGCTGGCCGAAAGACAAGATCATGCTGACCTTCCAGAGTCGGTTCGGACCCACCGAATGGCTTCAGCCCTATACCGACCAGACGCTCAAGGAACTGCCGGGCAAGGGGATCAAGAAGGTTGCCATTCTCGCGCCGGCCTTTTCGGCCGATTGCATCGAAACCCTCGAGGAAATCGCCATCGGGGGCGAGGAGGAATTCATGCATGCGGGGGGCGAGCGCTACGCCTATATTCCGTGCCTCAACGATACGCCGGACGGCATGGCGATGATCGAAGGGGTCGTGCGTTGCGAGTTGTCGGGCTGGCTCTAGGCGGCAACCTCGCGATTGTCAGCGCTCTGACCCGACCGTAAAGTCCTTGCCGTGGGACCGGCCTTTCGAGTCGGGCAAGTGGGAAGGCTGAATTATGGACGGGTTTTCGATAGTTCTTATCGTCATCGGCATTCTGGCCGTGATGGTTTTGCTGGCCGGGGTCAAGACCGTGCCGCAGGGGCACAATTACACGGTCGAGCGGTTCGGGCGTTATACGCGGACGCTCAAGCCGGGGCTCAACATCATCATTCCGTTCATCGACGGCATCGGGCGCAAGCTCAACATGATGGAGCAGGTGCTCGATGTGCCGCACCAGGAAGTCATCACGCGCGACAACGCCTCGATCACGGCGGACGGGGTGACGTTCTACCAGGTCCTGGATGCGGCGCAGGCGGCCTATGAGATTTCCAATCTCGAACAGGGCGTGCTCAATCTGACCATGACCAACATCCGCTCGGTGATGGGCTCGCTCGATCTGGACGAATTGCTGTCAAACCGCGACGAGATCAATTCGCGCGTGCTCCGGGTGGTCGATGCGGCGGTGGCGCCCTGGGGCGTCAAGATCACGCGCATCGAGATCAAGGACATCGAGCCGCCGCGCGATCTTGTCGATGCCATGGGCCGTCAGATGAAGGCGGAGCGCGACCGGCGCGCCGTGATCCTCGAGGCCGAAGGGCAGCGCCAGGCGCAAATTCTCAAGGCCGAGGGTGAAAAGCAGGCCCAGGTGCTCGAAGCTGAAGGCCGGCGCGAAGCCGCGTTTCGCGATGCCGAGGCGCGCGAGCGGTCGGCTGAGGCCGAGGCCAAGGCGACCGAGATGGTTTCCGAAGCGATTGCCAAGGGCGATGTGCAGGCCATCAATTATTTTGTCGCCAACAACTACGTCAAGGCGCTCGAAAAAATTGCCTCGGCGCCCAACCAGAAGGTGCTGATGCTGCCGCTGGAAGCCGCCAATGTCATCGGCGCGCTGGGTGGTGTTGCCGAGATCGCCCGCGAGGCATTCGGGGGTGAAGCGCCACGGCGCAACGCACCGGGGCGCCCACCCGCCACGCGCGGCGAAAGCTAAGGCCATGGATCTTATCGCGCTGATTGGAGACAATGCGGGCTGGGCGTGGCTGGTCTTCGGGCTCGTGCTGCTCGGGGTCGAACTTCTCGTTCCCGGCGTTTTCATGGTGTGGCTGGGCGGGGCGGCGCTTCTGACCGGTTTGACGGTGTTCCAGATCGGGATTGGCTGGCCGATCCAATGGGGGCTGTTCGGCGTTCTCTCGGTGGTGCTGGTCGCAAGCTGGCTGGCCTATTCGCGCCGTCGTCACGGCGATACGCCGCCGAGCGAAGATCCGCTGATCAATGCGCGGACCGCCCGGCTGCTGGGGCGTGAAACCGCGCTTGTCGAAGCGATCAGTGACGGGGTGGGGCGCGTGCGGATCGACGATACGCTGTGGCGGGTGTCAGGTCCCGAGCTTCCGGCGGGATCGCATGTGCGCATTACGGGCGCGCGGGGCGGGTTGCTCGAGGTCGAAGCCGTGGGCTGAACCTGGTTCAGGGCGCCCATTGGGCAGGAACGGGCGGTTCCTCGTTGAGCACTGTGATCTTGATGCGCTGATTGGCAGCCAGATAGGGATCGTTGGCGAAATAGGGATCGGTTTCGGCCCGGCCCACCACCGCCTTGATCCGCGATGCCGACAGGCCGAATTCCTCGAGGATCTGCCGGGACACGTTGGCGCGGTCAAACGAGAGCTCCCAAGCCCCATATTCGGGATCGACATAAGAAATCCCGGCGGCGGTGTGGCCGGAAATCCGGATCTGGTTGGGCAGGCGCTGGAGGGCCGGGGCAATGGTGGCCAATGCCTGGCGTGTGTGCTCGAAGGGATATCGCGACCCCTCGGCGAACATGGGCCGCCCCTCCTGATCGGCGATCAGGATGTTGAGCCCTTCCTCGGTTTCCTCGAGAATGAGATTGTCTGTGATGTCGGTAATGACCGGGTTCTCGCGCCAGGCCTGCTCGATGCTGGCGGCGGCGAGCGAAAAGCGCCTTGGGGTTTCGAGTTCGGCGCGCTCAAGCTCGAAAGTCTGCGCTTCGGGGCCCTGCTGGGCGGCTTCGTCGTGGTCCTGGGTTTCGAACTGGCTGTCGCTCTGGTCTGGTTCCTGGGTCACGAGCTTGAGAAAGTCGCGCTGGGGCGTGCCTTCGCGCTCGATCACACCGGCGCGGGCAATGGTTTGGGAAAACCCGAACGCATCGCGCATCGAGCCGGCCACGATCTGGAGCTTTCGCTCGTCCTGGATGGAGAACGAAATGATGAGCACGAAAAAGCAGACAAGGATCGACATCAAATCGGCAAAGGTCACCAGCCATTCGGGGACCTCGGACTTGTTGTCCTTCTTGCGCGCTGCGGCGCTCGCGCGTGCCATGGTCAGGCGGCTGCCCTGAGCTGGGATTCGTCGGCTTCGCGCTGCTGTTCGGGCAGGTAGGCAACCAGCATTTCACGAATCAGGTTGGGGCTCTTGCCATCGCGGATGGACATGATGCCATCGATGATGAGTGTCTGGTTGATCTCCTCGACGCTGAATTTGGCGAGCAGTTTGTCGGATATCGGCAGGCACACCAGATTGGCGATGATCGCGCCGTAGAGCGTGGTCAGCAGCGCGACCGCCATGGCCGGCCCGATCGCAGAGGGATCGTCCATGCTCCCGAGCATCTGGACGAGCCCGACAAGCGTGCCGATCATCCCGAAGGCCGGCGCGGCATCGCCGAGCGATTTGAAGACGCGCTGGCCCTCGCTCAGCCGGGAGAGATACTGGTCGCGCTCGAGTTCCATGGATTCGCGGATGAAATCGGGATCGTAGGCGTCGGCAATGTATTGCGCGCCCTTACGCAGATTGGGCTCGTCGAAGTCCATGCCTTCGAGGCCGAGTGGGCCCTGGCGGCGCGCGATGTCGCCCATCCGGGCAATCTTTTCGATCAACTCGCGCGGTTCGACCTTCTTGTGGGTGAAGGCGACGCGCCCGCCGGTGACCAGGGCCTGGCCCACTCCGGCCAGGGGAAAGCGGATCAGCGTGGCGGCGAATCCGCCACCGATGACGATGAAAATCGAGGGGATATCGACAAACGCGGAAAACGATCCGCCCATGAAAATGGCAAAAGCAATAACGGCGGCACCAGCGATGATGCCCAAAATCGTGGCGAGATCCATGCCAAAAACTCCATGGCCCAAGATGGGCCAGGTCGCGAGGTCCAAATATGGGGACACTATAGGAAGCAGGTCATACCAAGGCCTTAACCGCTTCAAATTTGATGACCTTGGATGCGAGGAAATGTGAGCACCGGTAAAGCTTTCTTAACCATAAGTTGAAAGCCTCCGGTCATAATTTCCGGAACCGTGAAATTGACCTTTGGTGCTCGAACAATTCTCGTCCTGACCCTTGCGGGTGCCGGTGCTTTGGCTGGTGCCTCAATGACGCTTGCCCAAGGGGACGGGTCGGGGACCGACAATCCCGATCTGTTGCGCGGGTCGCTGGGCGTGGGGTGCCGGCCGGGGACGTTGTGTCAGTTTCCCGCCCCTGATCTGGCCGTGCCTTTCACCTTGCCCGCCGCGCCCTTGCCGCTTTCAACTCCCGAGCCTGCCACCAGTGCGGCTGTCGCGGCGCCACCAGAGGCGGCGCCCGCTTCGGAACCGGTGCAACCTGCCGTGGCGGCTCCGGTCGATACGGCCGATTGGGGCGAACTGGGATACGGAATTGCCCTGCGGGGCGCCTATGTGCGCAGCGGGGCGACCGAACGGTTTGAAATGCTGACGATCCCCTCGGTTTCCTATTCCCGTTCCGGCGGGACGACCGATCTGGCGCTGAACGCGTCGGCGACGCTGGTTGCGCCGCAATCGGATGATGCGCGCGTCGGCGCGGCTAATGTGTCGGCCGATGTCGTCCATAGGCTTTCACCGTCGGCGGGGCTGGCGTTCAATGCCGACCTTGCGCTGTCCCAGGATGCGCCGGACGGCTTAAGTGCCGATGAGGCGGATCTGGCCAGCGCGCCGGTTTCGGTCTCGGGTACTGCCGGGCTCGGCTACACGCATCGGTTCGGCAATTTTACCGTAAGCGGGGCCGGTGACATCGCGCGCGACTGGGTTGGCGAGGCCTTGCAGGCCGATGGCACGGTGATCGACAACAGCCATGAAGGCGCAACCCGCTATGGCGGCGAGCTCAGGGTGGCGTATGAATTGACCCCGATAGTCGGGGTGTTCGGCCAGGGGGCTGTGGGACGGACCGAGTTCGACGGGGTCGATCCCGATCTGGGCGCCAGCCGCTCAGGCGACGATTTCGAGCTGCGTGGCGGCATCACGACAAACTGGTCCGACGTCGTGACGCTGGAGGCGTCCATTGGCTCGGGCTGGCGGATGTTTGACGCCGATGCCATCCCCGAAGCGCAGACATGGCTCTATGGCGTTTCGGTCGGCTATCGCCCCACGACAACCACCGAGTTCATGGCGAGCCTCGATACCGAACTGGCTCCGGGGCAAGGCGACTCTGGCGCTAGCGCGACCTATGGGGTGACACTTGAAGCCCGGCACAGGGCCAATTCATGGCTCGCCCTGCGGGCATCGGCGGGTGCGCAATGGGCAGTGCCCGAGGACGGCTCGGCGACCAGCCGGAGCTATTCGGCGGGGCTTGGCGCCGATTTCACGGTCAGCCAGCACACCAGTGCAACTCTCGACTATGATTATGGATTGCGCGAGGACCCCGCCGCGGCGATTGCCAGCCGCGACGAGCACCGGATCAGCGGCGGCGTCAGTCTTCAATACTGATCGGGGTGTCGCCGGTCAGGGTCTTGAGTTCGCTCAAGAACGCATCGGCAATATCGGGCCGGTCGAGCGCGAAGGCGACATTGGCGGTCAGGAATCCGATCTTGGAGCCGCAATCGAAAACCTGTCCATCGTATTTGACGCCGATGAAGGGCTGGCGGTCCATGAGGTAGTGCATGGCGTCGGTGATCTGGATTTCACCGCCCGTGCCCACGGTCTGCTCGCCCAGCAGGGAAAAGATTTCCGGCTGAAGGATGTAGCGGCCCGAAATGATGAGGTTTGAGGGCGCATCCTCGGGCTTGGGCTTTTCGACCATGCCGGTGATGGCGAACCCGCTGTCGGGGCCTTCGCCACGGGCGACGACGCCATAGGAAGAGACGTCTTCGGGCGCACACTCCTCGACCGCGATAATGTTGCCGCCCGTTTCTTCATAAGCGTCCATCATCTGCTTGAGCACGCCGGGAGAGGATTTGAAGATCATGTCGGGCAACAAGAGCGCGAAGGGTTCGCGCCCGACGATGTCGCGGGCGCACCATACGGCATGGCCGAGGCCGAGCGGTTCCTGCTGGCGGGTGAAGCTCGACTGGCCCGCCTTGGGCAGGTCGCGGCGGAGCTGTTCGAGGGCTTCGGTCTTGCCGCGCGCCTCGAGCGTTGCCTCGAGCTCGAACTGACGGTCGAAATGGTCCTCGATGACACCCTTGTTGCGGCCGGTGACGAAAACGAAATGCTCGATGCCCGCCTCGCGGGCCTCATCGACGGCATACTGGATGACCGGCTTGTCGACGACCGTCAGCATCTCCTTGGGCATGGCTTTGGTGGCGGGAAGAAACCTTGTTCCAAGGCCGGCGACAGGAAAGACGGCTGTACGGACTCTCTGGACCACTTCATACTCCCTTGCGATTGCTTTGACATAAACTAAGACAGTTTCAATGTCTTAATGCAAGATTGTGGTGACAGTTGCATGCCAGCAATGCATGCGAGGGCATAAGCGGATTTAAGGACAATCATGGCTATACTGGTCACGGGCGGCGCGGGATATATCGGCTCGCATATGGTGCTGCATCTGGCGGATGCGGGCGAGAACGTCGTGGTACTCGACAATCTGACCACCGGTTTTTCCTGGCTGGTCGATCATCGGGTCAAGCTCGTTGAAGGCAATGTGGCCGATGCCGAGCTGGTGTCGAAAATCATTGCCGAAAACGAAATTGATTCGATCATTCATTTTGCCGGTTCGATCATCGTGCCGGAATCGGTGAAAAACCCGCTCAAATATTACAAGAACAATACGGCCAATACGCGCGATCTGATTGCCGCCGCGGTGGCGGGCGGGGTCAAGCATTTCATCTTTTCATCGACCGCGGCAGTCTATGGCATGGTGGGGCTCGAGCCGGTGGCCGAGGACGCAATCCTTTCGCCGGTCTCGCCCTATGGGCGCTCGAAACTGATGAGCGAATGGATGCTGGCCGATGTGGCTGCGGCCCATCCGATCACCTATGGGGTCTTGCGCTATTTCAACGTGGCGGGCGCGGACCCCCAAATGCGCTCGGGACAATCGACGGCGGGCGCTACGCACCTGATCAAGGTGGCAGTGCAGACCGCGCTGGGGCATCGCGAGACGATGAGCGTATTCGGCGATGACTATCCTACGCCCGATGGCACCTGCGTGCGCGACTATATCCATGTGGCCGACCTTGTTGCGGCGCATGGGTTGCTGCTCGGGCATCTGCGCGATGGCGGGGAAAGCACCACCGTCAATTGCGGTTATGGGCGCGGGTTTTCGGTCGATGAGGTGATTTCGACCGTCAAATCGGTGACGGGGATCGATTTTCCCGTCGAACACGGGCCGCGCCGGCCGGGCGATCCGGCCTCGATCGTGGCGGGGGCCGACCGGATCAAGGCGCTGGGCTGGGTGCCCAAGCATGACGACCTCGCCGGAATCGTGGAGATGGCCTATAAATGGGAAAAATATCTCGATACGCGCAACGACCGGCCCTCCATTCTCTGATCGGAGCGATTTTCGTCTGGTTGGGGCTGGCCGGAGCGGGTCTGGCGCAGCCGGTCGAGAGCTTCGGGGCGTTCAAGGACCGGATGGAAGCGGTTGCCGTGGCCAATGGCATAGACCGCGATTTCTATCGCGCGGTCATGGGGCCGGTCACGCCCGACCCTTCGATCCCGTCTCTGATTTCCGGGCAACCCGAATTCGTGACGCCGATCTGGGCGTATCTCGATGCCCGGATCGGATCGGGACGGATTGCGCGCGGGCGGGCGGCGGTCGCGGCCAATGGCGGATTGCTGAATGCCGTAGGGCAGCGCTATGGGGTCGATCCTTACGTTCTGGCGGCGATCTGGGGGATGGAATCCGATTATGGCGCGGTGCTGTCCAACCGCTCGCTCATCAAGCCGATCATCCCGTCTCTTGCAACGCTTGCCCATCAGCGGCGCGGGCGGGCGGCAGAGGATGAGGCCGAACTGATCGCTGCTCTGGCGATCGCGCAGGCGCGGGGGTCGGCGGAAGGACTTGTGGGCTCCTGGGCCGGGGCGCTGGGGCATCTGCAACTTATTCCCACCGCCTATCTGCAATATGGGCAGGATGGGGACGGGGACGGCGTTGTCGATCCGCATACTTCGCTTGCCGATGCGCTGGCGTCATCGGCCAATTATCTGCGCGGGCTGGGTTATCGGCCCGGTCTCGATTGGGGGTTCGAGGTCGAAGTGCCCGAAGGGTTCGACTATCTGCTGGCCGATCGGGAGGCTTTTCGGACCATAGGCTTTTTCGCCGAGCGGGGCGTGGCACGGGTGGCGGGGCGAGAGTTCACCGATCTGGACATCGAGGTCTTCCTTTATGTTCCGGCGGGGGTTGCAGGGCCGAAATTTTTGATGACGCGCAATTATCTGGTGTTCAAGGGATACAATTTCTCCGATTCCTACGCGATGGCGGTCGCCCATCTGACCGACAGGCTCAAGGGCGCCGGGCCGTTCGTTGCTTCATGGCCACGCGGCGCGCAATTTCCCGATCGCCAGCAGCGGATCGATATCCAGACGATGCTGGCGCGGCTGGGGTATTACGGGGGCGTGGTTGACGGCAATATCGGGCCGGTGACGCAGGCAGCCTATGCGCGGTTTCAGGCAGACGCGGGGTTGGTCGCTGACGGGTTCGTGACCCGCGAGGCGCATCGATTGCTGGCCAGTGCCGTTCAATAATTAAGTGGTGGCGCTTTGAGGGTGCTGCGAATTGGACTAGAAACCGCTGATGGTCATGTGGCGTTCCATAGTTGTTTTTCTGGTGCTCGCGCTTTCGGCGTCCGGCGTTTTGGCGCAGGAGCGCAGCACGCGCACGCTGTTCGAGGTGCTGTTCGGTTCGGGGAATGAAGAGCAGCAGAGCCAGCCGCAAGAGCCGGTCACGTCGCAGCCCCGGCCCCAGGCCCAGCCTGCGCCCCAACCCCGGCAGGCCGAGCCGCCCGAAACCAGCGAAGTGGAAAAATCGGACAATGCGCGTCGGGTAGCGGTGTTCGGGGATTCGCTGGCCGTCGATCTGGCGCGAGCGCTGGAGCGGCTCTATGCGGACAATCCCGAAATATCGGTCCGCGAGCAGGCGGTCGGATCGTCGGGCTTTGTACGCAACGATTTTTTCGACTGGAACGCGGCGATCGAGGACGAGGTGATCGCCGACAGCTTCGATGTCGCGGTGGTGGCCATCGGGATCAATGACCGGCAGGCACTCGACGGGGCCGAGGCGCTGTCGGACCCGTGGCGCAGTGCTTATCGGGACCGGATCGATGCGTTTCTGGCCGACATCAACGCGGCCGGGAAGGAAGTCGTCTGGCTCGAATTGCCGCCGATGCAACAGCCCAGCTACGGGGCTGCCATGGCGCAGATTTCCTCCATCCACAAGGCGGCGGTCAATGCGGCTGGCGGGGCGTGGGTGGAGACCTATGACCGCTATCTGGGCGAAGATGGCGGCTACAGCGCCGATGGGCCGGATCTGAACGGCAATATCGTGGATATGCGCAAGGGCGACGGCATCCATTTTTCTGCGGCCGGCGCCGACAAGCTGGCCTTTTATATCGACAGGGCGATGGGTTCGGGCGGCGGTGGCCGGGTCAGCCTGTCGGGCAGCACCTCGGAGGTCGCCGACCTGCTTGCGGGGACAGATGCCGCCGGGATGATCCGGCCGCCCTATCAAGGGCTCGACCAGATGCGGCTGGTCGAGATGGCCAGTTACGTGCAGGACCTTGGCGGTGCGGCGCAGAGGGCGAACGATCTTATCGTGGCGGGGCAGGCCACGGCGGGAACGCGCAGTTTTGCGCTNGAGGACATGCTCGATGCGCCGGTGGGACGNGTGGATGCGTTCGGCTTGGGTCGGGCCGAAACAATTATCGAAAACCCCGGTGGGCGTTGAGAAAAAAGCCCCGGAGGTTGTCCGGGGCCTTTTTCTGATTCAGATCAAACAGATCAGCGCGGCAGAGCGGTCTCGCCCATGAGGTCGAGATCGATGGCGCGGGCCGCCTGACGGCCCTCGCGAATAGCCCAGACGACCAGCGACTGGCCGCGGCGCATGTCGCCGGCGGCATAGACACCATCCACGCTGGTCTTGTAGCTGAAGGTATCGGCGAACAGATTGCCGCGCTTGTCGAGCCTGGCGCCGAGCTGTTCGAGCATGCCGTCGTGGATCGGGTGGGCAAAGCCGATGGCCATCAGCACCAGTTCGGCGGGCAGGATGAAATCGCTGCCCTCGATGGGCTGACGGTCATTGCCGACGCGGGCGCATTTGACGCCCGAGACGTGGCCGCGCTCGTCCGACACGATCTCGATGGTTCCGGCCTGGAACTCACGATTGGCGCCTTCGGCCTGCGAAGAGGAGGTGCGCATCTTGACGGCCCAGTTGGGCCATGAGGTGAGCTTGTCTTCCTTTTCGGGCGGACGTGGGCGGATATCGAGCTGGGTCACCGAGACGGCGCCCTGACGGAACGCGGTGCCCACGCAATCGGATGCCGTATCGCCGCCGCCAATCACCACCACATTCTTGCCGGCGGCAAGGATGGGTTCGTCGGTGACCAGTTCTCCGCCATTGCGGCGGTTCTGCTGGACGAGATAGGGCATGGCGTAGTGGACGCCGGCAAAGTCGGTGCCCTCACAGCCCGGATGGCGCGGGAATTCCGAGCCGCCGCAGAGCAGCACCGCGTCGTGGTTTTCCTTAAGATCCGAGAAGGGGCGGGTGACGCCGATGTTTTCACCGAAATGAAAGATCACGCCCTCGGCTTCCATCTGGGCCTGACGGAAATCGATGTGGCCCTTTTCCATCTTGAAGTCGGGAATGCCATACCGCATCAATCCGCCCGGCTTGGGCTCACGCTCGAAGAGGTGAACCTCGTGGCCGACGCGGGCAAGCTGTTGCGCGGCGGCGAGACCGGCCGGGCCGGCGCCGACGATGCCGATTTTCTTGCCGGTCTTTTTGTCGGCGATCTGGGGGCGGACCCAGCCGCCCTTGATGGCCTTGTCGGCAATGGCCTGTTCCACGGTCTTGATGGCGACCGGCACGTCCTCAAGGTTGAGCGTGCACGCTTCCTCGCAGGGTGCGGGGCAGATGCGGCCGGTGAACTCGGGGAAGTTGTTGGTCGAATGAAGGTTGCGCGAGGCCTCCTCCCAATCGTCCTGATAAACGAGATCGTTCCAGTCCGGAATCTGGTTGTGCACGGGGCAGCCCGTATCGCCATGGCAATAGGGGATGCCGCAATCCATGCAGCGGGCGGCCTGGTTCTTCACTTCCGGCTCGGTGAGCGGAATCGTGAACTCGCGATGGTGCCGAACGCGATCCGAGGCAGGCTCGTAGCGCTGTTCCTGGCGATCTATTTCAAGAAAGCCTGTTACCTTACCCATTGGCTTTCTCCTTTACGCTGCTGCGGTTGGGCGCGAGCGGCCCGTGCGCAAATCTTCCATTTCCTGCATCGCCCGGCGGTATTCGACAGGCATGACCTTGACGAATTTGGGACGGTATTGCTCCCAATTGTCCAGGATCAGCTTGGCGCGTGATGAGCCGGTATAGTGCAGATGGTTGGAAATGAGCTGGAACAGACGCTCGTCGTCATGCTTGGTCATGTCGCCGGAAACGTCGACCCGGCCGTGCCATTCGAGATCGCCACCGTGGTGGTGGATCTTGCGCATCAGCTCTTCTTCCTCGGTGACGGGTTCGAGATCGACCATGGCGAGGTTGCAGCGCGAGCGGAAGGTTTCCTCCTCGTCGAGCACGTAAGCGACACCACCGGACATCCCGGCGGCGAAGTTGCGACCGGTCTTGCCGATGACCACGACCACACCGCCGGTCATGTATTCACAGCCGTGATCGCCAGTGCCTTCGACAACGGCGATGGCGCCCGAGTTGCGCACGGCGAAACGCTCGCCGGCCACGCCGCGGAAATAGCATTCGCCCTCGATGGCGCCGTAAAGCACGGTGTTGCCCACGATCATCGATTCCTCGGGCACGATCCGGGACTTTTCGGAGGGACGAATGACGATGCGGCCACCCGAAAGTCCCTTGCCGACATAGTCGTTGGCGTCCCCGATCAGATCGAAGCTGATGCCCTTGGCAAGGAACGCGCCAAAGCTCTGGCCCGCTGTGCCGCGCAGGGTGACCGAAATGGTGTCTTCGGCCAGTCCTTTGTGCCCATGGGCCTTGGCGACTTCGCCCGACAGCATGGCGCCGGTCGAGCGGTTGAGCGAGCGGATCGGGCTTTCGAACTGGATCGGCTCTTTGGTGTCGATGGCGTTGCGGGCCTTGGCGATCAGCTCGCGGTCGAGCACGGCCTCGAGGTGATGGTTCTGAAATTCGGTATGATGGATCGAATCCCCGCCGAGGGGCTCGGGCTTATAAAACAGCCTGGAGAAATCGAGCCCCTTGGCCTTCCAATGATTGTCGAGCCGGGTCTGTTCGAGCAGGTCGGAGCGGCCGATCACCTCATTGAGAGTCCGGGCGCCCATCTTGGCGAGCAGCTTGCGCAACTCTTCGGCGACAAAGAAGAAATAGTTGATGACGTGCTCGGGCGTTCCCTTGAAGCGCTTACGCAGCACGGGGTCCTGGGTGGCGATGCCGACCGGGCAGGTGTTGAGATGACACTTGCGCATCATGATGCAGCCAGCCGCGATCAGCGGGGCGGTGGCAAAGCCGTATTCATCGGCACCGAGCATGGCGCCGATCAGAACATCGCGGCCGGTGCGGAAGCCGCCATCGACCTGAAGGGCCACGCGTGAACGCAGACGGTTGATAACCAGGGTCTGATGGGTTTCGGCCAGACCGATTTCCCATGGGCTGCCGGCATGCTTGAGCGAGGTCAGCGGCGATGCGCCCGTGCCCCCGTCATAGCCGGCAATGGTGATGTGGTCGGCACGCGCCTTGGCGACGCCGGCGGCTACCGTGCCCACGCCCACTTCAGAGACCAGCTTGACCGAAATGGCGGCGTCGGGGTTGACGTTCTTGAGGTCGTAGATGAGCTGGGCCAGATCCTCGATGGAATAGATATCGTGGTGTGGTGGCGGCGAAATCAGAGCCACGCCCGGGGTCGAATGGCGAATCTTGGCGATCACCCAGTCCACCTTGTGGCCGGGGAGTTGTCCGCCTTCGCCGGGCTTGGCACCCTGTGCGACCTTGATCTGGAGCATGTCGGCGTTGACCAGATATTCGGTGGTGACGCCAAACCGGCCCGAGGCGATCTGCTTGATGGCCGAGCGCTCAGGGTTCATGGCGCCGTCAGCCAGCGGCTTGAAGCGCTTGGGGTCTTCTCCGCCCTCGCCGGTGTTGGACTTGCCGCCGATCTTGTTCATGGCCATGGCGAGCGTTGTGTGGGCTTCGCGCGAAATCGACCCGAAGCTCATGGCGCCGGTGGCAAAGCGCTGCACGATGGCTTCGGCGGGCTCGACTTCGGAGATGTCGACCGGTTCGCCGAGCGGCTTGATCTCGAACAGCGAACGGATGGTCAGATGCTCGGCGTTCTCGCCGTTGGCGGCGCGGGCGAACGCGTCATAGCGCTCCTGGGCGCTTTCGGGCGTATCGTCCTTCAGCCGCACTGCATGCTGGAGGTCGGCGATGGTGTTGGGGCCCCAGGCATGGGCTTCCCCACGCATGCGATAGGCGTATTCGCCGCCGACCTCAAGGCTCTTGCGCAACACGGCATCGTCGGAAAAGGCGAGGGTGTGGCGGCGCAGGGTTTCCTCGGCCACTTGTGCCAGGCCCACACCTTCGATGGTGGTGGCGGTGCCGAAAAAGAAGCGCTTGACGAATTCGGAGGAGAGCCCGACCGCGTCGAAAATCTGCGCGCCGCAATATGACTGGTAGGTCGAAATGCCCATCTTGGACATGATCTTGAGCAGACCCTTACCCACCGATTTGATGTAGCGGTAGATGACTTCGCCGGCATCGACTTCGGCGGGAAATTCGCCTTCGGCGTGCAGCGCAGCGAGGGCCTCGAAGGCCAGATAGGGGTTGATGGCTTCGGCGCCATAGCCGGCCAGAACGGCGAAGTGGTGCACTTCACGCGCTTCGCCGGTTTCGACCACAAGGCCCGAGGAGGTGCGCAGCCCCTTGCGGATCAGGTGATGGTGCACGGCAGCAGTGGCCAGCAGCGCAGGGATGGCGATCCGGTTTGCAGCGACCAGACGGTCGGACAGGATGATGATGTTGTAGCCGTTCTGGACCGAGGATTCGGCGCGTTCGCACAGCGCGTCGAGCGCGGCCTGCATACCGGCGGTGCCCTTTGCGGCATCGTAGGTGATGTCGAGGGTTGCGGTATGGAACTGGTTATCGGCCATGTCGCCGAGCGCGCGGATCTTTTCGAGATCCTCGTTGGTCAGGATGGGCTGACGCACTTCAAGGCGCTTGGTGGTCGAAAGACCTTCCAGATCGAACAGATTGGGGCGCGGGCCGATGAACGAGACAAGGCTCATCACCGATTCCTCGCGAATCGGGTCGATGGGCGGGTTGGTGACCTGCGCAAAGTTCTGCTTGAAATAGGTATAGAGCAGCTTGGGCTTGTCCGAGAGGGCCGAGAGGGGCGTATCGGTGCCCATCGAGCCGACGGCTTCCTGGCCCGTGGTCGCCATGGGCGCCATGAGGACCTTGATGTCTTCCTGGCTGTAGCCGAAGGCCTGCAAACGGTCGAGAAGGCTCTCGGTGGTTGCTGGTGCCTTGGGTTCGGCTTCGGGCAGGTCCTCGAGCACGATCTGGGTCTTGGCGAGCCAGTTCGCATAAGGGTTCTTGCCGGCCAGAGCCTTTTTGATCTCATCGTCGGAGACGATGCGGCCCTCTTCGAGATCGATGAACAGCATGCGGCCCGGCTGCAGGCGCCAGCGCTCGACGACGTCTTCTTCAGGGATATCGAGCACGCCCGATTCCGAGGAGAGAACGACGTGACCTTCCTTTGTCACCAGATAGCGGGCCGGGCGCAGGCCGTTGCGGTCGAGGGTGGCAACGACGTAGCGGCCGTCCGAAAGCGACATGGCGGCGGGCCCGTCCCAGGGCTCCATCAGGGCTGCGTGGTATTCGTAAAAGGCGCGGCGCTCGTCATCCATCAGCGAATTGCCGGCCCAGGCTTCGGGGATCAGCATCATGGCCGCATGGGGCAACGGGTAACCGCCGCGCACGAGGAATTCGAGCGCGTTGTCGAAACAGGCGGTGTCGGACTGGCCTTCATAGGAGATCGGCCAGATCTTGGTGATGTCGTCGCCGAACTTGGGCGAGGCCACCGAGGCCTGACGGGCCGCCATCCAGTTGACGTTGCCGCGGATGGTGTTGATTTCCCCGTTGTGGATGGTCATCCGGTAGGGGTGAGCCAGCTTCCAGGACGGGAAGGTGTTGGTCGAAAAACGCTGGTGAACGAGCGCGATGGCGCTGTCGAACTGGGTGTCGTGCAGGTCGGGGTAGAACTTGCCGAGCTGGTCGGCCAGGAACATGCCCTTGTAGACGATGGTGCGGGCCGACATCGAGACGATGTAAAAGCCGTTGTCGCCCTGCACTTCGGGGATTTCGTTATAGAGCGTGTTGGAGATCACCTTGCGCGTTATCAGGAGCTTGCGCTCGAAGGCGTCGATGTCCTCGAGGCCTTCGGGACGGGCGACAAACATCTGCTCGATGATGGGCTGGGTGGCGATGACGCCTTCGGACAGTGCCGAGTTGTCGAAGGGAACGACACGCTCGCCGAGGATTTCGAGCCCCTCTGCGGCAATCGTCTCGCGTACGAGATCGGCGCAACGGTCGCGCAGGGCGGTATCGTTGGGATAAAAGATCATGATCGGGGCATAGAGCCCCGCATCGGGCAGGTCGAAATCGGCGACCTTGTTGAAAAAGGCATGCGGAATCTGGACGAGAATGCCCGCGCCGTCGCCCATGAGCGGGTCGGCGCCGACCGCGCCGCGGTGTTCGAGGTTCTCGAGGATTTCGAGCCCCTTCTGTACCACTTCGTGGCTCCTGATGTTCTTGATGTTGGCGATCATGCCAATGCCGCAGGCATCGTGCTCATTGGCCGGGTCATAAAGACCCTGGGCGGCGTTGCGTTTGGTCGCAGTGGTGCCCGGAAGTGCCGCAGCCGCCTCGATCAAATGCTTGTCCATTTCGCCCATATCAGGTCCTCGCCAAAGTTAACGGAAGGCAAGCCAATTCACCGTCCGTGCAGGTCGCTCGTTCGGGTCGTACAAGGATCAATGTACGGCTCGGGTGAGCAGACCGGTTTATTTACACTGGAGCGGCGCTGCATCCAAATGGCCGCTCAAATGAACCCCTATCGGGTTCCGCCGGGCCGCTCCTCCTCTTGATGGGCGGGCTTTGACCGGCGACACAGATCGGGCCGGGAGACGGTCGATGCTGCGATTTTCTGCCAAGACACTCCTTAGCACAGTCTCTGTGTGAAGGATTGCCTGTCATTTGTCAATAATGGACAGCAATGCTGCCCTAAAATTTGCGCGACACTCGCAGATTTTTTGCGCAGCAGCAAGTCCGGCCCGCCGATTTTAGGATGGGCAGACTAAAATGGCAAACGGGCGCGCCCGGTCAGGGGCGCGCCCGCTCACAATGGAAAAATCCCGCCTTCTCTATTCGAGGTGGGATTTGATGAACCACAGATTCTTGTCGAGATCGCGCGAGAAGGCGGTCAGGATATCGGCGGCGTCGGCGTCACCGGCTTCATCGGTGGCGTCGATATCCTCGCGGACCTGATTGGCGAGCGCTGCGTAGCGTTTGGCCAGTTCGGTGAGGTGGTCATTGGTTTTGCGGATATCGGTGGGGTAGGCACCAAGCGTTGTCTGTTTGGCGACGATCTGGGAGGTGCCCAGGGCAATGCCGTCGAGCTGGGCAACGCGCTCGGCGATCACATCGACATGAGTGTCGAGGCTGGCGCGCATGGGGTCGAGCATTTCATGGATTGCAATGAAATCGGGGCCCTTGAGATTCCAGTGGGCCTGCTTGGTGATCAACGCCAGATCGATGGCATCGGCGAGGCGGGCGTTGAGGATGTCGATCACCACTTTGCGGGCATTGCCATCCTTGCCCAGGGAAATTGAGGGAGTGGCCATTTTTGAAAATTCCTTCTGCTGAAAACTGTCGGCTAATCAACACCGATGAGTGGTGTCGGGTTCCGTGGGCAAAAGAAAGGCGCGGTCCCTTTCGGAACCGCGCCCTGATGTCTGAGGGAAAGGCCGTTTAGTTGACGGTCTTGTCCTCGATGGTCTGGGGTGCGCTGGAAATCTCGATCTGGCGCGGGCGCTTGGATTCGGGCAGTTCGCGCTTGAGATCGATGTGCAGCAGGCCGTTTTCGAGCGAAGCGCCGGAGACCTCGACATGCTCGGCAAGCTGGAAGCGCAATTCGAAGGCGCGCTCGGCTATGCCGCGATGGAGGAATTCGCGCTTGTCACTGGCACCCGAGGCACGCGAACCCTTGACCTGCAGGTTGTTTTCCTTGGTCTCGATGGCAATGTCGCCAGACGAGAAACCGGCGACCGCGATGGTCACGCGGTAGGTATCCTCACCGGTGCGCTCGATATTATAGGGCGGGTAGGTCTTGGCTTCCTGGGTGCCCAGGGTATCGAGACGGTTGAACAGCCGGTCAAAGCCGACAGTGGAGCGGTAGAAGGGGGA
>PBNW01000011.1 GCA_002723255.1 Pelagibacterium sp. | reverse complement strand
TGCAACCACAGCCTCAAACAGATCGGCATCGAGCCCGATGGCGCGCGCCGCAACCGTAAAGGCGACGTAGTCCTGCATCGCCAGCCATTTGACGACGATCTCGGGGCGCACCTCGAGCAGCATCGTCAGCCCCGCAGCCGTATGATGGCCATAGCCAAACCGGGTAAACCGATGCAGCGCCTTAAGATCGAACCGGCGACGGTCGGCCAGCGCCTTCACCTGGTTCCAGGCCAGTTTCCATTCCTGAGAGGAAAAGCCAGCCTGGTTCTTGATGCGATTATACACAACCGCCTGCACCCGCGAGGCCGTCGCCGGATTCTCCGCGCGTGAAAAAATGCCGATGCCTTCGAGCGCTGCCATGCCGGCGGTCGAGACCTCGGCCCGCACCTCGGACCAGTCGATGTCCTTGCGACCCCGAAGCAATTTGGCAAACGCTTCATTCTCAAGCGCGCGCTGTGCGATCCTGTCGACCGTGCGATGGGCGATCTCGGCCCGTGTATTGCTCAGCAATTGCGTGACGGAGGGCTCGGCGCCGAACGTGGCAATGGCTTCACCGACGCGTCCAGCCAGCCCTTTGCGGCTCGCGATCGCCATCCGATGGGATTCCGAACGCTGTTCGATAATGTCGATCAGGTCATCGTCCGAAAGCACCTGAGAGAATTCGAGAAGCGATGCCGCGACTTCGATAACGTCGTTGGCGAGCCTGAGCACGACCGAACCGGGTGCTCTCTCGAGTGGCGCCAGCAGTTTGGCGACGTGCTCGCGCGCCTCGACCTCGACGATATCGGCCAGCTGACACAGCACCTCGTCATACTGCGCGACCTGCTCGTCATCGCACCTGTCCGAAACATAGGAGAACAACTGCGCCAGATTGCGGATCAGATGATCGCGCTCGCCTGCGTCGGCCTCGCCGTTCAGAACCCTGAAATTCGCGAACGCCCGCACGCTTTCAATTGCTTCGGTCATGTTGTTCTCCCCGGCTGGTTGCCGCATGTCGGGTCAACCTATCGGGTGCGCCTTTTCGGCCCACTGAATTCATCGCGGGAAATTTGAATAAAAGGCTAAGTATTTTTCCCTACCCACCAAAAAGGGCCCGGCTCTGTCGAGTCGGACCCCAAAAATCTGGCGAGAGCCGGAACGCTATTCTGCAGCAGAGATCGCCGCAGCACGATCCTCCTTGCCTGCTGCAAGCGCTGCACGAACACCGGCGCCATAATCGGAATGGACCTGATCGAACAGCTTGCACTGGCGTTCCTTGATCTCATCGGGTGCATCGCCCATCGCCGCGGCGATGTTTGAAAACAGACGCTGCTTCTGGCCCTCGTCGAACAGATTGAACAGAGCCCGCGGCTGGCCGAAATCATCATTGCCTTCGCGGTGATTGTACCGATCGGCATCGCCCGAAATCTTGAGCGGGGGCTCCTGGGTCGATTTGTCTTCGGCCGGGCCGCTAAAGCTGTTGGGCTCGTAGTAGGCGTCCGGGTTGCCTGTCTTGATCCCGCCGTAGAAATTCATCTGCCCATCGCGGTGATAGTGATGAACCGGGCACTTCGGTGCATTGACCGGAAGCGCCTCGTAGTGGGTGCCCAGACGATAGCGGTGCGCATCGGCGTAGGAGAACACGCGTGCCTGCAGCATCTTGTCGGGCGAATGCCCGATCCCCGGCACGATGTTGGACGGCGAGAACGCAACCTGTTCGATCTCGGAGAAATAATTCTCGGCATTGCGGTTCAGCTCGAGCACACCGATCTCGATCGGCGGATATTCGGAGTGCGGCCATACCTTGGTGAGGTCGAACGGATTGTAGGAGGTCTTTTCCGCATCTGCCTCGGGCATAATCTGCACCTGAACGGTCCACTTGGGGAATTCACCCTTCTCGATCGAACCGAACAGCTCTTCCTGATAGCTCTCGCGAGTCGAACCGATGACCTTCTCGGCTTCTTCATTGGTGTAGTGCTTGTGCCCCTGCTGGGTCTTGAAGTGGAACTTCACCCAGAACCGCTCACCGGCATCGTTCCAGAACGAATAGGTGTGGCTGCCGTACCCGTTCATGAACATCGGCGCCACAGGCAGGCCGCGATCACTCATCAGGATCGTCACCTGGTGCAGGCTTTCAGGCGAAAGCGACCAGAAATCCCACATTGCCGTCGCCGAGCGCAGATTGGTCTTGGGATGGCGCTTCTGGGTGTGAATGAAGTCGGGGAACTTGAGCGGATCACGCACGAAAAACACCGGGGTGTTGTTGCCCACGAGGTCCCAATTGCCCTCTTCGGTGTAGAACTTGATGGCAAAGCCGCGCACGTCACGCTCTGCGTCCGCAGCGCCCAATTCGCCAGCAACTGTCGAAAACCGCAGAATCAGCGGCGTTTCCGAACCCGGCTGCAGCGCCTTGGCGCGCGTATATTTGGAGATGTCACCAGTGATCTTGAGCGTACCGTGAGCGCCCCAGCCCTTGGCATGCACCACGCGCTCGGGAATCCGCTCGCGGTTCTGGTGCGCCAGCTTTTCGATCAGCTGATAATCCTGCATCAACACCGGGCCGCGCGGCCCGGCGGTGATCGAATTCTGGTTGTCGGGAACCGGCGCCCCGGCGCTGGTCGTCATTGTCGGTTTGTCGGACATGAGGCCTCCTAGTTTGTATCGATTCTAAAGAGATGGCCTTTCCTACCCCCAGCGTGACAATCATGCAAATTGATAAAACTGACACTCATGATAAGATTGCCTTATCAAATCGGACAGCTCCCAATGCACACAATAACCCTGCGCCAGCTTCACTACGCGCAAGCAATTGCCGAAGAGGGCCATTTCGGGCGCGCCGCCCAGCGGTGCCACGTGACCCAGCCGGCCCTGTCCCAGCAGATGAGGCTGCTTGAGGAGCGCTGCCAGACCTCGCTTTTCGACAGGCTGGGCAAGACAGTGACCCTCACCCCGTTCGGCCGCGAATTTCTCGCCCATGCAAGCCGCGTTCTGGGCGCCGCCGTCGATCTTGAAACCTTCGCCGACATGGGAGCGGGACAACCGGCCCGTCCCTTGCGTTTCGGAATAATCCCCACGGTCGCGCCCTATCTTCTCCCCGAGATTCTGCCGGCATTGACAGATCATCTCAAAGATATCCGCTTTTCCATCAGCGAGGGTAAAACCGAGCGGCTTTTGTCGGCGTTGAGCGACGGCGATCTCGACATTGCGCTGATCGCCACCGAAACCGACCGCTCCAATCTCACCTCGGTCGCCCTGTTCGCCGATCCATTCGTTCTCGCCACCCGCAACGGCACCGATCTGGCTGACCCGGTCAATCTCGCCAACCTGCCGCGCGACAAATTCCTTTTGCTCGAAGAGGGCCATTGCCTGCGCGACCAGATGGTCGATGCCTGCGCGCTCAAGCCCGACCTGCAAGGTCGGACCTTCGCGGCCACCTCGCTCACCACAATTCTGGAACTGGTCGCCAATGGCTACGGTGTCACCCTTCTGCCGACCATCAGCCTCCGGCGTGAGGAACACAACAAACGTATCGAATTTCACACCCTGAGCGCCCCTGGCGCCGCACGCGTTCTCCGGCTCGTCTGGCGCGCCAACTCGCCCTATGAATCGCTCTATCGCAGGATCGGCGATATTGTCACCAGGGTCGGAGAAGCGAGCCTTCGCACCGACTGGCAACCGACCTAGACCTTGTCTTCTCGCGTGTCCGAACCGCAAAACCGGTTCCATCCTCGATCGCGTCGAGGACATGCTTTGCTGGACACGATCTAGGCAGGTTTGGGACCGCGTCCCCGCCAGGAGCCGTAGGAAAACACCGCCAGCGACACCCAGATCAGCGCAAAGCTGGCCAGCCGGGCCGGCGACAAGTCCTCGCCGAACACAAACACCGCCACCGCGAACTGAAGCGAGGGCGCTATGTACTGAAACATCCCGATGGTCGAAAGCCGCAACTGCCGCGCCGCAAAGGCGAACATGACCAGCGGCACCGCTGTCATCGGCCCGGTCATCACCAGAAACAGCGTGGTGGTCGGGTCGGCGTAGAAATCGGGCGCCGGCCCGGTCAGCAGATAAAGGATATAAGCTGCGCTGATCGGAATGAGAACGAGCGTCTCGATGGCCAGCCCCGCCGCCGAGCCCACATCGACGGTTTTGCGCACATAGCCATAAAAGGCAAATGTCAGCGCCAGCGCCAGCGAAACCCACGGCACGCTGCCCAGGCCGACGGCCTGAATGGCTATGGCGACAACGGCAATGGCAATGGCGAGTGCTTGCGTCCGGCTGAGCTTTTCCGACAGCAGCACCATGCCGATCGCCACGCTGACCAGCGGATTGATGAAATAGCCAAAACTCACTTCGAGCACATGGTTGTTGCCCACCGCCCACACGAAAATGAGCCAGTTGGCTGCGATGAGCACCGCCGAAACGCACATCAGCAACACGGTGCGCCGGTCCTTGAGCGCAACCCGCACTTCACCGAACTGATGGCGGAAATACAGGATCGCCATCACGAAAAACAGCGAACACAGGATCCGGTTCGCCACCACTCCGACTGGATTGACGTGCTCGAGCAGCTTGAAGAACAGCGGCAGCACACCCCAGATCGTATAGGTGGCCAGCGCCGCAAAGACGCCAAGGCGCACATTGTCGTCCGGCCCTGTGGGACGGGGAGACCGCACGCCTTTTGCGGCGGGAGCGCCTTCGATCGATGTCATGGGGAGGCCTTCAAACCAGGAGTCACAAACGCCAGACTATGTCGCCAAACGCCAGCGGGCCAGTAAGAGTTTGTGATCGGTTCGATCACTGCTCATTGTCCGCCTGACCCGTCACCATGCGAAGAAACTCGAGCAGCAGCGGGTTGAACAGGTCGGGGCGCTCAAGACTGGGCAGATGCGCGGTGCCCTCGATCACCACGGCAAACGCGTTCTCCATCTCTTCTGACAGATCGTCATGGCGGTTGACGATATGGGGAAAATCGAGGTCCCCCGCCACCAGCAGCGCCGGCGTATCGATCTCGCTCATGCGATCGATTGCGGCCTCGGGCCTGTCTTCCCGGGTCATGTCGCTCTTGCGCAAGATGGTGCCGTTCATGGCCTGAAACAGCGCCCGCACCGCGCCCTTCACCCGCCCGCTTTCGGAAAGCGGACCGTCGAGCCAGGCGTGGGTATCGACCGCGTTGATCGCATCGACATCCCCGCTTTCCTCCACCGCTTCCATGGCGTTGGCGATCTGCATGATCTCGGGCGGCAAGGACGGCACCCGGGCGCCGCTGATCGAGGTGCCCACCAGAACCAGCCCGGCGGTGCGCTCGGGATTGGCCAGCGCAAAGTCTATGGCCAGCGCACCGCCCATCGAGCAGCCAACGAACACCGCAGCATGGACATCGAGCGCGTCCAGAACCGCTTCGAGGTCTTCGAGATGGGAAAATCCCTCGTCTGGCGAAACGGTCTCTCCAAACCCGCGCCGGTCGTAGGCAATACCCCAGAACCCCGCTGCAGCAACCGCCTCGATCTGGTTTTCCCACATGCGCCGGTCACACACCCCCGCATGCAAAAACACCACCGGTATCCCCTCCCCGGCCTCGATCCCGGTGAAATTGGCATCGTCGATTTGGAGGGAAAACGGTTCAATCATGATCCAGAGCCTATAGCGAAACAGACGGGCCGGGGAAAAATCCCCGGCCCCCATAACAATCGTTTTGTCCGGCGCGCTGGCGGCCTACCGCGTCAGCGGCTTGTAGCTCACGCGCTTGGGATTGACCGAATCCGGGCCGAGCCGCCGCACCTTGTCGGCCTCGTAATCCTGGAAATTGCCCTCGAACCATTCCACATGACTGTCGCCTTCAAACGCCAGGATGTGGGTGGCCAGACGGTCGAGGAACATGCGATCGTGCGAGATGATGACGGCACAGCCGGCAAATTCCTCGAGCGCCTCTTCAAGCGCCGCCAGCGTTTCGGTGTCCAGATCGTTGGTCGGTTCGTCGAGCAGCAGAACGTTGGCGCCCGATTTGAGCATCTTGGCCAGATGCACGCGGTTGCGCTGCCCGCCCGAAAGCGTACCCACCGGCTGTTGCTGATCGCCGCCCTTGAAGTTGAACGACGAGGTGTAGGCCCGTGAATTGACCTCACGCTTGCCCAGCTTGATGATGTCATTGCCGCCCGAGATTTCTTCCCAGACGCTCTTTTTCGCATCGAGGCTGTCGCGGCTCTGATCCACATAGCCCATATGGACGGTATCGCCGACCGTAATCGTGCCCTCATCGGGCTGCTCCTGCCCGGTCAGCATCTTGAACAGCGTGGTCTTGCCCGCACCGTTCGGACCGATCACCCCGACAATACCGCCCGGTGGCAGCTTGAAGCTGAGCCCATCGATCAGCAGCCGGTCGCCAAAGCCTTTCTTGACGCCTTCGATATCGATGACGTTCTGGCCCAGCCTCTCGCCGGGCGGAATGATGATCTGGGCGGTGTTGGACTGCGTCCGCGCCTCGTTGATCTTGACCAGTTCGTCATAGGCCCGGATACGCGCCTTGGATTTGGTCTGGCGCGCCTGGGGCGACTGGCCCAGCCATTCCTTTTCGCGCTCCAGCACCTTCGAGCGGGCCTGATCCTCGCTCTTTTCCTGCTGCATGCGCTTGGCCTTGGCGGTCAGGTATGCCGTGTAATTGCCCTCATAGGGAATGCCGCGCCCGCGGTCGAGCTCCAGAATCCAGCCCGTCACGTTGTCGAGGAAGTAGCGGTCGTGGGTGATGATCAGCACTGCGCCGGGATATTCGCGCAGATGCTTTTCCAACCACGCCGTGGTTTCGGCGTCCAGATGGTTGGTCGGCTCGTCGAGCAGCAGCAGGTCGGGCTGGCTGAGCAGCAGCTGACACAGGGCCACACGGCGCTTTTCACCGCCCGAGAGCTTGTCCACGCTTTCTCCCCCCGGAGGGCAGCGCAGCGCGTCCATGGCCATCTCGACCTTGGAATCGAGATCCCACAGGTCATCGGCGTCGATCTGGTCCTGAAGCTTTGAGGCTTCGTCGGCCGTCTCGTCGGAATAATCCATCATCAGCTCGTTGTAGCGATCGAGGATGGCTTGCTTGTCCTTGACCCCGATCATCACGTTGCCCTTGACGTCGAGTTGCTCGTCGAGCTGGGGCTCCTGGGGCAGATATCCGACAGTCGCACCATCGGCGGCCCAGGCTTCGCCGGTAAATTCGGTGTCAATTCCGGCCATGATTTTCAGAAGCGTGGATTTACCCGCGCCGTTCGGCCCCAGGATGCCGATCTTGGCATCGGGGTAGAACGAGAGATTCATATTGTCGATGACCTTCTTCCCACCGGAATAGGCCTTGGACATGCCGTGCATATGATAGATGAATTGACGCGCCATAAAGCGGGTGCCTCTTCGAAAAATTCGTGCCTGAGAAACTTGGGGCCGTATGTAGGACAAGCCGTCAGGTGGTGCAATGGCCGCGCGAAAACGTCCGACGGCGATATCGCCTCGGGCTATGATTGGATAGACGGCATGGGGCGATGAGCGCTCCGCACTGAAATTTGTATATATGAAGCGATCATCGCCCCATGCATCCGGGATTTTAGGCTTATGGCGGCGTCTCGGGCTGGGGTTTGTCGGGATGATACCGTTGCCGGTAACATCCGCGGTGCCCCTCTCCCTTTCGGGAGTACGACGTGGATTTGTGGTCCTCGCCCGGCCATCCGTCCGCTTTGAGCCTTCCCTGCGGCGACCCGCAAGGAACCCGGACCGACCCCGCCCAAACGTTCGTTGCGCTTGCGTCCATATGCGCGGGTTCGTCAGGGCAGTATGGGGGAGGTTGAATCGGCGGGGATAAGTTTCAAAATCAGCCGTGCCTGCGCGCACGCCGATGGTGGCCGACAAAGCTCGGGACGGCGCAGGTGGCAAGAATGGCAGCCAGCGGCAGAGCAAATCCGAAACCGAAACCGGCAAATCCCACAGCGCCGATAAGCCCGCCGGCGAAAAAGCATCCAACGATGGAGACCAGGATCTTGAGCTTTCGTGGATCGGCCTTCACGTCCCGCTCCCGCGCGATATTGGGATCGCGATTACGATAGAGCCCCTTGCCCAGCTCAATTCCGATATCGGTCACCAGGCCCGTGACATGGGTGGTGCGCATCCGCGCCCCGGAAATCTTGGTGATGGTAGCATTCTGGAGCCCCATCAGGAAACACAGCAGCAGCGCAGCGACCGGCGCAAAGCCGGAAACGCCGGCAAAGACGGCACCCAGAATACCGAAGAGCAAAAGCAGCACCGATTCCAGTGCCAGGGGCAGCGCATATTGGCTCCAGCGCGTGTGCCGCCTTGCCCAATTGATGAGAACTGCGGAAAGGGCGGCTCCGGCAACAAAAAACATCACGGCCCCGAACCCCGATGCCACCACCAGCCAGTCGGCCACGGCAATGGTGTCGGCCAGTTCGGAAACGTATCCCGTCATGTGCGAGGTGTAGCGTCCGATGGCGATGAAACCGCCCGCGTTGACCGCACCGGCAATGGCGGCGAGGATCAGCGACAGGGCAAGATCGGCGGCGGCTATGCGTCTGTGATCGGCGAGATGGGCAAACAGCCGGAGCCCGGATCGCCGGCCCCGACGGCGCGCATTTATCGCTCTATCCATACCGGCACCGACTTGAAGGCAGGCGTTTTCGAGCGCGGATCGATTGCCGTCCCGACCAGAACATTGGCTTCCGGGTAATAGGCCAGCGCCGATCCGCGGGGGATGTCGAAACTGAGCGCCTTGAGCTTGCTCATCTTTCCCTGTTCGGACGCCAGATCGATGAGATCGCCTTCGGCGATGCCCATCTCCTCCATGTCCTTACCGTTGAGCAGCACCGACCAGCGCGGCGCCTTGTTGCGATAGCTGTCGGTCTCTTCGTAAACGATGGTGTTGAACTGGCCTTCCGAGCGGATCGTTGCCAGCGTCAGCGCCTTGCGACCCTCTGGCGCTTTCGGGGATTGCGGCAGCGGTATCACCTGAAAATGCCCCCTGCCGTCGTCCGTGGAAAAGCGCGGTTCGTGCATGACGCGATTGGCGATGTGGAACTCACGCTTTGCAACATCGATCTCGGCCAAGTCCTTGAGACCGGGGACGATTTCAGAAATCGCGCGCCGCACCTCGGCGTGCTTCTTGAACGCCTGAAAATCGATGGGGCTATCGGGCAGGATGCGGGTGGCGAGGTCGGTGAGGATGACGCTTTCGGGGCGCACATTGGCCAGCCGGTCGATCCCGCCGTCTGATAAGCGTATGAAATTGAACATCGATTCCTGGGTGGTGGGCTCCCATTCCTCGTCGCGCGCCGTCACCGGCAGGATCAGGCTTTCGGATTCATCGTGCCCGTGGACGTGCCCCAGATTGAGGGTCGTGGTCAAAAAGAGCTTGAATCCTATTGTGTTAAGCGCCTTCTCGGCCCATGCGGTATCGGGAGATGCACCATAAAGATTGCCGCCCATGATGACCGCGGCATCCATCTCGCCGCGATGGGCGGCGTGCAGGCAGGCCATGGTATCCAGGCCCTTGGACCGACTGAGAGAAATCGAAAACTGGCGCTCCATTTCGGCCATCACGTCCTCGGCCAGCAGCGGTTTGACGCCGATGGTGCCGATGCCCTGCACATTGGAGTGCCCGCGCAGGGGCAACAGCCCCGCATTGGGCCGCCCGATCATGCCGCGCAACAGGGCGAGATTGGCAATTGATTCAACGTTTTCAACGCCGTGAACGTGGTGCGTCATCCCCATCCCCCAGGCGAAAACCACGTTTTTCGCCTGTCCATAGCGGTGCGCGACGCGCTCGATTTCGGCCCGCGAGAGGCCCGTCGATGTTTCGATATTTACCCACGATGTTGCATGGACTTGTGCTCTATAGGCCGCAACATTGCCTGTATGTTTTTCAATAAAGTCCGCGTCTTCCATCCCGGCCTCGATCACCGCCTTGGCGATGCCGATCATCAGCGCGATATCGGACCCGATGCGCGGCTGGAGATAATCGGACGCGATGTCGTCGCCGCCCCTGAGCATCGACGAGGGAGATTTGGGCACGGCGAATTTGACCAGTCCCGGCTCGCGCGCCGGATTGATGACGATCACCTCCCCGCCCCGGTCGCGGCAGTGCTTGAGCATGTGAATGAAGCGCGGGTGGTTGGACGAGGGATTGGCCCCGATCACAAAGATCATGTCAGCGCCCGTAAGGTCGGCCAGTTCCACCGTCGCAGTACCCTTGCCGATGGTGGTGGCCAGCCCCTCGCTGGTCGCCTGATGGCAGAAATAGGAACAGTTGTTGACGTTGTTGGTGCCAAAGGCGCGGGCCAGAAGCTGGAAGATGAACCCCGCCTCGTTCGATGAGCGCCCCGAAGAATAAAAGAACGTCCGGTCAGCCGCAGTGGCCAGCAGCCGCTTGGCGGCGTGATCGAGCGCCCAGTCCCAATCGACCACAGTGTAGTGATCGGACCTGGCGGGCTTGTAAACCGGGTCGCCCAACCGGCCCAGATGCTCCATCTCCTTGCCGGTCAATTCCTTGAGGTCGGCAAGCTCGTGGGTGAAAATGGCGTGCGGAATGGCCGGCTGGATATCTGTCGATTGGGCCTGCACCGACTTGTTGCACACCGAGGGAAACTCGCCCAGCTCGTTGGTCATGCCGCCCATCTGCCCGCCCATGCCATAGGCACAGGCCTTGCAGGTGTTCTTGGCGGTCAGCGCCTTGGCCGCCTTGCCCACACCCATGCGGGCCACGGTCTGGAGCGTATAGAGAACCTTCTTGGGCCCTCCCCCAACGGTCTGGTGCGAATGTGGCATGACGGCAAATCTCCTCACGGCGAGTATGGCACGGCAGGTGGGGCTGGCAACAGACCAGCAAAGCTGTTTCCTGCAATCTGCGACCGGCTATCAAAGCCGGCTTTGGCGGTCGGGCAAATGCGCTTATAGCGAGTGTACCGCCCACCGGACGATTCGCCATGTCATCCACCCCGTTATCCGCCCGCCGACCCGCCCCGCTTCATCTGCTTTTGGCCTTCGCCAGCGGCGGGCTTTTGACCCTGATGGTCGATTTCAACGGGCTGGTCGGGTTGCATGGCGGGGCGATGTATTCGTCATGGGTCGCCCACGGCACCGGCACGGTGGCCGCGCTGATCTTTCTGGCGCTGTTGCGCCTTGCCCCTCGATCGGGCACGACGACCGAAAAGCCCCATGCCCCCCTGTGGGCCTATCTGGGCGGCGTCTCGGGCGCGTTGACCGTGACGTTGACCTCGACGACCGTCAACACGCCGCTGGCGTTGTCGGGCACGCTTGCTCTGGGACTTGCGGGGCAGGTGCTTTTCTCGCTCGCCGCCGACCGCTGGGGCCTGTTCGGCCTGCCCAAGCGCGTCCCAAGGCTCAAGGATTTCGCAGCCCTTGCATTGATCTTTGCCGGCTCGATGATCATCATTTTCGGACAGGGGTAGGACGATGACCACGGCAATCCTGTTCGCCCTGCTCGCGGGCATTCTGGTTTCGCTCTCGCGGCAACTGAACGGTCGGCTGGCGCTGTCGACCACGGCGCTGATCGCCTCGTACTGGAACCACATCGTCGGCTTTGCGGTGCTCACGGTTTTCGGCCTGATCATTGGCGGCCTTTGGCCCCAAGGCGCCCTGAATGCGCCATGGTACGCCTATCTGGGCGGCACCATCGGGGTGGTTTTCGTTGCCTCGGGCAGCTGGCTCATCGCCCGCATCGGGGCCATCAACACCGCCATGCTGGTCATTGGCGGCCAGATGATTTCCGGCGTGCTGCTCGATCTGGCACGCGGCAACACCGAGAATCTCGCGGCCAGCGCCATCGGGGTTGCCATGATCATTGCCGGAATGGCTCTGACGCAAAAGCGGGATTAGGTCAACCGACGCCTCCCTCTCCACCGCCGTCATCCCGGACTTGATCCGGGATCCAGTAACCGGCAGCGCTGGCGGTTCCGTCGCCGGTGTGGAGTGTACTGGGCCCCGGCTCGGGCCTGTCCCCGCGAAAGCGGGGAGCCGGGGTGACGGAGGGGGTTTTGGAGGAACGGGGCAACTAGGCAAATACCGATTCAACCACCACCATGTGACATTGCCGCTCTGGCGCAGCGGCAAGGATGGGCGTATATCGACCCCGTTCAACCGGAAACCCTCCGCCATGCTCCAGACCCTGCTCGTCCCCGTCGCCGGCCTGATGATCCTTGTCGCCGCCATAAAGGGGCTGCTGCCCAAGGCGAAATGGCGCGAGCGGTTCTATTCGGTGTTTGCCGGGGGCTGGTCCGGTTTCGGCGTGGCGATCTATCATCCGGTCTGGCTGGGGCGTTTTGCGCCCATGGGCTGGGTTCACAATCCCAACATCGTCATGATCTTCGGCTTCGGGCTGTTGGCGCTTGGCGTGTTTGGCGCCTCGATCATGATTGGCGAGCGCTAGTCCTGTCCACAAACACCTGACGCTGGGCCGCATACGCACGTTGGTAGGCCGGCCGCGCCTCTCCGCGCGCGACATAGGCGCAAAGATTGGGAAATTTCTCCAGGATCCCATCCCCCTCGATGCGGCGCAGCACCAGCACCATGAGCAGGTCGGCGGCGCTGAAATCGCCATCGAGCCAGTCCGCATTGCCCAGATGATCTGAAAGCTGTCGCAGCCGGGCACGGGCGCGCTCATCCAGGACCGCCAGCAACTCGGGAAACCACGGCTTTTCGCCCACTGTATAATGGGATTGCTCGCGTTCGATGATCGGCGGCTCCACCGTATTGAGCGCGGCAAACATCCAGGTGATGGCACGCGCGCGGGCGTTGGGTTCGTCCGGCAACAGCCCTTTGTTGTGCCGGGCAAGGTGAAAGACGATGGCTCCGGTTTCAAACAGGGTCAGATCGCCTTCGCGATAGACCGGTATCTGCCCGAAAGGCTGCAGCGCCAGATAGGCCGGCTCTTTCATCGCCTTGAACGAAACGAGTTCTACCGCATAGGGCCGCCCCACTTCCTCCAACGCCCAGCGCACCCGCATGTCGCGCGCAAGCCCCCGTCCGCGATCGGGTGAGCTCTCAAAAGCTGTAATCGTAATGGTCATCGCAATTCTCCCTGGCTCTGTCTTAAAGACGACCCACCGGGCGAGCGTCCGACAACCATGCCCAATTTCATCCCTGCCGTCAGTCCCAAATGCGCCGGACGCCGAGCGCGGCTTCCAGGCAATCATCGATGTGTCGAGGTCTGATAAAGATGACCTGAAATCGTATTTTTCCGACTTTGTGTCAAAAAAACTTGACTCAAACAAAATCCGGTCCTATCGGTGTCCGCACACATCGAAACGCGGGGAAACGCGATGAGCTACAAGCAATGGAATGCACTGATCATGGTGACGAGTGCCCTTGTCATCTCGGCATGGGTGGGCTGGGGACTGGCAAGTGAGGGACCACCGGCCGATGCCTCCGCAGGTGCCTGGCAGATGCTCTGGGCCATTCTTTACGTGATCGTCTTCAACGTCGTGGCCTCTATCGTGGTCACCATCGTGGTCAGCATCGTCCAGCGCGAAGAGCTGGTCGACGAAGCCGGGGACGAGCGCGATCTGGCGGTCAATTCCCGCTCCATGCGCAATGGCTATACGGTGCTCTCGGTGGCGACCGCCGGTGTCATCGCCGCGCTGGCGCTCGGCCTGGACACAGTGTTGGTGCCCCATGTGCTGTTTGGTATTTCCATGCTGGCCGGCGGCGTTTTCGCCGCATCCCAGCTCGTTTACTACCGGATCGGATAAACCGGGTGGGCAAGGGAAAACCAAAAATCTCCAACACCATCCGCACCCTGCGTTTCCACGCCGGGGAGATGACCCAGGCCGCGCTGGCCGAAAAAGTCGGCGTGACCCGCCAGACCGTGGTGGCCATCGAACAGGGGCGTTATTCGCCCTCTCTCGAAGTCGCCTTTCGCATCGCGCGTGCCTTTGGCGTGCCGCTTGAAGAAGCGTTTCAATATGACGAGGATACAAAGTGACCCAGCCTGTACCCGCAGCAACAATGAAAGCCGCCTGGATCGAGCGCTACGGCCCGCCCGAAGTCATCACCGTGCGCGAAACCGCAATGCCGGTGATGGGCCCCCATGACGTCCTGATCCGCATGCGCGCCTCGACAGTCACCCTGCCCGATTGCGCCTTTCGGGCCGCCGACCCATTTATCGTGCGGTTTTTCGCGGGCTTGCTGCGCCCTAAGGCGCCCATTCCGGGCGGCGCCGTGGCCGGCGAAATTGCGGCGGTGGGCGAAAACGTCACCCGGTTTGCACCCGGAGATCGCGTGTTCGGCACAACCGATCCGCTGCCCTCCGCCATGGCCCAATATGTGGCGCTGTCCGAAGACGCCCCTCTTGCGTTGATGCCTGACGCGCTCGATTTCGGCGAGGCGGCGGGCCTCACCTACAGCTTTTTGACCGCCATGCCGTTTCTGCGCGACGAGGCAAAGCTGCAGCCGGGCCAATCGATCCTGATCAATGGGGCGGCGAGCAGCATCGGCACCGTGGCCGTGCAACTGGCCCGCCATATGGGTGCGCGGATCACCGCCGTGTGCAGCGCACGCAACGCCGATCTGGTCTCGAGCCTCGGCGCCGATACAATCATCGACCGTCACACATCCGATTTCACCAGCGTCAGCGCCGCCTATGACGTGATCTTCGATGTGGTGGGCAAAAGCAGCTATTTGGCATGCAAGAAGGCCCTGAAACCGCACGGCATCTATCTCACGACCACGCCGTCATTTGCCATCCTGTGGGCCATGATACGCGGCAAGGACGCACAGGGCAGACGCGGCAAGCTGGCAACCACGGGCCTGCGGCCCCTGCCCGACAAGGCAAAGGACATGCTTGTGCTGAGCGAGATGGTGGCAGAGGGCAAACTTCGCGGCGTCATCGACCGCGTCATGCCGCTCGAGGCCATCGCCGAGGCGCACCGCTACGTCGAGAAGGAGACCAAGGCGGGGGACGTGATTATCGAGATGCCGCGATAGCCCTCCCCCCGCCATTGTGGTCGACCGGTGGGCCCATCCCGTCGTGCGCTTTTCGATCCACGCCATCAGCGCGTACATGATGATGCCCTCGACAGCCAGCATGACCAGCCCGGCAAAGACCAGCGGCACGTTGAACTGGGATTGGGCCGAACTCATCATGAACCCAAGCCCGGAATTGGCTGCAACGGTTTCGGAAATCACCGAACCCACAAAGGCCAGCGTGATCGCCACTTTGAGCGAGCCGAAGAAATAGGGCATCGAGCGCGGGATGCCGACCTTGAGCATGATGTCCATCTTTTTGGCGCCCAGCGCGCGCAGCACGTCCTCGGTTTCCGGCTCGATGGTGGCGAGCCCCGTCGCAACGTTCACGACGATGGGGAAAAAGGCGATGAGGAAGGCCGTCAAAACGGCCGGCACGGTGCCGATGCCGAACCAGATGACCAGAATGGGCACCAGCGCCACCTTGGGAATGGCGTTGAATCCCACCATGATCGGGTAGAGCCCGGCATAGATGGTCCGCGACCAGCCGATCAAGAGCCCCAGCGCCAGCCCGCCGACCACAGCAAGGATGAAGCCCAGCGTTGTGGTATAGAGCGTCTGGATCGAATGGCGCTGGATGGCTGGCCAATACTGGACAATCGCCTCGAAAATCCGCGTCGGCGCCGGGAACACGGTATGAGGCAACCCTGAAAGCCGCACACCGATTTCCCAGATGACAAACAGGGCGACCGTATAGATCCACGGCATCCAGGGCAGCCAGTTGAACGGCTTTTTGGCGATCGGCTTGCTGACGGTGACGGCGGGTGCGGGTGTATCGGTCATGCCACGGCCCTCGCTTCGGCGATTTCGGCCCGCAGCGCATGGACCATGTCGTTGAAGCCCGGTTCGTACATCACGTCCAGTTCGCGCGGGCGGGGGAACGGCACGGTGTGCACGTTGACCACCCGCCCCGGGCGCGCACTCATCACATGGATGGTATCGGCCAGAAACGCCGCTTCGCGCAAATCGTGGGTGACAAGGACAATGGTGACGCCCTGCGCGGCGTGCAAATCGCGGATCACCTGCCAGAGTTCCTCGCGGGTGAACGCGTCAAGCGCACCGAACGGCTCGTCCAGCATCAACAAATCGGGTTCATGGATCAGCGCACGGCACAGATTGGCCCGCTGCTGCATGCCGCCCGAAAGCTGCCAGGGAAATTTCGAACCGAAGCCTTTCAGCCCCACCGTTTCGAGCAGCGCCTCGGCCTTGGCGACATATTCGGCCTTGTGCCGGCGCAGGCGATGGCGGTGCTTTTCGACGATCTCGAGGGGCAGCAGAATGTTATCGAGCGTGGTGCGCCAGGGCAGCATCGTTGGGTTCTGGAACGCCATGCCGACAATGGAGACCGGCTTGGTGACGTAGCTGCCCGCCACCGTCACCACTCCGGTCTGCGGGATATGCAGGCCCGTGACCAGCTTCATCAGTGTCGATTTCCCGCACCCCGACGGCCCGACCACGGCCGCGAACTCGCCCTTGGCGACGCTCATGTCGAGCCCCGAGACGGCCAGCGTGCCCTCCGGCCCGCCATAGCGCATGTCGACATTTTCGATTTCAACGAGCGGTTTGCTCATGGTCTGCCCCCTCTGCTGGCCGGGCTCACAACAAGCCCGGCCAAAGCGTGATCAGTCGAACATGCGCTCTTCGGCGGGCGGCAGGAAGCTGTCGTCGAAGACGTCCGCTGCCGAGATGTCGGACGAGATGCCGATCGAAGTGCCGAGCTGTTCGATTGACGCATCAAGACGGTCCATATCCACGCCGCCGAACCCGTTCTCCTGAACGTAGGGCGTATTGATGTTCATCTCATTGGCCATTTCCAGCCGCTCGGTCTCGATATCGATGTCGAGAATGTCATTGGCCGCAACCACCGCCGCAGCGCCCGCTGCCGGATCGGCCACCGCATCGGCAAAGCCCTTGGCCAGGGCGCGCAGCATGGCTTCGACCACTTCGGGATTTTCGGCGGCGAAATCGGTGTTGACCAGAATGGCGTTGCCGTACAGCTCGAGCCCGTGATCGGCCATCATGATCGGAACGATGTCCTCGTCGGACACCCCTTGCGCCTTGAGATTGAGGATCACCGAGAAAGCGAACCCGAACACCGCATCGACGTCACCCTGCGCCAGCATCGGCTCACGCACCGGGAAGCCGATGGATTCGATGGTGATATCGGACGTGTCGATCCCCGAGGCCTCAACGAAGGCCGGCCACTGGGCGAACGCCCCATCGGGCGGCGGTGCGCCCAGCGTCTTGCCTTCGAGCGATGCAGGATCTTCGGTGATGCCGAGCGAAGAGCGCCCCACGACCGAGAAGGTCGGGGTTTCATAGACCATCATAACCGCCTTGATCGGCTGGCTGGCGTCCTCGTCGAGGAACTTGATGAGCGAATTGATATCGCCAAAGCCCATGTCATAGGCACCCGTTGCGACGCGCGGGATGACTTCGACCGAGCCATTGCCGACATCGAAGGTCACATCGAGCCCTTCTTCTTCGAAATAGCCATTGTCGCGGGCCAGCATAAAGCCGGCGGCGGGACCTTCGATGCGCCAGTCGAGCGTAAAGCGGACCGGCGTCAGGTCCTGGCCCATGGCCGGCACGGCAAGGCCTGCGCCCAGAACGAGCGACCCTGCAGCCAGCGTGAACAGTCTGCGATCAAGCATGATGATATTACCCCTTGGTTTTGCCGGGGTTGATACAAGCGCGGCGATTTTTGACTGTAAAGTAAAAAATGCCGATTTCGCAGCCATCGGCCGCTATTGCCTATTCAATGTGCGCCCTGCACCCGGCTCTGGCACATTCCGTATGCAACAGGGCGATCAAAGCGGAAGCCCGGCCGGCGCCTTGACTTCCCTGATGCTCAAATTCGAATGAATCCGCGCAACCCCGGGCAGTCGGGCCACGAGATCGCGGTGCAATCGCTCGAAGGCGGCGGCATCCTCGCAGACCACGCGCAGGATGTAGTCGGACTGGCCGGCCATCAGATGGCATTCGAGGATTTCGGGAATGTCGCTCACCGCCTTTTCGAACGCTTCGAAAGTCTTTTCCGACTGGCTGGTGAGCGACAACTCGATGAAAAACTGCATCGAAAGCCCGAGCTTTCCCCGGTTCAGGACGGCGCGATAGCCGGCGATAAATCCACGCTCCTCAAGCGCCTTGAGGCGTCGATGACAGGCCGATGCGGAAAGCCCGATCCGGTCGCCGAGTTCGCTCATCGACAGCGCTGAATCCTTCTGGATGGCGCGCAGGATCTTGCGATCGATCTCATCGATGGGCAATTTCATCACGCGTTTCCCCTACATGGCGCAACAGCATCCCGCCCGTTTAAAGAATTGCAGGTCAATCTGCAATGTCACTGTGCTTTAGCCGCGTTACACTGTTGTCTTCACAAGGAGAGGGAGATCGACATGCGTATCGGCGTGCCGAGAGAAATCAAGAACCATGAATATCGGGTCGGCCTGACCCCTGAAAGCGCTGCCGAACTTGTCGCTGCAGGCCATGACATCCTGATCGAAACCGGTGCCGGCGCCGGGATCGGCGCGGCCGACGCCGCCTATGAGGCCGCCGGCGCCAAAATCGCCCCCGATGCGGGCGCGGTCTTTGCCAAAAGCGAAATGATCGTCAAGGTCAAGGAGCCACAGGCCGCAGAGCGCGCCATGCTCTCGGACGGCCAGATCCTTTTCACCTATCTCCACCTTGCCCCCGACCCTGAACAGACCGCCGATCTGGTGAAGTCGGGCGCCATCTGCATCGCCTATGAAACGGTGACAGACCCGACCGGCGGGCTGCCACTGCTTCGGCCCATGAGCCAGGTGGCCGGCCGCATGTCCATTCAGGCCGGCGCAACGGCGCTGGAAAAATCCCATGGCGGACGCGGCGTTCTTTTGGGCGGCGTGCCCGGCGTCCATCCAGCCAAGGTGGCCGTGCTCGGCGGCGGCGTCGTGGGCTTTCATGCGGCGCAGATGGCCGTCGGCATGCACGCCGACGTGACAGTTTTGGACAAGAGCCCCGCAGCGCTCGAGCGGCTGTCCAACCATTTCGGCGCCTCGGCCCGCGTGCTCTATTCCAACCGCGCCGCGGTCGCCACCGCCATTGGCGAGGCCGATCTGGTGATCGGGGCCGTGCTGGTGCCCGGCGCCGCGGCGCCGAAACTGGTGACACGCGACATGCTGGCCACCATGCAGCCCGGCGCGGTGCTGGTCGATGTGGCCATCGATCAGGGCGGGTGTTTTGAGACCTCAAAGCCCACAACCCACGCCGCCCCGACCTATGTGGTCGACGACATCGTCCACTATTGCGTGGCCAACATGCCCGGCGGGGTCGCCCGCACATCGACCTACGCGCTCAACAACGTCACCCTGCCCTTCGCTCTGGCGCTGGCCAACAAGGGCTGGAAAAGAGCGCTGGCCGAGGATGGCCATTTGCGCAATGGGCTGAATGTGGCCCATGGCGCCATAACATGCGAGCCCGTGGCCGAAGTCCTCGGCTATGATTATCTGCCGGCCGAAAAGGCACTGGCAATGTAATCGGCCTGAAAGATCAGTCGGCGACTTCAGGCGTTTCGATATAGACCACAAGCCCCTGATCGTCCGTCCAGCGGGCCGAAACGATGCTTTCGGGCTCGATTTCCATGTGATCGAGCCCGTCCCACACCCCTTCTATCGTGTTGAGGCGGGCCAGCAGCGCGTCCGAACCGTCATAGCCGCAGACATTGACATCGACCCTTTGAATATAGGCCAGCGTTTCGCTGGACTCCTCCTCCAAAAAGGCCTTCAGCTGTGCTGCAAAGGCTGCGCTATCGGTGCAGTTTTCGCCATTGGCATCGGCTTCAGGCAACACCGCAGCGCCGGGCGTAGCGGCAACCTCGTCCTTCACCGCGGCTTTCTCGACGGCTTCTTGTGTCTGACCATCCGAACCGAGCGACACACCACCGCCAATGGTGGGTGCGCTGTCGTCCGGCCCCAGTGTCGCCTCACCGTCTGCCTCGATCCCGACGCCGTCGGGGCCCACCTCGATCGTAAGGCCGCCATCAATGTTGCGCTCGGTTTCGATGCCGAGCAATCCCGAGCCGGTCGACCCTGAATTGCCGCCGTCCAACTCGATCCTCTGCCCGAAGGCCGGAGCGGTGAAGATCAGCACAGCGACGGCCAGGACAATGGTTCGTTCCATCTTTGACTCCCCGGAAAAGAAAAAGGGGCGCCGCGCCGAAACGCTGCGCCCCGACTGGCCCTAACGGCAGGTATCAGTCCTGCTGGTAGGTGTAGATGGTCAAAGAGCCATCATTGTGGTTCTCGAGAGCGACGACATCTGACACATCGATGTCGTTGTTCGACAGCGCATCCGACAGAGCCGAATTTCCGCTGATCTCGTTCTGGAGATCGGAGATGTTGGTGTCGTTGCCCGAAAGGGCGTCGTTAAGCGCGGTGAGGTCGAAATCGTTGAACGCCTCGCCGACATCGACGAACGAGACTTCGCTGACATCGGAAACATCGGAAACATCGCCATTGCCCGCGGAGATCGCGTTCAACAGATCCGAGAACGTCCCGATGCTGCCAACCGAGGTGTCACCACCGGTCACATCGCCACCGGTTACGTCATCGACTGCATCGACATCGCCGCCGGTCACCGAACCGGATACATCGTCGACCGTATCGGACACACCCAGATCATTGGTCACATTGCCCGTGACATCGTCCACGGCATCAACCGTGCTGTCGACGGTGGAATCGACGGTATCGGTCACGCCGTCGAGGATCGAGGTGTTGGAGTCATCGGACTCCGAATTCTGCGCAACGGCAGCCGACGTCAGAAGGGCCGCACCGGCAACACCGGCGAGAAGGGTCTTGGCAAGAGCATTCATTGTTCAGTCTCCTTTTTCAAAAAGAGCACAGCCATTTGGCCGGCTCTCCATGACCGTCTGTAGCGATCGGGAGAAGTAACGGAGGCCGCTCAACTAAAGTTTCCGATTTTTATTATATTTTTCAATGAGTTAAATTGTTTAAACGCCGTTTGCGCGATCGCCGTTCGGGCAATCGCGTCCTGGCTGTTGATGACAAGCTCTATTGAGAAAGATCGTAAGTGCGTCGGAGACGCGGGGGTGAATCGTGGAACTCGTCGCCCATTCACAACCCCGCGCCGGGTTTATTGTTCCATCACGATCGGCGCCGGCAATCGGCCGGGGAAACACTGAATGAGGTGATCACGATTGCCCGTTGGTGTGCGCCAGAATGACCACGCTGCGCGGCGGCAGTTTGAGACTGGCATTCTCGATCGTAATCCGGGTATCGATGGCCGAGACCAGCGCCACTTCGAAACGGAGCCCCTGCTCGGGTGGCAGAGCGACCTCGATTTCCTCGCGCAGCCTGTTGAACCAGACGAGAAGGACCTCGCCCTCTTCGTGGAGGAACATGCCCAGGACCCCGGAATCGGCGCGGTTCCAATCCTTGTCAGTCATTTCAGCACCGTCGGGGCGAACCCACATGACATCCTTGAACCCGTCGGTTTTTTCGCCGGTCAGGAATTTGTCGCTCCTGAAGGCCGGATGGTTGCGACGCATTTCGGACAGGCTGGCAACGAAGTTGACAAGGTCTCCATCGGCATTTTCCCAGTCCAGCCAGGTGATCTCGTTGTCCTGTGCGTAGGCGTTGTTGTTGCCGCCCTGGGTGCGGCCGAACTCGTCGCCGGCCGTTAGCATGAGTGAGCCATGGGAGACGAAAAGCGTGGCCAGCAGAGCCCTTACGTCATTGCGGCGGGCGGTATTTATCGCCTCGTCATCGGTCTCGCCCTCGGCGCCGTTGTTCCATGAGTAGTTGGCGTTGTGCCCGTCGCGGTTGTCCTCGCCATTGGCGTCATTGTGCTTGTTTTCATACGAAACCAGATCGCCAAGCGTGAACCCGTCATGGGCGGCAAGGAAATTGACGCTGGCCGAAGGCTTGCGCCCGTCATGGTTGAACTGGTCGGCCGATCCGGCGACCTTGCCGGCGAGCGCTCCGATCATATGGTCCTCGCCGCGCCAGAATTTCCGCACCGTGTCGCGGTACTGGTCGTTCCATTCAATGAACGGTTCGCCGAACTGGCCGACGTGATAGCCGCCCGGCCCCGGATCCCACGGCTCGGCGATCAACAAGCAGTCTTTGAGGATGTCGTCGGTCCTGATGCGCTCGAGCAGTTCGGCATCGCGCGAGAACCCGTCCAGCGAGCGCCCCAGAACCGTCGCCAGATCGAACCGGAAGCCGGCGATCCCGAATTCGGTCACCCAATAGCGCAAACTGTCGATCACCAGATCCTGCACCGCCGGATGATCGCAGCGCAGCGTGTTGCCGGTGCCCGCATCATTGACCAGTGCCATTGCGCCATCCGCCTCCACATGGCGGTAATAGGTCAGCGCATCGAGCCCCTTCATCGAAATGACCGGCCCCTGGGAATCCCCTTCGCCGGTGTGGTTGTAGACCACATCGAGCACCACCCGGATCCCCGCCTCGCGATAGGTCTCGACCATATGGCGCAGCGATTGCGGCCCGCGCGGAATGATCCGCGGATCGGTGGCGAAATAGGTGATGGGGTTGTAGCCCCACACGTTGGTCAGGCCCAGCGAGGGCAGATGCCCGTCATCGATCCACCCGGCAATCGGCATCAACTCGACAACATCGACGCCGAGATGCTTGAGATGGTCGATGACATAGTCCGTCGTCATCCCCGCCAGCGTTCCCCGCAGCGGTCCCTGCACCGAAGGATGGCGCATGGTGAAGGGGCGAACGTTGAGTTCGTAAATGAAATTGGGCCGTGCGGGATCCGGCTCGAAATCGGTTTCGACAACCGGCCCCTGCACCAGCGCCTTGGGCACCAGGGGCGCGGTATCGACCGATTCATCACGCGCCAGCCGCAGTTTCGGGCTGCGCACGAACGTCCTGTCGATGCGCCGTGCGTAAGGGTCGACCAAGAGCTTGTTGGGATCGAAATAATAGCCCTGCGCCGGATCGTATTTTCCATCGGCCCGCAGGCCGTAGCTGGCGTTTGCCCCGATCCCATCGATATGAACCGACCAGCGATTGCCATCGCCCCGGCTCATCTCGACCCGGTCGGTCTCCTCGTCCTGATCGTCGAACAGGCACACCCAGATCGCTTCGGCGGTCTCCGAATAAACCCCGAAATCCACACCGGTATCGGTCACCGTCGCACCGAGAGGGGCGGGTGAAGCAGGCTGCTTGTCTGATGACATTGAGGGACTTTCCGTCAGGTTATGACCGTTGGAGCATCGCGGCCGGTCCGGGCCTTGATCTCGGCGACAGCATCGGCCAGTGCGATCAGGTCGGCAAGTGCCTCCTGGGTATCCCTGTCATGCATGCCGTCGCCGGGCTCGAACCGCTCGATGTAAACCCGTAAAGTCGCGCCGACCGTTCCGGTTCCCGAGAGCCGGAACACCATGCGCGAACCGTCATCGAACCCGATGCGCAACCCCTGCCCCGTGGCGGTCGAGCCATCCACCGGATCGTTGTAGGAAAAATCATCGGCAAGGATCACCTTGCGCCCGTCCAGCCCGTTGGCGAGCAGGCCCGGAAGCTTGGTGCGCAGATCGGTCATCAACGCCCTGGCGTCATCGGCATCGACCTCTTCGTAATCGTGCCGCGAATAATAATTGCGCCCGTATGTGGCCCAATGCTCGCGAACGATTTCATCGACGCTCTGCTTGCGCGCCGCCAAAATGTTGAGCCACAGCAGGACGGCCCACAGCCCGTCCTTTTCGCGCACATGGTCCGATCCGGTCCCCGCGCTTTCCTCGCCACAGATCGTGACCTGCCCCGAATCCAGCAGATTGCCGAAGAACTTCCAGCCCGTGGGCGTCTCGTAGAGCGCGATCCCCAGCCGCTGGGCCACCCGATCCGCCGCCGCGCTGGTCGGCATCGAGCGGGCGATCCCGGCCAGCCCCTTGGCATAACCGGGCGCCAGATGGGCGTTGGCGGCCAGCAGCGCCAGCGAATCCGAGGGGGTGACGAACCGGTTTTTCCCGATGATCAGGTTGCGATCCCCATCACCATCCGACGCCGCGCCGAAATCGGGTGCGTCCGGGCTCATCATCAGATCGTAGAGGTCTTTGGCATGAACCAGATTGGGATCGGGATGCCCGCCGCCGAAATCGGGCAGCGGGTTTCCATTGACCACGGTGCCTTCGGGAGCACCAAGGCGTCCTTCGATGATCGCCCTGGCATACGGGCCGGTCACCGCGTGCATGGCGTCGAACCGCATGGTGAACCCTTGCGCAAACATCGCCGCGATGGCGTCGAAATCGAACAGGGTTTCCATCAGGGCCGCATAGTCGGCCACCGGATCGATGACCTCCACGCTCATGCCCGCCACATCGTGCACCCCGATCTGGCCCAGATCGACATCGGGCGTGTCGACGCTCTTGTACTGGGTGATCTCCATGGACCGCGCAAAGACCGCATCGGTGATCTTTTCAGCCGCCGGGCCGCCATTGGACGCATTGTACTTTATGCCGAAATCGCCATCCGGGCCGCCCGGATTGTGGCTGGCCGACAGAACGATTCCGCCAAACGCCCCGTAATGGCGGATGATGTGGGAGGCCGCCGGGGTTGACAAGATGCCCCCCTGGCCGACCATCACCTTGCCGAACCCGTTGGCCGCCGCCATGCGGATGGCAATCTGGATGACACTGTCGTTGAAATAGCGGCCGTCGCCCCCGATCACCAGTGTCTGGCCCTGGCGGCCCGGCAGGCTGTCGAACAGCGACTGGATGAAATTTTCCACGTAATTGGGCTGCTGGAAATGCGTGACCCGCTTGCGCAGTCCCGACGTTCCCGGCTTCTGATCGGAAAATGGCGTTGTGGCGACAGTCCGGATGCTCACTGGGCTTCCCCCAAAATCTTCTGATAGAGCCCGGCATATTTGCCGGCGCTGTTGGTCCAGGAAACATCGGTCTTCATGCCCTTGCGTTGCATGCGCGACCAGATGTCGGGACGTTGATAGAGCGAGACGGTGCGCGAAATCGCTTCGCCCAGCGCCGGCCCATCGACCGGGGAGAACTGGACGCCTGTTGCAACCCCGGCTTCCACCGCCGCCTCATTGGCGTCGATCACCGTATCGGCCAGCCCACCCACACGGCTGACCAGCGGCACCGCGCCATAGCGCAGACCATAAAGCTGGGTCAGCCCGCACGGCTCGAACCGCGAGGGCACCATGAGCACATCGGCGCCCCCCTGCATGAGGTGGGACAGCGCCTCGTCATAGCCGCGCACGAACCCCACCCTCCCCGGGTGGCGCTCCGCCGCATCGCTCATGGCCGCCTCGAGCTGGATGTCGCCCGACCCGAGCACCGCAAGCGAGCCGCCCAACGAGACCAGCCAGTCGACATTTTCCGCAACGATGTCGATGCCCTTCTGCCAGGTCAGCCGCGAGACCAGTCCGAACAGCGGCCCCGTGTCCGCTTCAATCCCGAACCGTTCGGCCAGCGCCGCGCGGTTGGTGGTCCGCGCCTTGGTGTTGGCCGCACCGTAATGGGCAGCCAGTTCGGGGTCGGTCTGGGGGTTCCAGGCCGTTGCGTCGATACCGTTGAGGATGCCGTAAAGATCGTGCCCGCGCTCGTTGAGCAGGCCCTCGAGCCCCATGCCATATTCGGGCGTGCGGATTTCGCGCGCATAGGTGGGGCTGACGGTGGTTATGGCATGGGCACAGCGCAGCCCGCCCTTCAAGAACCCCACCCCGCCATAATATTCGACCCCCGACATATCGAAGGCCTGGGCGGGCAATCGCAGATGGGGAAAGATGTCGGCGCCGAACTGGCCCTGAAAGGCGATATTGTGGATGGTAAGGATCACCCGCGTTTGTGTATCCCCGCCAAACGCCACATAGTCCGCAGCCATGGCGGCCTGCCAGTCATGGGCGTGGATGATGGCCGGACGGTAACCCTCCACCAGTCCCTTGGCCAACTCCGCCGCCACCCAGGACAGCGCCGCATACCGCTGCCAGTTGTCGGGCCAGTCGGCGCCGGTCTGATCGACATAGATCCCGCCCGGTCGGTCAAACAGATGTTTGGCATCGAGCACGATCAGATCGAGCCCGGCCACCCGCGCCGCGATCAATTCGGCAGGCCCTCCGAACAGATCGTCAAACGTTGCAACCGTACGCCCCCGCTTGAGGGCCGCCTTGACCTGCGGATAGCCGGGCACAAGCGTGCGCATGGCAATATCGTGCTCGGCCAGCGCCGCCGGCAGCGCCCCGGCCACATCGGCCAGTCCCCCGGTCTTGACCAGCGGGTAGATTTCGGAAGTGACCGAAAGGACGTCCATCATTTCGAGGCAACGAGTCTGTTGATCATGGGCTGGGTAATCAGGGTGACACCGCTTTCGGTGCGGCGGAACCATTTCGCGTCGAACTCGGGGTCTTCGCCGACCACGAGCCCTTCGGGAATTTCCACCCGCGCATCGACCACCACCTTGTTGAGGCGCACACCGCGCCCGATGGTGCATTGGGGCAGGACAACAGCTTCGTTGAGCTCGGAATAGGAATTGACCCGCGCGCCCGTCGCCAGCAGCGTGCGCCGCAACTGCGCGCCCGAAACGATACAATCGCCCGAAACGAGCGAGGAAATGGCCTGCCCGCGCCGCCCGTCGATATCGTGGACGAACTTGGCCGGCGGGGTGATTTCCGCGTGCGTCCAAATCGGCCATTCCCGGTCGTAGAGATCGAGCTGGGGGGTGATATCGGTGAGATCGATATTGGCTTCCCAATAAGCATCGATCGTCCCCACATCCTTCCAGTAGGATACCTGTTCGTGTTCCGAGCGCACGCAGGAGCGCGGAAACCGGTGCGCCCAGGCGGTGCCATTGGCAACGATATGGGGGATGATGTCCTTGCCGAAATCGCGACTGGACCCCTCGGTTGCCGCGTCGCGGCGCAACTGGTCCATCAGGAATTTGGTCTCGAACACGTAAATGCCCATCGAGGCGAGCGAGACACCGGGCTTGTCGGGGATCGAGGGCGGATCCTTGGGCTTTTCCATGAACTCGACGATCCGGTCGCGCCCGTCCACATGCATCACCCCGAAGGCCGAAGCTTCCCGCGAGGGCACTTCGAGACACCCCACGGTCACATCCGCCCCCGTGTCCACGTGCTGGCGCAGCATGAGCTCGTAATCCATCTTGTAGACGTGGTCGCCGGCCAGGATAACGATGTATTTGGTGTTGTAGTCGTCGATGATGTCGATGTTCTGATAGACCGCGTCGGCCGTTCCCGCATACCACATGTCCTCGGCCACCCGCTGGCTGGCCGGCAGGATGTCGAAGCTCTCGTTGCGTTCGGTGCGCAAAAAGTTCCAGCCGCGTTGCAGGTGCCGGATCAGGCTGTGCGCCTGATATTGCGTGGCCACCGAAATGCGGCGGATGCCCGAATTGATGGCATTGGACAGCGCAAAATCGATGATGCGCGACTTCCCCCCGAAATAGACCGCCGGCTTGGCGCGCCGGTCGGTCAGTTCCATGAGCCGCGTACCGCGCCCACCCGCCAGCACATAGGCCATGGCATCACGGGCAAGGGGCGCCGGGTTCTTCTTGTCGACCATGATCCTCTCCTTTGTTGCACCTCCGGCTGGTCCCTCTCCGGTGGCGTTTTCCTTTTTTTGCCTATCCCGGCTCAAATTGCAGGATGAGGGTCGACAGCGGCGGCAGAACGATCTCTGCCGTTGCCGGATAACCGAATTCATTGCCTTTGGTTGCGCTGACCACACCCTGATTGCCCGTGTTGGACCCCGCATACCAGCCCGCGTCGGTATTGATGCGCTCGACCCACCGCCCGGCGGCAGGCATGGGCAGGCGGTATTTTTCGCGCGGCACGGGGGTCAGGTTGGTGATGACCACCACAGGCGCCGCATCGGGAGCTTTGCGCACCCAGGCCAGCACCGAATTGGCCTGATCGTTGGCAATGATCCACTCGAACCCTTCGGGCTCGCAATCGCGTCCATGCAGCGCGGGTAGTTCGCGATAGACGGTATTGAGGTCGGAAATCAGCCGCCTTATGCCTTCGTGAGATGGCGCATCGAGCAGCCACCAATCGAGCGCATGGGCCTCGCTCCACTCTTCGCGCTGGGCAAATTCCTGGCCCATGAACAACAGCTTCTTGCCCGGATAACCCCACATGAAGGCATAATAGGCGCGAAGGTTGGCAAACTTCTGCCAGTCGTCGCCCGGCATCTTGGAGAGCAGCGACCCCTTGCCATGCACCACTTCGTCATGGCTCAGCGGCAGCGTGAAATTTTCCGAAAAGGCGTAGAGCAGCCCGAAGGTCAGGTCGTGGTGGTGGAAGCGGCGGTGGATCGGCTCGCGCTGCATGTAGCGCAGCGTGTCGTTCATGAAGCCCATATTCCACTTGAACCCGAACCCCAGACCCTTGGCATAGGTCGGCGCGGTCACCCCCGGCCAGCTCGTCGATTCCTCGGCCACGGTGAAGGTGCCGGGGTGGTGGCCGTAGGTTTCGGCGTTGACGCGCTGGAGAAAGGCGATCGCTTCGATATTCTCGTTGCCGCCCTGACTGTTGGGCACCCACTGGCCCGGCTGGCGCGAATAATCGAGATAGAGCATGGAGGCCACCGCATCGACCCGCAGCCCGTCGATGTGGAACCTTTCCAGCCAGTAGAGCGCATTGTTGGTGAGAAAGCTCGAGACTTCCTTGCGCCCGAAATTGTAGATCGCCGTGTTCCAGTCCGGGTGATAGCCCTGACGCGGATCGGCGTGCTCGTAGAGCGCGGTGCCATCGAACTTGGCCAGCCCGTGCTCGTCGGTCGGGAAATGGGCGGGCACCCAATCGAGAATGATCCCCAGCCCCGCATTGTGCGCCGCATCGACAAACCGGGCAAACCCGGCCGGATCCCCGAACCGCGCGGTGGGCGCATAAAGCCCCGTGGGCTGATAGCCCCAGCTCGGATCATAAGGGTGCTCGGAAATCGGCAGCAACTCGATATGGGTAAAGCCCATATCGGCGGCATAGGGCACCAATTGCTCGGCAAGCTGCTCATAGCTCAAGAACCCGCCATCGGGCCGCTTGCGCCAGGAGCCCAGATGCACCTCGTAAACGCTCATCGGTTCGTGGCGGTAGTCGCGCGATTTGCGCGCTTCCATATACGCCTGGTCGGTCCAGGCGAACGGCGTCGGGTCGGCAACCACCGAAGCGGTTTTTGGCCGCATCTCCGATTGCTGAGCATACGGATCGGCCTTGAGCGGCAGGAGATTGCCCTCCTTGCCGATGATCTCGTATTTGTATTGCGCGCCGGGCGTGACGCCAGGCACGAAAATTTCCCAGATGCCGATCTGGTTGCGCAGCCGCATGGCGTAGCGTCGCCCGTCCCAATCGTTGAACGAGCCGACGACCGAAACGCGCCGCGCATTGGGCGCCCAGACGGCAAAATGGGTGCCCTCCACGCCCTCGAATGTCATGAAGTGGGCGCCCATCTTGTCGAACAGGCGCAGATGGGATCCCTCGCCGATGTAATAGTCGTCCATCGGGCCGAGCACCGGGCCAAACGAATAGGGATCGATCACATCCCACTCGCCCCCGTCATTGCCGGCATGGTACAGTACGGGTTGAAAACGGTCTATGGTCACCGGACCTTCAAAAAAGCCCGCATCGTCCCGTTTTTCAAGCTTTCCCAGGGGCTTGCCATCGAGTGTGCGCACCTCGGCCCATTGGGCGTGAGGCACGAGTGCACGGGCGATCCATTGGCCCTCACTCTCGTGCAGGCCCAAAATCGCGAAAGGGTCGTCGTGCTGTCCACTCACCACCCGGGCGATCTGTTTGGGATCGGCCTGCCATCCGGACTGCTTTTTTGCCAAGTGCTCTACTCCCCCTCTGATGTCGGTGCATCAGTCTGTTTGTTATGAACCCGCCGGGGACCCCCAAGTTCCGGCGTCCCGCAGTCAAATCGTCAGATGTGCGGCGCTCCCCAGATATCGTCGGCATATTCACGGATCGTGCGATCCGAGGAAAACCAGGCCATTCTCGCTGTATTGCGGATCGCCATGGCGTTCCAGACCGTGCGGTCGTTCCAGAACGTATCGACCTTGCGCTGCGCGGCGCAATAGGCGTCGAAATCGCGCGCCACCATGAACCAGTCATGGTCGTAAAGCCCATCCATCAGGGCGCGATAGCGCGCCCGGTCGTCTGGCGAAAACACCCCCGACCCGATCGCTTCGATGACCTCTCGCAACGATTGACTGGATTCGATCAATTCGCGGGGCGGCCTGTTCTGAGCCCGGACGTCATCGACCTCGTCCGAGGTCATTCCGAAAATCACGATGTTTTCAGGACCCAACCGCTCGCGCATCTCGACATTGGCCCCATCCATGGTGCCGATGGTCAAGGCCCCGTTGAGTGCAAACTTCATGTTCCCGGTCCCCGAGGCTTCCATGCCGGCGGTCGAGATCTGTTCGGACAGATCGGCGGCGGGAATGATGGTTTCGGCCAGCGACACGTTGTAATTGGGCAGGAACACCACCTTCAAAAGCCCACGCACGGCGGGGTCGTTGTTGATGACCTTGGCAACGTCGTTGATGAGCTTGATGATGAGCTTGGCGTTCCAGTAACTGGGCGCCGCCTTGCCCGCGAAGACCTTGACCCGCGGCACCCAGCGCTTTTCGGGATGGGCGCGGATCATGTTGTACTGCGCCACCGCTTCCATGATGTTGAGCAATTGGCGCTTGTATTCATGGATACGCTTGATCTGGATATCAAACAGCGCATCGGGCGAGACCGTGACCCCTGCCCGCTCCTTGATGAGCGCCGCAAGGCGTTCCTTGTTGCCGCGCTTGACGGCGGCGAACTGGTCCTGGAATGACTTGTCCTCGGCATGCACGTCGAGCTTGATGAGCTGTTCGATATCGTCCTTGAAATCGGGGCCGATGCGCTCGGAAATCAGCCGGGTCAGCGCCGGATTGCACTGCATCAGCCAGCGGCGTGGCGTGACACCATTGGTCTTGTTGTTGATGCGGTCGGGGTAGAGTTTATGCAGATCGGCAAAAACCGTCTGCTTCATCAATTCGGTATGCAGGGCGGAAACCCCGTTGATCGAATGGGACCCCACAAACGCCAGCTGCCCCATACGCAACCGGCGGCCGCCATTCTCATCGATCAGGGAAATCGCCGCGATCCGGGAGTCGTCGAGCCCTTTTTCGCGCGCTTCCTCGAGCACCATGGCGTTGATGGCATAGGCAATCTGCATCTGGCGCGGCAAGAGCCGCTCGAGCAGCGCCACGGGCCATGTTTCGAGCGCCTCGGGCAACAGCGTGTGGTTGGTGTAGGAGAAAATGCCCTTGGTCAGCTTCCAGGCTTCGTTCCAGCTCAGCCCCTGCACGTCCATCAGGATACGCATCATTTCGGCAATCGAAATCGCCGGATGGGTGTCGTTGAGCTGGATGGCCACCTTGTCGGGCAGCGAACCCAGATCGCCATATTGCTGGAGATGGCGGCGTACGATGTCCTGCAGCGAGGCCGAGGAAAAGAAAACCTCCTGCCGCAGCCGCAATTCCTGACCGGCCGGCGTGGAGTCGGCGGGATAGAGCACGCGGGTGATCGAGACAGCCTTGGCGCTTTCTTCCAGCGCCCCGATATGGTCGCCCGAATTGAAGCGGTCGAGCAGCAGCGGATCGATCGGCTGGGCGCTCCACAGGCGCAGGGTATTCACCCGCGCGCCGCGCCACCCCACGACCGGTGTATCGAAGGCTACCGCATTGAGATGTTCGGCCGGATGCCAGACCTGCCGCACGCTGCCATCGGGCTGGGTGACCGGCTCGACCGATCCGCCGAACCCGATCTCGTAAGCGCTTTCGCGACGCTCGAATTCCCATGGATTGCCGTGTGCAAGCCAGTCTTCGGGCAATTCGACCTGCCAGCCATCGCTCATTTCCTGGCGGAAAAGCCCGTGGACATAGCGGATGCCATAGCCATAGGCGGGCACTTTTATGGTCGACATCGATTCAAGAAAACAGGCGGCCAGACGGCCAAGACCGCCATTGCCGAGCGCCGCGTCGGGCTCGCGCTCGATCAATTCGTCCAGATCGACATTGAACGAGGCCAGCGCCTCGCGTATCGGCTCCATCATGCCAAGATTGGACACGGCGTCACGCATCAGCCGCCCGATCAGAAATTCGAGGCTGAGGTAGTAGACGCGCTTTTGCGATGTCCGCCAGGTATCGCGCGTCGACTCCATCCACTGGTCGATGATCCGGTCGCGTATGGTCAGGATGGTCGCGGTCAGCCAGTCCGTGCGGCGCGCGACAATCGGGTCCTTGCCAACGGCATAGGTCAGCTTTTCGAGGATTTCGTTGCGAAGCGTTTCAGCGTCGCTGGCCCGTGGCTGAGGGGTGGGGGCATCGTAAACGATCGGCTTTTGCGGCATATCGCAACCCATGGTTCATGTCTGTTCCTCCCCTCAGAGACCACGAGTGTTGCACGAGTTCTGGCCGCATTCCAGCACCTTTAGCGTCATGGCGCTCATGCGCTTCCAACATGGTTGAACAAAAAATGCATCGGACACGGAACCGGCGGGCCACAGGCGCGTTTTAGGGGCAGCCGATGGAGGCGCCCCTACCTTCATCGTGCCAAGCCCTGACCCTAAAGAGGATTGCTGCCCGGCGATCCTCTTTTTTTGTGCGATGGCGGAACCATCATCGCCGTCCGGCATTTATTGGGAACGCGGATGCGTTTCCCCCAAGCGCTTTCGCTATCAGAAAGGCCGGGAGCCCCAAAGGCTTCCCGGTCTTTCCTCGTTCGGGGCGGGATTTCAGGATCGCTCGGATCAGGTGATGTGGCTGCCGTCGATGCGCAGGGCATAGTCCACGCGGCTGCCATTGACCGCAAGCTCGCCCATTCCATCCACCGCCAGCGGCACGACGCTTTCGAGAAATTTGCGGGTCAGCGGCTCGATCTCGTGGGCCGTCGATCCGGCGCCCAGCCGTTCGGTCCATTTGATGATCAGATTGCGCCCGCCATCCGACCGCGATTCGACGCTGAACGCCACGTTGATGGCCCCGTCGCCGGGATACAACTGGCCGTTGCGAACAGAGTTGGATGCCAACTCGTGGATGGCGAGCCCGACATAGAGCGCCGCGTTGGGCGAGACGACCAGGTCGTCGCCCTTGAGGTCAACCGGCAGCGCGTTGTCGCGGTGAAAAAGGGCAATCTGACGCGATATCAGATCGCTGAGCAACGCGCCCTGCCAATCCCGATCGGTCACCAGATCCTGGGCGCGGGCAATCGCCTGCAGGCGCCCCGAGAAAGCCGTAACGAAGCCTGGAACGCTGGTGGCGCTGCGCGCGGTCTGGGACGCAAGCGAAAGCACGATGGCCATAAGATTGCGCGAACGATGGCTGACCTCTCGCAGCAGGTTCTTGAGTTGAACCTCGCGGCGCTTCTGGGCACTGATATCGATGATCGTGGAATAGACCCCGATCGCCGAGCCGACCGGATCGAGATCGGGGTCGATCCAGATATCGAACCAGCGGACCTCACCGGAAATATTGACCGGCAACTCGAAGCGTTGGGGCTCACGGGTATCGAGGACATGAAGTTTGGTGGCACGGAGCCGCTCAGCGGCCAGCCGGGGCAGGAAATCGGAATCGGTGTTTCCCAGAACATCGGTGAGCTCTATGCCGGAGGGAAGGTTTTCCGCCCATTCATAAAGCAGATCGCGGTTCTGATAACTCAGGGAGACCGGCGTTCGACTCAGGGCCCTCATGGCAAACGCAAAGCGGCGAGAACTCTCGAGGGTGCCCCCGCCTGACTTTCCGTTGTCCTGACCCTTCATAGGCGACGCATGTTTGTCCGAGTGTTCCACAAGCCCCACTTAAACCGCCCCGATGGGCGGCTCGTTTTTCGTCTCAGCACCATGGGGCTGCTAGCGTGCGCGCCGAGCCAACCCGAAGATGAGACCAATAACCATTGCGACGAGAAATACAAAGAATAGAATCTGTGCAATCGAGGATGCTGCCCCGGCGATCCCGCCAAATCCGAGAACGCCGGCGATAATGGCAATTATGAGAAATGCCAGAGCCCAACCGAACATGATCGTACTCCCGTAAAATTCTGAACGTGTGGGAGAACGAACCGGGCGCCGGGTTGTTCCGGCGCCGCGCCGATTTATGCGGCCTGTTCCATCTGTTCGGAAAAGAACAGCACCTGACTGACCAGCGCCTTGACCATGTCGGGCTGGAAGGGCTTGGTGACCAGAAAGGCAGGCTCGGGCCGTTCACCGGTCAGAAGACGTTCAGGGAACGCGGTGATGAAGATGACCGGCACGCTGGCCGAGCGCAACATGTCGTTGACCGCGTCGATGCCCGAGCTGCCATCGGCAAGCTGGATATCGGCGAGAACGAGGCCGGGCCGGCGCTGATTGAAAAGCTCGACCGCTTCCTTGTGAGTCCGCGCAACGCCGGTCACCGAATGGCCCAGCGACTCAACCATCTGCTCGATGTCCATGGCGATCAGGGGCTCGTCCTCGATAATCAGAACGGTCGTTGCAACCTGACGGGCCATCTCCGTGGAAGCGGATTCGATGAGCTCGGCGAATTCCACGTCGCTGACGCCAAGAATTTCGGCACCCTCGGCGTTGGAAAACCGTTCGACGGCCATGAGAAGAAAAGCCTGACGCGGCAGCGGCGCAATCGCACGCAAACTGCGGCGAGCCTGCTCTTCCCATGCGTGTGCCGCGGGAGGCAGCTCGGCCAGATTGATATCGACCGACTTCCAGAGCTGGGAAAAGACCTTGTAAAGGGCCACCTTGGGATCGAGGTCGGTCGGAAAGATCGACCTGTCGGCAACAAGCGCCTCGAGCGTTGCAGAAACATAGGCGTCGCCACTCGACTGGCTACCGGTCAACGACCGCGCAAAACGCCTCAGATAAGGAATGTGCGGCGCAATCAACTCAGCAAGATTCATAAATATAGCTCCCTCGGAAAGTCGCCTCGCCTTACGCGCAGGCGGCGACAATGGACCGATAACGGCACCTTTGACAAAAAGTTCCGCAACGATGGAACTTTTTTTTACTCTTGACGTTTCCGGAGCCAACAACAAGTCGCTTTGTGGGGTAAACGTGACGCAACTCAGCAGCAGAAACATGACCAGTGACGATCAGGACGAAAAGGTCCGTGAGGGCGAAGAAAAGCCGAGCCTGGGAGCAGATTCACAGGCCTTCATTGGGCTCAAGCTACGCGAACTCTACGACGACGTCGTCGCAGAGCCGGTTCCCGATCGTCTGCTTGAGCTGCTTGGTAAGCTCGGAGACGATGACAAGTCCAAGTCCGAATAGGAGGCGGCCATGTCAGACACATATGATTTCCGCGCCGAACTGCTCGCCGTAATTCCCAATCTTCGTGCCTTTGCCATGTCGCTTGTCGGTGCCGCCGACAAGGCCGACGATCTTGTGCAGGAGACTCTTGTGCGCGCCTGGGACAAGCGGTCCTCGTTCACGCCCGGCACCAATCTCAAGGGCTGGCTCTTCACCATTCTGCGCAATGAATTCTATAGTCAGATGCGCAAGCGCAAGCGCGAAGTGTCCGATCCCGAAGGGGCAATGGCCGAAAAGCTCTCGAGCCATCCCGAACAGGTCGGTCGCCTCGATATGGAAGATTTCAAGAAGGCCGTAAACCAGCTCCCCGAAGATCAGCGCGAAGCGCTCATCCTGGTGGGCGCCTCGGGATTTTCCTACGAGGAAGCGGCTGAAATCTGCGATTGCGCAGTCGGCACGATCAAGAGCCGTGTCAGCCGTGCCCGCACGCAGCTGGCGACCATCCTCAAGCTCGAGGGCGATGGCGAGTTCGGTCCCGACGCCGTGGCGGTCGGGGTTATGAACCTTTCCTCCTCCAGCGCGGCCTGACACATCACAAAACGCGGAAAATTAAGGGGTTTCGGGCATTGCGCCCGGAACCTCTCTTTCGTTTCGGCGTTAGAGTTGCGGGTATAACTCAAACATGGGAGGCCAATCATGGCCCGAGCCGCAACAACAGCCCGTACAGCAAAAGCCAACACTGACGATCCGGCAAAAGATCTCGATGCCGAAATCGCGGCGCTGCGCGAAGACGTCGCCGCCATCACGGCAACGCTGGGCGATGTCGTCAAATATCGCACCGACGGAGCCAAATCCGAAGCCCGCCGCCTCCGCAAGACCGCGGAACAAAAGGGCGAAGAGACACTGGAGCAGGTCCAGGACAGTTTCGAGGCCGCGGAAGGCGAACTCAAGTCGATGATCCGCGAAAAGCCGATCTCGTCAGTGCTTATCGCGGCCGGCGTCGGTTTCGTTCTTTCCAAAATTCTTTAAGGAGCGGCGCCATGGCGCTGACCGCACCTTTCACGGCGGTGACCGACCGCGCAACATCGGCTGTCCGGTCGATGGGGATGTCGGTTGCCGTTTACGCAATCATCGGCCTGATCGGCCTGGTCGGGCTCGGCTTCCTTATCGCCGCGCTCTATATCTGGCTGGCTCAGGAAACCGGCCCGTTGGAAGCCGCCCTAATTATGGGCGCGGGCTTTCTTGTTCTCGCGGGCATTTCGCTGGGTATCGTCATCGCCCGGCACAAACACAAGAAAGAACAGAAGCGCCGCAATTCCGCCAATACGGCGATGATGGCGTCCACTGTTTCGCTGGCATCGACCGGCCTGCGCATCGCCTCTCGAGCCCGGGGACGGTTGTTCTGGCCCGCCGTGGCCGCCATCGCGCTTGGCTGGTATTTTGGCACGTCCGGCGGCGATGACGACGATTGAGCCTAGCAACACACAGGAAAAAGGCCGGTCAATGTGACCGGCCTTTTTTTGTGGCCGGGATTACCCGTGGTCCTTGGCCAGCGAATTGAGCTTGAAGAGCTTGTCGAGATCGGCACCGCGCAGCACGCCTTTGTTCGCCGGAGCGGCGTGATGGTCCCTGAGAGGTTCAAGCAGTTCGATCTTGCGTGCATGGGACAGTGTGGGGTCCCTGGCAATTTCGGCTGGGCTACGGGCGATGGCGCCGGCATCGAAACAGGCAGGTATGATCTTGTCAGCCATGGCATCCCTCCTTTTCAGGGAGAAATGCGGTTTGGGGATGGCCCACCAGTGCCGTTGTGAAAATCGACCATCCGCTCCTCGCCCGGGCGGCTGACATGGCAAAAGGGCCGGCTTGTAAGGCCGGCCCTTTCCCGTCAAGTGTGGTAGGCGTTGGTTACTCGACGATCAGCGAGTTGTCTTCGGGAGCCGAGAGATAGGCTTCCTCGTCATACTCGGGAGCGGCTTCCAGTTCCTCGGCGGTAAGCGGAGTGCGCAGGATCAGGCCGCCATTTTCGTCGCGGACGAAAGTCAGATTGTCGAAGGCAACGGCAACAGGCTTGGTGGCAATACCCAGGAAGCCGCCGAAGTCGATGACAACGGCATCAACCGTGCCGTCTTCCGAAAGCAGGATGTCGCCGATCGAGCCGATTTCCTCATCGCCCGCACCGTAAACCGCCGTACCGGTCAACTCATCTGCCGAAATATCGGCGGTAGCGACCGATTCCATGCTGTCGAAATCGGCAGCAGCGGCAGCGTCGGCTTCAGCCGGGGCTTCCTCGGTTGCCATCGCGTCTTCAGCGGGAGCGGCTTCTTCGCTTGCCATGGCGTCATCAGCCGGGGCAGCTTCTTCAGCTGCCATGGCATCATCGGCCGGAGCAGCTTCTTCAGATGCCATCGCGTCATCAGCCGGGGCAGCTTCTTCGCTTGCCATGGCGTCATCGGCAGGGGCAGCTTCTTCAGTTGCCATCGCGTCGTCAGCGGGGGCGGCGGGCGCCATCGCATCACCGGCGGGAGCGGGAGCCATGGCATCGCCGGCACCCATCGAATCCATTTCGGCGGCGGCAGCCGATTCACTTGCCAGCCATTCCTGGCGGTCGAATTCGGCAGCATTTTCAAGCTGTTCGCGGGTCATGCTGGCAACGAGACGGTTATTGCCGTCCATATCCTCGGACAGTTCAAGGTCGGACCAGTTGATGGCGACGCTCTTCTGGCCGATGCCAAGGAAACCGCCGACACCGACGACAACGGCACCGATTTCGCCGTTCTGGTCGAGCACGAAGTCATTGACGTCGCCGATGGCTTCGGCGTCGTCGCCCGTGGAATTATAAATGGTTTCACCGATGATTTCGGTGGCCAGCCAACCGTCGGCATTGATGCCGGTTTCTTCGGCGCTAACAAGAGGCTCCTGCGGAGTTTCGGGTTCCGCGGGCGTCTCCATCATGGGTTCTGCAGGGGCCATGGCGGGATCAGCCGGGGCCATTTCCTGAGCATAGGCGCCGCCGGTAACAACCAGAGCCAGCGCGGTCGAGGCAAGAAGCTTGCGATACATTAGTTTTCTCCTGAAATCGCTTGTTTCAAGTTTTCAGGCTGGAACCGCGAGGCTCAACTCATGCCCCGATCGGCACCCCAGCCGTCATGGCAAATGAACGTCGCCTTCCCCGCTTGGTTCCCCAATGCAACGAGAATCCCCAACAATTGCGGGCTTTGGAACACAAAGCGCGGTCTGTCCGTTTCCTTTGAATCAGCCACCACCGACTCCGGCCGCAAATGTGTCGCTAATGCCTTTGTCTTGGCGTTATTGCGCCATTGGCCCAGCACATTCACAAGCGACAAAGGGAGCGATCATCCATGCTCCCGGATTTGTGATTTATGAGTTTTCCAGGCTTTGCACGTAATCCCGCCCAATCGGCATCATCGGCTCCCATCAAGGGCTATAGCCGGCGAGGGTTCATCATCGGTTGGCTGGCGATCATCTGTCTGGGGGTCGGGGGATTTGTGTTCGCCTCGAGTTATCTTTCGCCCTCGAGCGCCCACCTCCGGCTCGCCAACATCGCCGGAACGGTCCACACCGTGATCAGTCCCGGTTAAGCGGCCAACCCGCTCGCCTTTCCCGAAGCCCAGGCCCATTGGAAGTTGTAACCTCCGAGCCAGCCCGTCACGTCGACCGCCTCGCCGATGAAATAGAGCCCGGGCACCGCCTTGACCTGCATGTCGGTGGAACTGAGCGCCGCGGTATCGATGCCGCCCAAAGTCACTTCGGCTGTGCGATACCCTTCCGTGCCGACCGGTTTGACCCGCCAGTCCGAAATCGCGGCGACGATGGCGTCCATGCCCTTGCGCCCCAGATCGGCAAGATTGCCCGAAACGCCAGCCTGCGCCACAACAAGTTCGGCCACCCGGCGTGGCAGCAACTCGGCAATCGCGTTGAGCACAGACTGCTTGCCGTTGCGCGCGCGCGCCTCGACAAGCCATTGGGCGATATCGGCCTGCGGTGCCAGATCGATGGCAACGGCATTGCCCTCGCGCCAATAGGAAGAGATTTGCAGGATCGAGGGGCCACTCAACCCGCGATGGGTGAACAGCAGGCCCTCTTGGAATGCGGTTTTGCCGTGGCTTACCGTTGCGTCGAGCGAAACCCCGGCAAGTGGCCGAAGGCGCTCAAGCATGCCCGGCTCGAAGGTGAGCGGCACAAGGCCCGGGCGCGGTTCGACGACCGGCACACCGAACTGGGCCGCAACCTGATAGGCAAAACCGGTGGCGCCCATTTTCGGTATCGACTTGCCACCCGTCGCTATGACCAGCGATGTGCAGGTAACCGGGCCGTCGGGCAGCCGCAGGGCGTAGCCATTGGCCGAAGGCTCGATCGCCTCGACACCGACACCCAGTTCGAGCCGCACGCCGGCGGCTTTCATTTCATCGAGCAGCATGTCGATGACCTGCTGGGCCGACCCGTCACAAAAGAGCTGACCGAGCGTTTTTTCGTGATAGGCGATGCCGTAGCGTTCCACCAGCGCAATGAAGTCCGCGGGGCGATAGCGCCTCAGAGCTGAAATTGCGAATTTTGGGTTTTGCGAGAGGAACGATTGCGGGCTCGTGTGGATGTTGGTGAAGTTGCACCGCCCGCCGCCCGAAATGCGGATCTTCTTGCCCGGCGCCTCGGCGTGATCGACAATGAGGACCGACCGGCCACGCTGGCCGGCGGTTGCCGCGCACATCATGCCCGCCGCCCCGGCTCCGATAACGACAACGTCGAAAAAACCCATGACATCCTGCCAAAAAAACACCCGCCCGGTTGGTACCGGACGGGCGGGTCTGGCGCAAACGCTGAAAGCGATCAGGCCACGATAAGCGTGTTGCCCGTCGCAACGCGGGAATAAAGATCCATGATGTCCTGGTTCATCAGACGCACGCAGCCCGAAGAGACATTGGTGCCGATCGTCCAGGGTTCCGGCGTGCCGTGAATCCGATAAAGCGTATCGCGGCCGTTCTGGAAGATGTAGAGCGCGCGCGCACCAAGCGGATTGTCGAGACCGCCCGGCTGGCCATTGCGCCACTCCTCGAGTTCGGGCTGGCGCTCGATCATCGCGGAGGGCGGGGTCCAGGTCGGCCATTGGCGCTTGAACTGGATCGTGCCGCGACCCGACCAGCCGAACCCTTCGCGGCCAAGACCCACGCCATAGCGCATGGCCTGGCCATCTTCCTGAACCAGGTAGAGATAATAATTGGCGGTATCGACGTAAATCGTGCCCGGACGTTCTCCCGTGGGATCGGGAACGACCCGGCGATAATAGGTGGAATCGACATAGCGAAGATCGACGGCCGGAACATAGAACTCACCGTCCTGCACGCCGCGATACATGTTGACGTAAAACGGATCCAGTTGCGGAAGGGCCGGAGTCTGGGGCGCCGGGGTGCTCATGCTCGAGCAACCGGCGAGTGTCAGGGCCGAAAGACTGGCGGCTCCGGCGAGAAATCGGCGGCGGGGGAGTGGGGTGGTCAATGAGGTCATCTTGTCTGCTTTTTGTTATCCGGATGGCTTGCACGGCGCGATATGAAATATGGCTGGCGCGACATTGTTCCGCCCTCCCTCATGCCGGCAGAAGCTGTGTTGCCTTTCGGCACCACACCCCATTGGCATACGGATGGTCCCCCGCGGATCACCGCACATCCTTGAAAAGCGGCCTGTCGGCCCGAAAAACCGGCATATTTCATGCGCGGGTCTTCATAGCCGACTTAGCAGCAGATTGGTTTACAATCGGGAAAGGATAAATGTGATCGCACATTTGTGAGAATCGCGGCGGATCATCCTTCGATGTCTTCCCGCATCAATTCCAGCTCCAGCCAGCGATCTTCCATCTCGCCCAGCTTTTGCTGCGCGGCGGCGAGATCGGCGGTGACCTTTTCGAATTTGTCCGGGTCACGATTGTAAAGCCCGGCATCGTCCAGCGTCGACTGGAGCGCGGCCATCTGCTTGCGCACGCCATCCATTTCTTTCGGCAGCGTCTCAAGCGCGTGTTTGTCCTTGAACGACAATTTGCGCTTTTGCTGCGGCGGTGCGGCGGGAGCCGATTTGCCTTTGGGCGCGGTCGGCGCTTTTTCGACGCGACGGGCCGAAACCCCTGACCCGCGTTGGACGACCATGTCGGCATAGCCACCGGCATATTCGTTCCAGTCCCCGTCGCCCTCGGCAACGATGATCGAGGTGGCAACCTTGTCGAGAAAATCGCGATCGTGGCTGACCACGATCACGGTGCCCTGATAGTCGGCGATCATTTCCTCGAGCAGGTCGAGGGTTTCGAGATCGAGATCGTTGGTCGGCTCGTCCAGCACCAGCACATTGGAGGGCAGCGCCAGGGCGCGGGCCAGCGTGACGCGGTTGCGCTCGCCGCCCGAAAGCTTGCCGACCACGGTTCGGGCCTGCTCGGGGGTGAACAGAAATTCCTTCATGTAGCCGATGACATGCTTGGGCTGGCCATTGATGGTCAGCGTATCGCTGCCCCCACCGGTCAGCACGTCCTTGAGGGTGGCTTCGGGATCGAGCGAAGCGCGGCGCTGATCGAGCACGGCGAGCTCAAGCCGCGTGCCGAGCCGCACAGTGCCGCTATCGGGCTCAATCTCGCCGGTCAACATGCGGATCAGCGTCGTTTTGCCCGCGCCATTGGGACCGACGATGCCGACCCGGCTGCCGCGCATGACGCGCGTCGAAAAATCGTCGACCACCACCCGCTCGCCAAACGCCTTGTGGATATTTTCGGCCTCGACGACCATGGCGCCCGAACTGCGCCCCTCGGCCACCGTCATTTTTACCGTGCCCTGTGGGCCGCGATAATCCTTGACCTGCTGGCGCAGGCCGCCCAGCAGATCCATGCGCCGCACATTGCGCTTGCGGCGGGCGGTGACGCCATAGCGAACCCAGTGTTCCTCGGCAGCGATCTTGCGCGCCAGCTTGTGCTGTTCCTTTTCCTCCTGCTCGAGGAAATCATCGCGCCAGGCTTCAAACATGCCAAAGCCCTGATCGATGCGCCGGGTCTGCCCCCGGTCGATCCACACAGTGCTGCGCGTGAGATCGGAGAGAAACCGGCGGTCGTGGCTGATGAGCACCAGGGCCGAGCGCAGCGATTTGAGTTCGCCTTCCAGCCATTCGATGGCCGGCAAATCGAGATGGTTGGTTGGCTCGTCCAGCAGCAAAATGTCGGGTTCCGGCGCAAGCACGCGGGCCAACGCGGCGCGACGGGCCTCTCCGCCCGATAGCGAGGCGGGATTTTCGGTGCCCGTCAGACCAAGCTGCTCGAGCAGATATTGCGCCCGATAATTATCGTCGGCGCCTTCCAGGCCCCCTTCCACATAGGCAAGCGTGGTTTCAAAGCCCGACAGATCGGGCTCCTGGGGCAGATAGCGCACGGTGGCGCCGGGCTGAAAGAACCGCTCTCCCCCATCGGGTTCGATGGTTCCGGCAGCAATCTTGAGCAGGGTCGACTTGCCCGACCCGTTGCGCCCGACCAGCGCGATCTTTTCGCCCGGCCCCACCGAAAGGTCGGCCCCTTCCAGCAGGGGTGTCGACCCCATGACGAGGCGGATCGATTGCAAGGCAAGGAGTGGCGCGGCCATAAAAAACTCGGGTCATTTCGGGGGAAGGCTGTCGTGGGTGACAGATGGCCAATATCACTGGCCAATGCAAGCCCCTGCCGTTATGCGGACTGCGCGATCTCGCGCGCCTCGGCGTTTATCCTGATCCGCGCCCAGACCGGGAGATGGTCCGAGCCCTTGCGGGCCAGATCCGACATGTGGACGCCCGACGCGGCCACATCGATGTCCATGGTGGTGATGATGCGATCGAAATTGAGCACCGGACGGGAAGAATGAAAGCTCGGGCCCGGTGCGATCACCTGATGGTTCTCGGCAAAATGGGCAAGGCACCCGCCTTCCGTCGTCCACTGGTTGAGATCGCCCATGATGATCGTGGGGAGCGTTTCATCGAGAATATCGAGTTGGTTGAGCACCGACTGCGCCTGACGGCGGCGCCAAAGGTCGACCAGCCCCAGATGCAGCCCGATGACGCGCAGGCGCTCATTGCCGACCTGGAAATCGCCAAGCACGGCACCGCGCGGTTCCAGCGCAGGCAGCGTCAGGGTCTTGGTGTCGAGCACTTCGATGCCCTGGCGATAAAGAATCGTGTTCCCATGCCAGCCAAGGCTTTGCTCGCGCACCCCGAAGCTGATGGCAAAATAGTCGGACCGTTCGGCAACCATTTCGGGAGACAACGAGGCGGCCCGGCTGCCAAACCGCCTGTCGACTTCCTGAAGCGCGATGATATCGGCATCGATTTCGGAAATGATATCGAGAATGCGGCCCGGATCGCGCCGCCAGTCGGTGCCCACGCTTTTGCGGATGTTGTAGGAAGCGACGGAAATCATGGGTGCATAATTGTCATGGCGATGTGGCAGGTCAATGAAGCTGGCCGCTCTTGGTTGCTAGAAAATGCTGTTGGCATGGGCCTCGATGAGATCGACGGCACCAGCCAGCTTTTCATCGATGATGGCAAGGTCGCGCGTCCAGTCGGACATGCCGGTGAGTTCGCTCACCCCGTCGGAAATCCCACGCACCACAACCAGCGGGACGCCAAAGGCCTGGCAGGCGCGCAGCACCGCAAAGGATTCCATATCGACCATATCGGCGTCGATTGCCTCATAGCCCGCCCCCGAAACCACATTGGCACCGGTCGACAGCCGCGCCGGTGCCAGACCCGGAATTTCCGGCTCAAGCGGCATCACGGCCGGCAGATCGAGAAACGGCGTGGCGCCGCGCGCGAACCCCAGCGCCGTCGCATCCATGTCGCGATAGGAAACCGAAGCGGCCTGATAAACCCCGGTGTGCGCGAGCGTTGCCGAACCGGCCGATCCGAGCGAAACGACAAGATCGGGCAGGCCATGACCGGTTTGCGCTGCCGCCAGGGCGCGGGTGACGGAAATCGCCGCCTCGACCGGGCCGACACCGCACATGAGCGGCGCGATCCGGGCTCGCAAATGCGGGCCATATTCGGGATCGGCAGCCATGACATAGAAAATTGAAGCCATCACCGTGCCTAAGCCGCCGCCCGATTGCCCGCAACAAAAATCGATCTATGGCATCGAGGGCACGAAGACTTCCACCAGATTGGAGCGATCCCCGCCCGCTGTCGGCGCCCCCATCAGGGTCAGTATCTGCCCCTCATGGACCACCGCACCAAACCCGTGCCGCGGGGTGGGGAGCGGTGCAAGCTCGGTCCAGCTGTCGGTGATCGGATCGTAGGCCTCCGCTTCGGCGAAGGTTACTTGGCGTGTTTCCCCGCCGAAAATGAACGCCTTGCCGTCCAGCACGGTGGCGGCAACCCCACTGCGCGCGGTCGGCATAGGCGCGCCGCTGCGCCAGGCGTCGGTTTGTGTATCGTAGATCTCGACGGTGTCGAGATTGAATGCCGGATCGCCGTCGACCCGGCCGCCAATGGCAAGGATCTCGCCGGCAATCGCAACGACACCGAGGTGATCGCGCGGCGTGGGGATTGGGGATGCGGTCTTCCAGGTGTCGGCCTGTGGATCGTAGATCATGTGGGCATCGGTATTGACTGCACCCGAGCGCGAACCGCCGATCACATGGATTTTGCCATCGACAATCGCCGCGCCGCCCGCTGCCAGCGGCGAGGGCATGGGGGCCGCCGCGCTCCAGGCAAGCGTCTCCCCATCGAGAACCCAAACCGCGTCGCTCGCCTCCCAGCCATTGACGTAACCGCCAAAGACATAGATGTCCCCGTCCAGCGCGGCAGCCATGGGGTGATGTACGCGATAGGGGAAATCGGGTCCGACGCTCCAGCTTTGCGCTTCGAGGTCGTAGATCAGCACTTCGGTGGCTCCGACATAATCGCCGATCAGATAGGCCAGGTCGCCGTCCTGCACCACGGCCATTTCCGAGCGCGGCTGAGGCCCTTGAACCCCGCCCTGCCACTGGCCGGGCTCATGTCCCATGGCGGCACAGGCCAACAGTGCAAATGCAGGCGCAAGTGCCCAGCGCAATCCGGTCGTCATCTTCCTTCCTTCCTCCCTGTCCTACCCGCCCAGCGCCTCCGCTATGCGAGGAGCAACCTCCTGCATGCGCGGCGCAAGGTCCAATACCCCCTCTTCTTCCCCGATCACGCGGCGCAAAACCATGATGACCAACGATCCGTAAAGCCGGGTTTTACCCCTCACGGGCACACTCATGCCCCAGATATCGCCGCCAAAGGTGTGCGCCATGTAGTTGCTGTCGGCCAACGCATAGCCCTTTTGGCGGATATCGGCGATCAATTCCGAAATCTTGCCCGGCTTGTTGGCCAGGGCGTTCCAGCCGGTCGGATCGCGGCGCAGCAAGCTGAGCAGCACCTCGCGCTCCTTGTCCTCCATGAACGCGAGATAAGCCCGCCCAAGCGACGTCGTGAGCATTGGCGGGCGATGGTTGGGCTGGCGGGTGACCATCATGCCGCGCCAGTCATGGGTCGTATCGGCGATGATCATGGCATCGCGGTCGAAAATTCCAAAGCTCGCAGGCCATTTGAGAATTTCCCGGCTCTCGCTGAGCACAGGGCTGGCCAGCCGCCCCATTTCCCGCACCGCCGAATAACCGCCCGAGAGCACAAGGGTCTTTCCCGCCGCCCGCCAATGGGCCCCGTCGCACCGGGTGACATAGCCATCATGCTCGAGCGTTTCGAGCATGCGCACGATGGTCGCCTTGTCGAGCCCGGACTTGGCATGCAGGCTGCCCACGGTGGCTCCCTGCTCTTCGTTGACATAGCGCAATATGGTCAGCCCCCGGCTCAGCGCCTCAACCTTCCTGTACGAAACCATGCTTTCCCTCGTGGCTCCCCCGCCCTTCTTGCATCAGTAATACAGCATAATGCATGGAATTAGACTTTCGTCTAATTCACCATTGTTCAAACCCGTGATTCAGGTCGGCACCCTTGGCGCATGAGTGTTTTTGGGCCGAATTTTGGGCAAATTGGACCGGACGGGCACTTTCTTTTCCGAAAATCATCGGAAACCGAAATAACTTTGCGCAGCATCGCTGACATATCAGCTTGACTCGACGCGCTCCGAAAGCGCAACTTTGTGAAATGGCGTTTCACAATGCGGCGCCTCGTCGCCCGGCAAATTGCCACAACAGGCGATCGCAACCGACACAACCGGAAAACCGGTGGTCGGTAAGGAGGAGGAAATTCAGTTCTGAAAATGAAGGATTTGAGTATGTGGAGACCCACCGGTCTGGGCCCTGTCGGCCGGACGGCGCTTATGGCGGCCGCGATAGCCGCTCTTGCCGCGACATCGGCATTTGCGTTCGACAACATGTCACCCGAGCAACGCGCCGCGCTTGAAGCCAAGACGGTAGATGTTGCGGCAACCGACGGTGAAACCGCCGCTGCTGAAGGCGGTGAGCGCACCATTTTTGACGGCGTTTACACGGCAGAACAGGCCGAACGCGGTATGGGCTTTTTCGGCACCGACTGCGCGACCTGCCATTCCAATACCGCGCGCGGCTCTTCTGCCGCTCCGGGTCTGATTGGCTACACGCTGGACAACAAATACGCCGACGAGTCGCTTTTCACCTATTTCGATTACATGCGCTCGAACATGCCTCCGGGCAATGCAGGCTGGTTCACCGATCAGGAATATGCCGACATCGTCGCCTACCTGCTCGAGCTGCATGGCGCCCCGGCTGGCGACACCGAACTCGAAGGGACCGAGGAAGCGCTTTCGACAATCACGATCGTACCCACGCCCTAGGGCGGGGGTCGCGATCAAAACCAACGGGAACGCCGGGCTCAGGCGTTCCCGTGCTCAACAACAAACTCGTACCATAAGAGAAAGGGAGTGAGGCAATTGTCTTCCAAACTGTTGAAAATGGTCCTTGCGGGGACCACGGCTTTCGGGCTGCTCGCCGTACCGGCGTTTGCCCAGAGCGCGATAAGCGATCTGGCGCCGGTGACCGACGAAATGCTCGCAAACCCCGATGACGGCGACTGGCTCGCCTACGGTCGCGCTGTCGACAACTATCGTTTCAGCCCGCTCGACCAGATCAACACCGACAATGTCGGTCAGCTCCAGATGGTCTGGGCACGCGGTCTTGAAACCGGCCCGATGCAGACCTCGCCGATCGTTTACGATGGCATCATGTTCATCGCCAACCCCGGCGACACCATCCAGGCCATCGACGCCGTCACCGGCGATCTGATCTGGCAGTACCGCCGCCGTCTGCCCGATACCACCACCCTGCATTCGCTTGGCGATCGCAAGCGTGGCATCTCGGTTTATGGCGATCACCTCTACTTCATGAGCTGGGACAACTTCCTTGTCGCCCTCGACATGAAGACCGGCCAGCTGGCCTGGGAAGTCGATCGTGGCCAGGGCACCGATCTGGTTTCCAACACGTCGGGCCCAATCGTGGCAAACGGCGTGATCGTGGCCGGCTCGACCTGCCAGTATTCGGCTTTCGGCTGTTTCATCTCCGGCCATGACGCCGAAACAGGTGAAGAACTCTGGCGCAACACCTTCATCCCCCAGCCGGGTGAAGAAGGCGACGAAACCTGGGGCAACGATTACGAATCGCGCTGGATGACCGGCGTTTGGGGTCAGATCACCTATGATCCCGAACTCGACCTGGTCTTCTACGGTTCGAGCGCGGTTGGCCCGGCTTCGGAAGTTCAGCGCGGCACGCCCGGCGGCACGCTTTACGGCACCAACACCCGCTTTGCGGTCCGCCCCGAAACCGGCGAAATCGTCTGGCGTCACCAGACCCTGCCCCGCGACAACTGGGATCAGGAATGCACGTTCGAAATGATCGTCGCCGACACCGACGTGAACCCCAGCGAATCCATGGATGGCCTGCGCGCCATCGGTTCGGACGCATCGGGTGAAGGTCGTCGCGTTCTGACCGGCGTGCCGTGCAAGACCGGAACGATGTGGCAGTTCGACGCCGAAACCGGCGAGTTCCTGTGGGCCCGCGATACCGCCTACACCAACATGATCGAAAGCATCGACGAAACCGGTCTGGTCACCGTCAACGAAGATGTCGTCCTCGACGAAATCGGCGTTCCGGTGGAACATTGCCCGGCCTACCTCGGTGGTCGCGATTGGCCGCCCTCTGCGTTCAACCCGAACACGGGCATCTACTACATCCCGCTCAACAACACCTGCCAGATTTCCACGGCACGTGACAACGAGCCGACGGCCCTCGACGTGTACAACACCGATTCCGAGTACACGCTGCCGCCTGAAGAGACCAATGTTGGCCGTATCGACGCCATCGACATCTCGACCGGCGAAACCGTCTGGAGCTGGGAACAGCCCGCTTCGCAGTACTCGCCGGTGATGACAACCGCAGGCAACCTGCTGTTCACCGGTGGTGGCGATCGCTACCTCAAGGCCTTCAACGCCGAAACCGGCGACATGCTGTGGCGCTCGCGCCTTGCGTCGGATGCTTCGGGTCACGCGATCACCTATGAGGTCGATGGACGTCAGTACGTCGCGATCCCGGCAGGACCGGCCGGCTTCTCGTCGGCTCTGATGATTGCCGANGGCAATGTGGACCAGGGCGGCAGCANCTCTGCAGTCTATGTCTTCGCACTGCCNGAAGAATAAGATCTGATCACCAAANCGGGGGTTCAGCGGNCNGCCGCTGGACCCCTTCCTGCCTTTANATGCCGGATTTCCGGCATCTGCGGACCCTTCAGGGAGGATGGATGCCGCTCTTGAGCAAAACTGCTTTCCATGTCGCAACATTGGGTGCCACGGTGACGCTGATTGCGGGATCGGCATTCGCTCAGTCCTTCGATATCGTACCGCGAGACCTTTACACCGAACGCATGCGGCAAGAGGGCAGCAAGCTCGTCTTCTGCATCAACCCAGAAGGCGTTCTGGCCCCGTTCGAGCGCGATCTCGCCCAGGCAATCGGCCAGAGCGTTCTGGCGGAGGTCGAATTTTATGAAGTGGGCGCCCGCGACTGGCCGACACGGCCATTGCCGCTCGACTATCGGATTGTTCTCACCGAGCAGCAGATGTTCATCATGCTGGCGCAGGAATGCGACGGCTTCATGGGGTTTCTTTTGTCCCCATCCAATCCCGACTGGATGACAATCAGCCAGCCCTATCTCAGCGCGCGCACCGTGCTGGTGACGCGTTCGGACGCCGCCGAACTGGCCGAAGTGCCGTTTGGCGAGCGCATCGGTGTACGCATGATGGCGGCCGGCGACAACAGGCTGATCCAGTATCTTGGCGCGCAACCCGAAGACCGCAGTTGGGGCCGCACGCCCTACCCCGACAATCAATTGATGCTCGAGCGCCTGGTCGACGGCACGATCGGCGCCGGCATGATCTGGGAGTACGGGCTGTTCGGCGCGACCGAAGGAGATCCAGAGGCGGCCGGGTTCAGCTATTCCTATGACCTGCCGTTTCCGGTCGACCCCATCGAAATCGGCATCGCCACGCGGGCCGAGGATAGCTATCTGAACAATTTGCTGTCCGATTCCATCGCAGCGCTCAGGGCCGACGGCACCATCGATGCGCTTCTGGCCGAAAACGGGCTGACCGACAAAAGCGGCAATTGAGCGATGATGGTTTGCTGGCCCACCGATAGCGTCGCCAGGGAGGCTCGCCGATGTTCGATCTGAGCTTCATCCAGCTTGTGATGCGCGCCATCGGTACGGTCGTCGTTGTGACCCTGATGGGATTTTCGGTTGCCGGCTTCGCCCGTCTTCTGGGTGACAAGGGCACCGCCTATGACGGCAAGCTCACCCTCAACCCGTTCGTGCACGTCGATATTTTCGGCCTTTTCGGCGGCACGATCGGACGTGGGGGATGGACGCGGCCCATCGCGATCGATCCGGCGGCGGGCCGGATGGGGCGCGCAACGCCGGTGATCGTTGCGCTGCTGACCATGGCGGCAATATTTCTCTTTGGCCGCCTTGTGTTGCTGGCCCTGCCCTGGGTGGCGGCCTATTGGCCGGTGAGCAGTGCCGCGTTTGTCGATGCGACGATCAGGATGACAGCCGACATTGCGGCGTGGACCCTGGCAATAAACATCATCCCCATTCCACCGCTGCTGGGCGGTTATCTGCTGTTATCGCTCGCACCCGATGCCCATGGATGGCTCGTCAGGCGCCATCTCTACGTTTCCATCGTCCTGGCGGTGCTTGTGGTCCTTGCCTACCAGAGCCTTCCGGCAACACCTTTTGGTGAGTTGGCCCGCCTTCTTGGAGCGCGGTGATCCATGACCAACGCGACGCTGAGTGACCCCATTCTGTCACCCCTTTACCGGGTCATCGCGCGCCGCCGCGCCCGGACGCTGGCGCGGATCGCGCTGGCCTGCACGCTGGCGATCCTGGCCGCGCTGCTGGTGACGCTCGCTCTGGACCGTCTCGGGCTTGCATCGCTTGAGGCCGTACCAATCGCTTTCGCGGCGGGTCTGGCAACGGTGCTGACGGCGGGGTTCGTCGCTTGGATGCGGCGCAGGTCAGAGGCGGAAGAAGCCTTTTTCATCGACCATGCGACGGGGTTTGAACAGGCATACGGCACCGCTGTTGAACTGGTGCAAAGCCCCGGTACCTTGGCCAACCCGGTACCCAAAGAGCTTGTTGGATCGGTCCGCGGTCGCCTTGATGCCGTGGTGCCCGCCCGGCTGTTGCGCATCTTTACGCCGGGATTTGTGTTCGCGCTTGTGCTGACGGGTATCGTCGCGCTGGCTGCAATCTGGCTGATGCAGATGCCCGCTCCGGCCGTTCCTCAAGAGCCGGCCATTCAAAACCAGCCAGCCGATACCGAAACGATCTCGACGATCGCGCAAATGATCACCGAAGACGCCGAAGCGCGTGATGACGTCCTGCTCGGCGCCATCGCCAGAACGCTCGCGGAGCGCGCCGAAACGGCCGGCGCGGAAGGGTTGTCCGACGCGCTTGCCCGCGAGATCAACGACCTTCTCGATCAGGCGGCGGCGGCCTATGGTGACAATCCCCCCGACTGGCTCGGCAATGCCGATGGAACGCGACTCGATCAGCTCGAGGCCGGCCTCGAGGCCATGGCGAACGAGAGCCAGACGCCGCCAGCGGCCCAGCCATTGGAGCCGCCGCAGGGGCGCGGCGATGCCGTCCAGGCAACGCCCGAGGGCCCCGGCATGTATGAGGCGCGGCCCGAGCTTGCCGAGCAGTATGGGGATCGGTCCGATGACGAGCGGCTGGCCAACGCCGAAATCGTCTCCAATGGCGAACCGCCAACCGACCTTGGCGGCGCATCGTCAGGAGAAGGGCCGCAATTGATGAAACCCCAGCAGCTTCAGTCCATCGGCAGCATTCCGGTTGGCGCAGCGCTCGAATCGGGCCGCGGCCTCTCCAACGCCGCTGGTCTGGGCGAACAGGACATGCAGGCCGACGACGCCTTTACCCAACTGGACGCCGCGCCGGATCAGGACATGGTCGTAAGCGCCGAGCCGCAAACCGGCGGAAGCCGCATCCGCATCGAGATCGTTCCCCAGACCGCCGAGAGCGGCGGTGCGGGAGCCGCCAATGCGATCGGCGGCCAGACCGGATCGGGCTCTTTAGAGCCCGTGGCGCGCGATTTCATTCCCCTCCCGGCCCGCGACATCACCGCCCGCTATTTCGAGCGCCTGGCGCAATGAGGGTGTGGCCCAAACCATGATCGGATTTGCTGCGCCCTTTTTTGCGACTTTGCTGCTCGCCGCCGGTTTCGTGTGGTTTCTGCACAGCCGCCGGGAATACCGCCAGATTGTGCCCAGCCTGGCGCTGTGGCGGCAGCTCCAGACCCATGCGGGGCTAAAGCCCAAGGCCCGGCTGATCCCGCCGATCACGGTCCCGCTGCTCCTCCAGCTTCTGGCCGTTGCGCTTTTCACGCTGGCGCTTACCCAGCCTTTCTGGGGCAATCGCACTGTCCCCGATCATATGATCGTTGTCATCGACACCTCAGCTGGAATGCGTGCAAGCACCGACGGCCAGACGGCATTTGATAACGCCAGAAGCACGGTCCTCACCGATTTCTCGGGCGATCTGCAGCCGGCGCCCGAGCGGCTGTCGGTGATCGCAGCGGGCCCGCGGCCGACCTATATCGCCGCCCGCTGGACATGGTCGGGCGACAATCTGAACGCCGCGCTTGCCGATGTGTCTCCGACCGATGGCGCAAGCGACTGGACCGAAACGGCCAGGCTCATTCCCGGTATCGCGCGCGACGACGAGACCACGGAAATCCTGTTCGTCTCAAACCAGCCCGCGCCCCTCGATTTTGTCCAAGCCACGGATAATCTGGCGCTTTCCCACCATATCGTTGTGGGGGGGCAAGACAATTCCGCCATCAGCGGAACCCTGTCATTGGTCGATGCGGCGACCAATGCATGGACGCTGGACGGTCAAGCGCTGCTGGGCGAGCGCGACGCGCTGTCGATCACCGTGCAATACGCCGCCGACAGCAGCCGGACACCGCTCGACTGGACGACGATCACCCTCGAGCGACCCGAAGGCGAAAGCGGCCCCGTTGCATTTTCCCAGGACCTCGAACTGCCCGGTCCGGGAATCGTCACCGTCTCTATTCCCTCCGATGCCAACGCACGCGACAACCGACTGCGCTTTGTGGCCGAACCGACCGCCCAGACGCTCGATATCCTTTATGTCGGCGATGGCGAACAACCCCTGCTCCGCGCACTCAATGCCGTTCCCGGTGTCCGGATATTTGAGGATTCCACGCTCGGGGATGCAGCAGACGACTTCGGGCTGGTCATCGTCGAAACCCAACAATCCACAGCAGCACCGGCGACCAATTCGATCATTATCGAAACCGGTGGCAGCCCGCTGGCAGATGGCGATCCCGACGATTGGACGAACGAGCATCCATTGTCCCAGGACATGGACTGGGCCGCGCTTGCCATCGAAACGGCCACAGGGCTAACGCCGGGTGACGGCGAAACCACGCTGCTGTCCTCCGACGGGGCGCCCCTCATCACCGCGGCCGCAACACAAACCGGCCGTCATATCCGCATCGGATTCGATCCCCGGCGCTCCAACTGGCCCCAAACCAGCGGTATGCCGATCTTTGTCGCCAATCTCATCGATTGGATCGGTCGCCAGCCGGGCGCGGCGCCGGCGGCAAGCTGCACCGTGGGCATGCCCTGCCGGATCGACGCCCGCCTGCTGGGTCAGCCCATCAGCAATCTCGAATTTCCAGGACGGCAATCGGCCCGTGTCCCCGAGGGCGATTTCATCCCCCAGGAGGTCGGGCTGTTCCGCGTTGGGCAAGGGGCCCTGACTCGTTTGCTGGCCGTCAACCCGGCCGAACAAGCCGATGCCGCCGAAAGCCTTGAGGCGTCACGCGCCGCTGGCTGGCCGCAGGGCCTGGCACCCTGGCTCCTCGGGGCGGGCCTGCTGGTGCTGATTGTCGAAGGTGTCCTCACGGCCCGTAAACACGGCTGGCTGCCCCGTTTTTCGGCCCTTCGGCTGGTCACGCAGGCCCTGCTCGCCGCCGCAATCGCCAATCTTGCATGGCCATGGCCCGGCTCGAATGCCGGCGTTGTGGTGATCGCCGCACAGCCCGACAGCCTGCAGGCCGACCCGACGGGAGGCGGCTCCGGGGTTGGCGGTCTTGTCGCGGGCCCGTCGGCCCAGATCGTTGCCGATCTTGGAACCTCGGGGCCGACGTCATCGACCGTTCTGCGCGTCACCCATACATCGCGGGCGCTCGAACTGGCCGCAGCCATGATCCCTCCAGAACGGGACCGATATCTGGTTATGGCCGGCGATGCGGCCCCCGAGCCGGAACTCGGACGAGCATTGGCCGCGCGGGGCGTCACAGTCAATTATCTCGAAACGCCACCGCTCGAGGACGGGGAGGTCTTTGTGGGACGGCTCGATGTGCCCCAGCAGGTGCTTTCGGGCGAGGCCGTTCCTTTGACCGCACTCGTTCAAAGCAGCGATACCCAGACCGTCAACATGGAGATCGTCACCAACGGCGAAGCAATTGCCAGTCAGGACGTCGAGCTCGACACCGGGCAGAACAGAATTCAGGCCGTGCTGCCGGAAATCGAAAGCGGCGAAAACCTCGTCGAAATTCGGCTGGCGGGCACCGACCCTTTTCCGCAAAACGATGCCATCGGCCAGATGCTCTCGACGGCCCCGGTCCGACCCATTGCGATCATTGCCGCCGACCCCGCTCATGGCGAAGCCTTCCAGCGTCTTCTCGAAGACCAGGGGCTCGAGGCCGAAATGTTCGAGCCGCGTCGGGCACCCTACTATCTCAAGGATTGGCTGGGGTTCGGTGACATCGTGCTTTTGAACACACCCGCCCTTTCGCTCACGACGTTGCAGCAATCGCTGATCGAAACCGCCGTGGAAGACTACGGCATGGGACTGTTGATCCTTGGCGGGCCAGACAGTTTCGGTCCCGGCGGGTATTTCGGCACGCCGCTTGAAGCTGTCTCTCCACTGTCGAGCCGTGTGCCCCAGGATGCGCCGGAAGTGGTGATGGTGTTTATTCTCGACCGGTCCGGTTCGATGCAGCAGCCGGTCGGCGAGGGCAACCGGCTCGACGTTGCCAAAAGCGCGACCATGGCGGCCACCGAACTGCTCAATCCCCAGAGCCAGATCGGCATCATCGCTTTTGACGCCGAAGCGCGAACATTGCTCCCGCTCACCCGGCTCGCCGATGCGCCCGGCGCGGTGCAGGCGTCGCTCGAAGGTTTCGATCCGGGTGGCGGCACCGCTATCTACCCCGGCCTTGTCGAAGCCCTTGAAATGCTGGACGGCATCGATGCCGCGTCCAAGCATATCGTGGTGATGACCGATGGCTTGAGCCAGCCGGGCGATTTTCCAGGCGTCGTCGGCCAGTTGCGCGCCCAGGGCGTAACGGTTTCCGCAGTGGCGATCGGCGAGGGTGCCGACACCTCCGTTGCCCTCACCATCGCCGACCTGGGCGGCGGCGCTGCCCACATCACCGCCGATTTCGAAGCGCTGCCCTCGATCCTTTCGCAAGAAGCAATGCTGCTTGCCTCTCCGGTCAAGGAAGGGGCGACCCAACCGGTCTGGCAGGATCGCAGCGCCAGTTTCCTTGGGGCCCTTCCGGCGCAATTGCCGCCGCTGACCGGATTTGTCGGCACCACCGCCAAGCCCGATGCCGAACTGGTCGCGACGACCACCGATGACGAGGGGCGCGACATGCCCGTCCTCGCCTATTGGCGCTATGGCAACGGCATGGTGATGGCTCTGACCACCGATGCCACGGGACCATGGTCCGACGCCTGGCAGCGCCTGCCCCAATACGGGGCGCTCTGGAACGATATTTTGCTTCAGTTCCAGCCAACCACGCCGCGTCCAGGCCTGACCCTGACCACGGCAAGCGACGGCGATTATCTCGATCTGCGCGTCAGCGCGCTCGATGAGGACGGGTTGCCGCTGACGGGGCGCTCGCTGGTTGCGACCGTTACACCGCCCCAGGATGGGGCCGGCGAGACGACGACGCTGACCGAGGTGCGGCCCGGGCTCTATGAGGGTCGCCGCGTGCTCGACGCCGTCGGCCGCTACGGCCTCAGCATCGACCAGGGCGATGATGCCGACCCTATCCAGACGTCCTATTACCATTCTTACGATACGCGCTATGATTTCTCGCGCAGGGGTGGAGCCCAGGGGCTGGCCCGCGCGACGGGAGGAACGGCAATAACACCGCAGGAGATTTCAACGCTGGGCGCCGGCCTGACGCTGACATGGCTGCACAACTGGCCGGCATGGGCGCTTCTGGCGTTTGCCGCCTTTCTCATCGATCTCGGCCTGCGCTATCGCCGGTTTTCGGCGCGGCGGAAATCGAAGACGACACCTCAATACTCTCAGACCTCGCGCCAAGGAGCACCAATCTCATGACTGCGATCTCGCCACAGACACCTCTCGAAGACGGCGCGCCCGAACTGGCCGCGCTGCGCGAGGCCCTCAGCCGCACGCGTGCCTCCATCGCGACGACGGTGATCGGTCAGCAAGGCGTTGTCGATCTCATGCTGATCTCGCTCATGGCCGGCGGGCACGTTCTGCTCGAAGGCCCTCCCGGTGTCGGCAAGACGCTGATGGTGCGCTCGCTGGCGCGGGCCGCCGGCCTGACCTTCTCGCGCGTGCAGTTCACGCCGGACCTGATGCCGGCCGACATCACCGGCGCCTCGGTGCTGGTGCCGGGTGCCGATGGGCGCACCCAGCTCGAGTTTCGAAAAGGCCCGATCTTTGCCCAGTTGCTTCTGGCCGACGAGATAAACCGGGCAACCCCGCGCACCCAATCCGCCCTGCTCGAAGCCATGCAGGAGGGTACGGTTTCGGCGGGCGGCACCACAATGGATCTGCCAAAACCCTTCTTCGTGCTGGCCACGCAAAACCCCATCGAGATGGAGGGCACCTACACCTTGCCCGAAGCCCAGATCGACCGGTTCCTGTTCCGCATCGATGTGCCTTACCCCGATCAGGACGTGCTGACGGGCATCCTGTCGGCAACGACCGGCACCGGGCAGGACAAACTGACCCAGGCGATGACGGCATCCGATATCATTGCCCTTCAGGGCCATGTCCGCTCGGTCCCCATCGCGACCGCCATTCAGCAGGCCGTGGCCCGGTTCTGTCTCGCAACCCAGCCCGGTGGCGAAACGGCGGACAAGGACGTTTCGCGCTACGTCCGGTTCGGGGTGAGCCCGCGCGGCGCCCAGGCGCTTGTCGTTTCGGCCAAGGCCCATGCTTTAATGGCCAACCGCAATCATGTCTCGGTCGCCGATCTGCGCGCCGTGCTGCTGCCGGTCATGCGCCATCGCGTACAGGTGAACTTCGAAGGCCGCGCCGCCAATATCGATATCGACAAATTGCTGCTCCGCCTTTTCGACCAGACCATGGGCAAACTCTGATGCGTCCACCGTCCGCCCTTCTCGAACGCCTGACAACGAGCCGCCTGCTGCCGGCATTTGCCCAGCCATCGGTGGGCACCGGCGAGCGCCGTTCGCGCCGCAAGGGACCGGGCATGGAATTTATCGACCACCGCCCCTACCAGACGGGCGATGACACACGGCACCTCGATCCGCATCTTTACGCGCGCACCGGCGAATTCGTCGTGCGCGAATATTCCCTCAACCAGCAATTGCCGGTGACCATCGTTCTCGATCTTTCCGGATCGATGGCGGCGGGACAGGGCGAAAAGCGCGAGCGCGCCAAACTGGTTGCCCAATTGCTCGGCTTTGCCGCGCTGGCCGGAGGCGACCGGATTCAGGTCGTGGTGCCGGAGCAGGCGGGCAACAAATTCTCGCCGCGATGGCATGGTGCGGCGCGGGCCGATCTGATGTTTGACTGGATCGCCAAGGAGGCAGATGCTGGCCGAAGCGATTTTCAGGATGCGCTGCGGACGCTGCGCCGGGATTTGCCGTCTCACGGCCTGGTCATCGCCATCAGCGATTGGTGGGACGGTGATGTCAGCCCGGTCCTCGACATCCTGTTTTCCGCCGGGCATGAAATCCTGGCCGTCCAGATCCTGACACCGCAGGAAATCGATCCGGCCGGCACGGAAACCGGCATCGTCACCATGGAAGATGCCGAAACCGGGGAGGAACTGGAACTGGCCATCGACGCGGGCCTGCTCAGCCGCTATCGCAAGCTTTTTGCCGCGCGGCAGGAAGAAATGCGCGGGCTTTTCAATTCGAAACACTGGCATTTCGTGACCGTTTCGACCGACGATGATATCAGCCAATTGTTCACCCGTACGCTACGGGCACAGGGAGTTCTTTCATGAGCGATGATGCCGGCGGCACACCTGCAATCGTGGTTGAGGGCGTATCCAAGCGCTTTGGCCGTGTGCTGGCGCTCGACGACGTGTCGCTGTCGGTACAGCAGGGAGAAACATTCGCCCTGCTCGGCCCCAACGGTGCGGGAAAAACCAGCCTGCTCGATATCTTGTGCACCATCAGCAGACCCGACGGCGGGCGGGCTGAAATCGCCGGCATCGATGTGATGAAACAACCGCTGCGAGCACGGCGGCAATTGGGCGTGGTCTTTCAGGAAGCAACGCTCGATACCCGCCTCTCGGTTTTCGAGAACCTCGATTTTCATGGCATGGTCTATCAAATGAGCCGCGCCGACCGCCGCCGGCGCATCGATGAAATGCTCGCTCTTGTGGAGTTGTCCGACTGGCGCGACGCTGTAACGCGAACGCTCTCGGCAGGCATGCGGCGGCGGCTGGAAATCGCCCGCGGCCTGATGCACGAGCCCAAGATCCTGTTTCTCGACGAACCCACCGTGGGGCTCGATGCACAATCGCGGGCCAAGATCTGGTCCTATCTCGAACAGCTCCGGGCCAGCCAGAACATCACCATTGTCGTGACCACTCACTATATCGAGGAAGTCGATACCTGCGACACGATCTGCATTATCGACCACGGCAAGATCCTGGCGCGCGGCACACCGGAATCGCTCAAGGCGGCCCACGGCACCAGCCTGTTCCGCGTCACCCCGCGCACCGCCGACGCCCATGCTGCCCTTGTTGCGCGCTACCCGGGAACGGTCGAAGGCGCCGAGGGTCAATTGCTTATCAAGGCCGAAAATGCCGGCAGCGCCGATGCGCTGCTGGCAGAGTTCGGAACCCAGTTGCGTCAGGTGTCCGTCGACCAGCCCAGCCTTGAAAGCGTATTCCTGTCCCTTACCGGCCGCGATCTGCGCGAAGCGCCTCCGAGTAACGCCAAAAAGCGGGGGCGTGGATGACCCAGTCCCCACCCAAAGCCATGACTGTCCAGGACGGCGGAGAGCCCGGTCCATGGCTCGTGGCGGCAACCCGGGTCGGGTTTCTCGCGCTTCTGATCGTTCTGTGGTGGATCGCCTCGGTCAACGTGGCGCGCAACATCGTCCCCTCGCCCTGGGCAACCCTGCAGGCGGCCGGGGGCCTGTTGCAGGAGGGGCGGCTGCAGACGGCTTTTGTCGATTCCGTTTCGATCTATCTTTCGGGCTATGGGCTCGCCATCCTGTGCGCCATCCCGCTGGGTGTCGCGATGGGCGCCTTCAACCTGTTTGGCCGCACGCTCGAAATCTATGTCTATGCGCTCTCGGCCACCCCGCGCGTGGCGTTCATCCCGCTCATTATCGTGCTGCTCGGGCTGGGGAGCGAGGCCAAGGTGTTCATTGTGTTTCTGGGCGCCGTAATGCCCATTCTCATCAACACCTATGCCGGTGTGCGCCAGTCCGATCCCGAACTGATCGAAATGGCGCGCTCGGTCGGTGCGGGGCGCTTTCGGATATTTACCCGTATCGTCCTGCCCGGCGCTGTGCCTTACGTCATCGTCGGTCTACGCCTCGGGGCTACGATCGGTCTCATCAATACGGTCGTTGCCGAACTCTATACGGCAGTACGCGGGCTCGGCGGGCTTCTGGCCATCTATGGCAACACCTTCAGGATGGCGGAATATTTCGTCATCGTCCTTTCGCTGGCAGTCATCGGAGTCATCGTGACCGAGGGACTGCGTTTCGTCGAAATGCGCCTAGCCAAATGGCGGCGCTGAAAACCCCAAGGGAGAGAGAAAATGACCACCAAATCAATGATGCTGGCTCTGGCCGGATCGGTCGCCAGTCTGGCCCTGATGACCGGCGCGGGTCTCGCGCAATCGAGTGAGCCTTTCCGCCTGATCGTCACCCATCTCGAGGCACCGCTTGTGCCAAACTCGGTAATGGATCTGGCCGCCGAGCTGGGCTATTTCGAAGCCGAGGGCGTCGATGTCGAGCTCGTTCGCGTTCAGCAGACCCCATCGGCCATTGCCGCATTGCAGTCGGGCGATGGCGAAATGGCCAATATCGGTGTCGACGCGCTTTTGCAGGTGATCCACAACGGCGCCACCGATTTCCGCGCCGTGACATCGCCCAACAAATCGCTGCCGTTCCTCATCGCCTCCAAGGACGATATCGCAACCCCGGCCGATCTGGCCGGCCGCAGCTTCGGCGTGGGACGGGTCGGCAGTCTCGACCACTCGCTGTCCACACTGGTTCTGTCCAGCCAGGGCGTCTCGATCGATGATTCCGAAATCATCTCGCTCGGACAGCCCGACATTCGCGCCCAGGCGCTTCTGGCCGGACAGGTCGATGCCACGACCATGTCGATCGGCGTCTGGAGCGAGCTGCCCGATACACAAGGACTGCATGTCCTGATCGATCAGGACGCCTATTACGAGGGTGCTCCGGTGGTCAACAAGGTCAACGCGGTCACCGGCGACGTTCTGGCCGAACGGCCCGAAGACGTCCAGGCGGTCATCCGGGCGCTGACCAAGCTCTCGCGTGACTTTGCCGAGAACCCCCAGATGTGGGTCGACGCAATGGTCGAGGCCCGCCCCGACGTCAGCACCGAAGTGCTTGAAATGCTTGCACAATCATTCGCTGGAAGCTGGAGTGTCAACGGCGGCATGAGCGTGGAGGAGCTGAGCTATACCAGCGACTGGCTCTACGAAACCGAAGACTTCGCCGATTTCGAACAGCTGGCGCTCGAAGACTGGGTCGACTTTGGACCGGTCGATGCCGTGCTTGGCGAACTGGGCACCGACGAATCCATGGACCCCGCCGATAGATGAGCGTCGTCCATTTCCCGGGAGGAAACCGCGTGGCAGCAGAACCGCAGGCGTCAAAAGCCCTGCTCACGTTCACAGATGTCCAGAAACGCTTCGTACAGCCGGACGGTGCCGTCAACACGGCCATCGACGGCGTGTCGCTCGACATTCCCGAACGCGAATTTGTTGCCCTGATCGGCCCTTCGGGATGTGGCAAGACCACTGTCCTGCGGCTGGCCAATGGCCTGATCGTTCCCGATGCGGGAGCGGTCAGGATCGATGGCCAGCCGCCCAGACCCGGTCCTGACATGGGGTTCGTCTTTCAGGCGTTCCGCCTGATCCCCTGGGCCAATGTGCAGGCCAATATCGAGTTCGCGCTCGAAAGCCTGGAGCTTTCCAGAGCCGAACGCGCCGAGCGGGCCCGGCGATATCTCGATCTGGTCGGGCTGTCGCGCTCGGCCAGGGCTTACCCCGCTCAGCTTTCCGGCGGGATGAAACAGCGCGTGGCGCTGGCGCGTGCACTCGCCGGGGAGCCGCGCGTCCTTTTGATGGACGAGCCGTTCGCAAGCCTCGATGCCCAAACGCGCGAACTGATGCAGGGCGAGTTGCTCTCCATCTGGCGGCGGCTGACCCCCACCGTGATGTTTGTCACCCACAGCGTCGATGAAGCGCTGGTGCTGGCCGACACGATCGTCGTGATGGGAGCGGGCAAGGTGCTCGAGACCATAAAGATCGATCTGCCACGCCCCCGGCTCACCGTCGAAATGCGCGCGGACCCGCGCTTTCTCGAACTGCGGTCCTATCTGTGGAACCGCATCCGCGAACTCGTTCTCACCGACCCGGCGTCCGAATTCTTCGGCCGCAATCTCAATGAATAGGAGCTCCCGATGACCGCCATATGGGGACAACTGGTCGGCGTCTATGCCATCTGGCTGCGCGAGGTCAAGCGCTCGTTGCGCGACAAGGGCCAGTTGATCGGCGGCATCAGCCGGCCATTGCTGTGGGTGCTGATCCTGGGCATCGGGCTCAATCCCTATTTTCGCGGTGAAGTCTATGGTGAAGTGCGGTTTGTGGTGCCCTACACCTATCTCCAGTTCATCTTCCCCGCCGTCATCGTCCTCAACATTCTCTATACCTCCATCCAGTCGGCCGTTTCGTTGATCTGGGACCGCGAATTCGGGTTCCTGCGCGAGGTGCTGGTCTCGCCCATGTCGCGCAACATGATCCTTCTGGGCAAGGTGCTCGGGGGCGCGACCACGGCCGTTATCCATGGCTGCATGGTGCTGGTCGTTGCGCGCTTTGTGGGGGTCGTTCTGACATGGGAGACGATCCTTGCGGCCATTGGCCTGATGTTTGCCCTTGCATTCGGGCTGACCGCCTTCGGCATCGTGATCGCCAATTACGTGCGCGGTTTCGAGAGCTTCGGAGTGTTTTCCAACGCGGTGATCCTGCCGCTCTATTTCACCGCCAGTTCGGTCTTCCCACTCGATCCGGCCCTCACCCGTGCCCAGACGCTGGTCACCTATCCCGAATGGCTGGTCATCATCGTCGAGCACAACCCCCTGACCTACGCCGTCGACGCCATGCGCGGCATTCTCATCAAGTTCAACCAGTTCGACCCTGCTCTTGGCTTTCAGGTGGTGGGCATCATGGCCGTTGGATTGTTCCTTCTGGCCATGTGGGAGTTCAGGAAAGTCTGATGTCCGCTCCCGCCCCCGCAAGGCCGCGCAAGCGGCACTGGCTGTTCGACATGATCCCGCTGGCGTTGTGCTTTGCGCTGCTGTTTGCCGTGAGCTTTTTGCCGCCCGACAATTCGCGATACGAGGTCGACAGACTTGGCCGGCTGAGCGTCTGCATGCCCTACCTGTACCCGCCGCTGGTGACCGACAATGCCGACCGGCCCGGGTTCGAAGTCGAGTTGCTCCAGAACATCACAGAGCGGCTCGGCTGGCGGCTCAACATTGTTTCAA
>PBNW01000010.1 GCA_002723255.1 Pelagibacterium sp. | reverse complement strand
CTCAGATTTTCACTGATTTCCTGTTGTAGCCCGGTAACGAAATCCTTGTAGCTCTCACTGGCGATCACCGTCAGTACGTTGATGTCATGAACGACGGCAGGGTTATCCATGCGGTCGCCGTGCCTGTCGACCGACAATCGCAGGCCGCGCCCCACCTCTTGGCGCCGGGATATCATGTTGTCGCTGTGCTTAAGCATGCACATAATAAACACGTTGGGGTTGTCCCAGCCTTCACGCAACGCCGAGTGGGAGAAGATGAACCTCGTAGGTTCCTGGAAGGAGAGCAGGCGCTCTTTGTCTTTCAGGATCAAGTCGTAGGCGTCCACATCGTCGGAGTCGACGGCCTTTTTTCCCAGAGCAGGATTCTTCAAACGATTGGTCTTCTTATCAATGGCGAAGTAGCCATTGTGAGTGCTGGCTGGGTCAATGCCCTCCAGGTACTGGCGGTAGGCCTGATTGTCTATGGCCAGTTCAGACAGGTATTCATTCTTCAGTAGCTGATACTCTTCCTCAAAGATGCGGGCGTACTCGCCATTGTCATCTTCCTGATCGTAGTCACGATACTTGGCCACCTCGTCGATAAAGAACAATGACAGTACCTTGATGCCCTGCCCGAACAGCTGTTTCTCCCGATCCAGATGCGCCCTGATGGTCTCGCGGATCTGGATACGACGGATGTCGCCTTCGGAAACGTCGCCACTGGCCTCTCCAGCCGTGAGCACCAGCCCATTAGTGAACTCCACGGTGTCGTTGGTAGCGTCAATCTGGCTGATGGTGAAGCCGTCCCGGTATTGATCCAGTTCACACGATTCCGCAAACAGATCATCTTTGAACCGAAGTCGCCTGAGCTGACGCTTGATCTCACCGGATTTGAGTTTTACTTCCAGCTCTATGCGCGCAACCGGTGCATCCTTGGAGATGTCGATACCTTCAAGATAGAGGTAGGCGTTGGTGCCGGCCAGGCCACGTGTCTGGATGCCACGTACAGCGATCTTTTTGACCAGTTTCTGGTTGTAGGCGTCCAGGGCATCCAGGCGGTGAATGCGGTTGTGCTGGGTACGGTGAGTGGCCGAGTAGCGGAGAATCGCTAGCGGCTTAAATTGGGGTAGGGCCTCCATGGTGGCTCTACCTTCCATCTTCTGCGGCTCGTCCAGAATCAGGATGGGCCGGTTTGCAGCAATGACATCGATGGGTTTCCGTGACTGAAAGTCATCGAGCTCATCATAAATGCGCCTGTTATCGGCACCCCGGGCATTGAAGGCCTGGATGTTCATAATCATCACATTGATGCCGGCGTCGGAAGAAAAACTTTCTAGCTCATGCAGTCGCTTGGAGTTGTAGATGAAGAACCGCGCCTTTTTACCGTAACTTTCGGTGAAATGGTCAGCGGTAATCTCTAGGGACTTATAGACACCCTCGCGGATGGCGATCGAGGGCACCATGATGATGAACTTGCTCCAGCCATAGCGCTTATTCATCTCGAAGATGGTCTTGATGTAGCAATAGGTCTTGCCGGTGCCGGTCTCCATCTCCACGTCCAAGTGGATGCGTGTGGCGGCCAGAGCATCTTTTTTGTAGGCGGCCTTAGCCGGTACACGGTTGTTCTTGGAGTCGTAGGCGGTGAAGTCCGTCAATGACGATGACGTCGGGAGGTTCTGCCGACGCTGAACGGCCTGAATGTTCTCTAGCACCTGGGATTCACTTAGTGCCAGGTCAGCATTCTTGAAGCCCTCCGCGTCGAAGGCACCAGTCTGAGCCTGCTGGCCGGGGTCGATGCGGTAGGCCAGGCTGTCACGCATAGGTTGACCAGCAAAGCAGTCCACTACGGATTCGACGGCATTCGTTTGGTAAGCCTGGGTTTTGAATTTGAGCTTCATAATAAAATTTTCTCTTTGCAGGCTCTTTGCAAAATGGCGGCTCCAAAGAGCCATAAATAATTGAATAGAAACGGATATATGCGTCTCTCTTTGCAGTTCTTCATGTTCTCTTTGTCAGCCTCCAACAAGGTGCCGTGTCGGAACCGGTGTTCTCAATCACTTTCCGGCGGCGCAGCTTTGTCAAAAGCGTGCTGACCTTGGTGCTTTTTTGCTTATCGCTCAGAGCGTCACTCAGCTTATCCAGCAACAGCTGGTTGATCTCCGCTCGGCTGGCCTGCCCAAATTTCTCCAGGTAATCCGTCAACAACTTGGCATAGAACTCATCGTCTTGAGGACGGGTACGGATATAGTCGGCCTTGTCTGCCGTTACCTTGGCAACCGTCGCAGAAACGTGCAGATGGGGTTTACGACCCTCAATCAGGCCTGCGCGCCGTAGGCGGCTTATGGCCTCATCAGGAATCGGCAGCTTCTTTTGCACCCGGTCCAGGGCCAGCACATCCGCCAGTGGCAGATCAGTTTTTTGAATCAATAGACGGCTGTAAGCGGGGTCAACCACGCCACCGTATATGGTCAACCGCACACTACTCGGTTCGGCAAGGTCGTAGTCTGGCATGGGAAAGTAACGCCGGGCCTGACGGGCATACATGTCGTGAATGCCGTAGCCCATGGTATCGATCATGTTCAGCTCAGACATGGCCTGGGCAAGAAAGGGATTGCGGTAGCGATGGGGTGTGCGATTACCTTCCAGGTAATCATTCGGCGTCCCTTCATAGAAATTCCCCTCATTCTCAAAAACCAGCCTGTCGGACTGTTCGATCACCACCACCCGGCCATGGAGGGTGTAGTCCTGATGAGCAATGCAGTTATGCAAGGCTTCGAGAACCATCTTTTGGTCGTATTTGGACACCTCAATCGGCAACAATTCATCTTCTGGTAGCAGGCGCAGCTGGATATTACGGATGCATTGATACAGTTGGGTGGTGGTCAGCAGAAAAGGCGGGGCAAAGTGCTGATAGGCCCGCTCGGCACCCTCCAGCTTCCAGGTCATCTGTGCAGGGTGTGGCGACAGGTGCCAGGCTGCCTCGGGCTTGCCCAGCAACAGGAGCGCAGTTCGGGTGATCTGACCGTTTTGGGTGACCCGTGCCCGATCAAGAAAGGTTGGCAATGGCCAGGCCATGACTTCCTCGGCATTAAAGCGGTTGGCATACTTTTTTGCGAACGCCTCCCGTGCTCTTGCAAGAGCCGCCTCGTCCAGATCGGTCAGGCTGGCGGCCGGCACCAATTGCGCACTCCAGTCTTGAGCGAGAGTTTGCTGACGAATTTCGTCCAGCTTGTCCAGGCTGAGGGAGACCAGACTTTCGCCAGCCCGGGCGTGGGAGTGACCCTTCCAGGAGATTGGGATGCCCCTTGGAGCCGCGGGAATTTCAAATAACAACACCCGCCCATCTGCGTGTTGTAGTTCATGGATATCACGAAAGGTAATGCTGGGCTCGGTACTTTGTGCCACCTGCAGCTTCAGGCTATGCAGCCGCTCGGATTCGCTGCGGTAGTTTGTTCCCACCACCTCCCGGGTTTTGTTGCTCACACCAAACACCAGCCAGGCACGCTCCAGCCCCCGCAGATTGGCTTCGTTGCTGAGGGCAGAGAAATACGCACCAATCTTGTTGGTGTCGTAGTCATTGCCCGCTTCCTTGAACTCTGCCACCTCGTTTTCCCAGGTGCGGATCAAGCCTTCAAGCAACGCATTCAGGGCCGGTTGGTCCATGCCGTGATTCCTTAGAGGCTTCTGACTTCGGTGCTGGGTGAAAGCTGGCGGAAAATCTGCTCGACGTTGATTTTCACCGCATCAGAGACGAACCCATTGTCGCGGAAAACCACGCGCAAAGGCTCATGCTTGGCCAGCTCTTTGACCAGATCCTCCGTAACACCGCTGTCGAAACAAGCGACCAGCGCATTGTCATCGACGAAAAATACGGTCTTGTCTTGCAGGGTTTCGCGACGAATCGGCAGAGTCAGATCTACGCCCCAGTCCACCAGCACCTGGAACAAAAGATCCTCTGGAGTGCGGTCGGGCTTAACGTTATCCACCGCTTCTAGCAGGTCGCCTTGAGATAGCTCATCGGGACGGTAGTAGATGTCCTTCATGTTCGAGGTATCAACCTTGAGTACACGGAAGCCGACATCCCGGTTCCAGTTGGGATTGCAGTCGCCTTCAAGGACTTTTTGACCCGCTCGGCGGACCCTTTCCTTGGCAATTTCGGCAATTGTAGTGAAACCTAGCTTTCTGGCCTCTGTCTTCTCTGCCAATTCTTCCGCAATTTGGATAGAGATACAGCGCCGTGCTCCTCCGTCACGAGCATTCTGTACCATCACTGCATGCGCCGTAGATGCAGACCCAGCGAAAAAGTCGATTACTAGATCTTCCGTATCGGAGCTTGTAGAGAGCTGGAGTATTCTGGTGATTAAGCCGGTTGGTTTCGGATGGTCAAATACTTTGACCTTGCCAAATAGCGCACTAACTTCCTTAGTACCCATTTTGTTGCCTGGTACTCCACTCCACAAATCGGATGTTTCTCTTCCCTGGGATGAAACGTAATGTTTTTGATAAACCTGCCACCGCAGTTCTCCACCTTTCTTGACTTGGCGCCATTCAATCATTCCGTCAGCGAGCAACTTGTAATAAGTTTCTTTGCCACAGACCCATCGGCTCTCATAACCTTCTGGTGCAATGGGGAATATTTCGGTTCCATCTGGCGCTTCTACCCCGTAAAACATACTGGGACGATCCTCTCGTCGATTTTCGCCCCCTGTCCTCCTTAACGACCGTGTAAGATACCGTCCACGTTCATCAGTTTGGTCATATATCGCCATCTCGGATTCGGTCATTGGCAAACCGAAGAGTGATGCTTCATTGCGTCTTGAAAAAATAACTATGTAATCGAGTTCTCTAGCGACACCTCTGCTCCCGGAGCCCATCCTCGTACCTGTCGGTCGAGAGATTACCCCAATGAGAGAATCTTCTCCGAAGACCTCTTTGCCCATCGAAATCAAGTTCGCCAGCTCGATGATATCGATTGATATAAAGATAAAGCCGTCTTCTCTTAGCAAAAGGCGAGCAAGCCTCAAACGAGAAAACAACATGCTGAGCCAGTCCGAGTGGAAGCGACCGTTTGAAATGGGGTTAGATACCATTCGATTTCTTGAGTCATCAACCTGCTGCGACCGAATAAGGAAATCGTCAGAAAGCTCCACAAAATCATCGTCGTAAATAAAGTCTGCGCCAGTATTGTATGGGGGATCTATGTATATAGCTTTCGCACTCCCGAGATAAACGTCCTTCAATAGCTTAAGCGCCTCAAGGTTATCTCCCTCGATAAAAAGGTTACGCGAGCTATCGAAATCTAAACTTTCATTTCGTGCGGGGCGCAACGTTTTTGCGACAGGCGTATTTGAGGCTATTAAAGCTTCCCTCTTTCCTGGCCAATCCAGCCGATACCGCTCCTGCGGACCTTCTACAATAGAGTCACTCAGCTCCTGCCGTAGCTGATCAAAATCCACAGCCAATTGTGGCTTTCCCGTTACCTCATCACGAACTTCCATCACACAACCGGGAAACAGCTCCTGAATCTTTGCAATGTTCTCCTGACTCAGATCGGGGCTGTGCATTTTCAATTTTTCCATTCCATCTCTCTCAATAACTTTTGGAAGCGCCTTGCCGTTGCGTCAGCCGCTCCAGTTTCTGTTTGGCATCGCGCAGCTCGGCGTTGATGGCCACGCGCTTGTTGAATTGTTTCTCACGGGCCAGCCTTGCTTTGATCCGCTGAATCTCTTTCTGCTGTGCAGCTACGGCTTCGGCCAGTTCGATGCGCTGCTCCAGCGTCACCCTGTCCGCTTGTTCGCTTGTGGCGGTCACTGAATAAAGAGCCGCCGGTGGCTCTCTGGCTTCAGGTACTGAGCTCTGCTCTTTAACGCGTGTAATCCCACCCTGCACGAGCGGCCCCAGCAGTTGCTCATAGAGGCTGCTCATATCCAATGCTACCGGCAAGGGTTGGCGTGTTGTGTGTTCTGGCTGCCAATCGGTTTCGAAATAGTTGCCTATCCGCCAGCGGCTGCTATCGCCTTCGCTTTTCTGAGAACGCGAGCTTTGCTTGTAGGCTGCTGCGACCTTAATACGCGTGCCTTGTATCAACTCGAAAATCAGTGGGAAGGGGATTGCGCGGTCAATGGCCTTGAGCACACCCCGATCCAGCTCGGCGCCCTTGAGCCTGACACGAAACACCTGAATCTCAGTGACTGTCTTAGTGGCGGGTAGATTGACCGTCTCCGGGGCCAGTTTGTAGGCCCAGGTAATCTGCTCCACCTGCTGGACAAAACGCTCTTTCAGGGCGCTCCCAACGGCGCCGTATTCGTATATTTTGCGCTTGGGCACCACTCGGTCAAATGCAGCTGTCTTAGGCCAGGCAATTAGCGTCATGCACCTTGCCTTTCGATGACCAGGAAGGCAATGAGTTCGAAGTCATCCAGCCCTTTAATGGTATTGGTCAGAGCAGTGGTGCGGCCACCACCGAACAGGCTGTCGATGTCTTTTTCGTCTTTAACGTCGATCATGCTTCGGATGGCCTGGCTGAGCAGATCTGAGTAGCGCTTCATGTTGCGCCCGTCATCCGTGTGTGCGTTGAACTTGTGGCACAGGTCGGGAATCGGTTCTACTTTGCCTTTGCAGCTGCTACGGACCAGGTCGAGCAAGCGTTTGACTTCGGTGTGGTCTGCGACCACGTCACCGTCGTCGCCAATATACACCAGGTAATAGGGGTGCAAGCGATTCTGCTGGTTGACGTTCACACTGTCGTGGATGTTTTTCAGTGCGAAGATCACGCCCGGCTCTATGCCCAGTTCCGGTTGGGCTGGCACGAGAGCGTGCATACCAAAGGGCACATTTTCCAGCTCGCCGTGCTCTTTCACGTAATTAAGCAGGTCCATGCGGAAGTCATTGAGGCCCAGGTCGGTAATCGACACACCGGCTTTGACGTCTTCCAGTTCGATCACCTCATCCTGCATGCGCTTTAGCTGCTCTTTCCGATACGCGATTTCACTAGATTTGGCCGTGAGCACGTTGTCGTCGCCGGTAGCGGTCACGTCTGCGATCACCATACGGTTTTCCACCCGCTCCTTCAGGTTGATGTACTCGTCCAGGCTGATGTCCGGCCAATAATTGACCAGCTGTATCTGTTGGTTGGGCGAGCCGATACGGTCGATCCGGCCGAAGCGCTGGATAATGCGCACGGGGTTCCAGTGAATGTCGTAGTTGATCAGGTAATCGCAGTCCTGAAGGTTCTGGCCTTCGGAAATGCAATCGGTACCAATCAGAATATCCAGTTCAGCCGGCTCGTTCGGGAGTGCGATAGTCTTCTCCTTGGAGCGGGGCGAGAACAGGGTGAGCAGGCTCTGGAAATCGTACGCCTTGTGCAGCGTTGACTTGGGCGCGGCCGATCCGGTCACTTTACCGACGTGAAGCCCCAATTTCCGGGCCATGGGGGCCAGGTTGTCATAGAGGTAGTCGGCAGTATCGGCAAAGGCGGTGAAGATCAGAACTTTGCGGTTGCCGGGGTTGAGTGGATTTTCGAGCTTACCATTGATCAGTTTTAGCAGGTGTTGAAGCTTGGCATCATCGGCCGGCGTCACTTTGCGCATGGCTTCCAACAGCCCGTCAATCAGGAGCAGATCGGCATCCAGGTCATGACGCCATGAGGGCAGATCCATGTCGGCGAGGCTGATCTGTACTTTTTTGCCGACAGTGAATTCGTCCAGCCCGCTCAGATCTTCGTCATCACTATCAAAGCCGCCCGGGTTATCCAGGTAGTCACCAATTTGAACCGCCTGGCCACTGGACTCAAACCCTTCTATAGCATCCAGGGTGCGGGTGATATTGGCTCTGAGGGATGCCAGCGTTAATCGAAAGGCTGCGACAGAGCTTTCCAACCGCTTGAGCAGGTTGGTTGTCATCAATGCCTGCAGGCTGTGTTCGCGATCAGCCTGGCGCAGCTTGCCTTTACCACCCTCGACATGGGTGTCGTACAGTTCTTCGTATTTGCGGATGCGGCTTGGCAGGATGTAGCTGATGGGCGCATACACGGCCAGTTTGAGCAGGGATAGCTCGGTGAAAATATGATTGAGGTCGGCGACATCCGTGCGCTCAGTAATCGGACAATGGAACGATAATGGCTTGCGCCGTTCTGGAAATGGCCCGATATCCGTGGTGTCGTAGAAAGTCTGGATGTGCTTGCGTGACCGGGCAATGGTTACGCTATCCAGGAGCTCGAAAAAGTCGAAATCCAGCGCGCGGAGGATTGAGGCTGCTGTGCGCTCTTCCGGCGGCAGTGCGGACCATTCGTTAAATGCCTTTTGAGCCCGACGGAAGATCTCTTCGACGCTGGTTTCGGTTTTTAGGTGTTTGCCAAGTGTTTCTGACTGTCCCTCGTAGGCCAAAGCCAGTTGATTACGCAGATCGTTGAAGCGATTGTTGACCGGGGTGGCTGACAGCATCAGCACTTTGGTTTTCACACCGGCGCGGATGACTTTGTTCATCAGCTTCTGGTATCGCGTTTCCCGGTCTTTATAAACGTCGTTATTCCGGAAGTTGTGGGACTCGTCGATGACGACCAGGTCGTAGTTGCCCCAGTTGACTCGGTTCAGGGGAATGCCAAATGATTCGCCGCCAGTACGCGACAGGTCGGTGTGGCAAAGCACATCGTAGTTGAAGCGGTCTTTGGCGAAGATGTTCGTTGTGAGATTGCTGTTGAAGTTGCGCCAGTTGTCCGCGAGCTTCTTTGGGCACAGTACCAATACCGATTTGTTGCGGAGCTCGTAGTATTTGACCACCGCCAGCGCAGTAAACGTCTTACCCAAGCCGACGCTGTCCGCCAAGATACAACCGCTATAAGTTTCCAGCTTGTTGATAATTCCGGTTGCCGCATCTTTCTGGTAGTTGAATAGTTTGTTCCAGACAAGACTTTCACGGTATCCCGTGAGGTCGTTGGGCAATACGTCTTCATCTACATCTTCCAGGAAGTCATGGAAGATATTGTAGAGCATGATGAAGTAGATACGCTCGGGGCCGTTTTCCTGGTAGACGGACTCGATGTGGTCGCAAATGGCATTAGTGACGTCTTCAACCTTATCGGGGTCGCTCCAGATTTGGTCGAACAGTTGCAGGTACATTTGAGCGTGGGCCGGCTCGTCCATGCGGGTAACGAAGTTGGAGACGGCGTTGCCTTGTTGATAACCCAAGTCTACGGCAGTAAAGCCGTTGACCGGCATGTAAGCAACACGGCTATCACCCCCGGCCACATGGACAAAGGACTGCATGGGAGCCTTCGTTTTATTAGAGCGGAACCTGGCTTTTTGGCGTATCCACTGAGCGCACTCCCGCGCCACCGCCCGCTGAGTGAGCTTATTGCGCAGCTGGATTTCAAACTCCGTGCCGTAAAGTCCGCTTTCACGCTGGGATTTTGGGATAAAGAATTCCCGACGCTCCTTTTTCAGACGGTCGGTTACCTCAGTGGGTACAAATGTAGGAGCAGTGAACACGAACTGCAGGCTTTCCACATCAGACAGCTCGGCTTTGAGCGCTTCGAAGGCATATATAGAGAAGCAAGAAGCCGCGATTTTTAGGCGGGCACCTGGTGTGATCGTTTCTTTCAGATCATCACCCAGCAGGCGGTTGATGTTGTCGATCATTTCCAAAGTCTGCCCTCCTATGGGCATGCCGGCTCGATTTACTGTTTTTCTATTTAGGTGGCCCGTCTCTTTGGACCGCCAAGGACAATGCTACTGAGCTTTGACCATTTCACTGGTGACCGCCTTCTCAGGTTGGTTCGGGTCACCGGCCAGCACAGCACTCTTCAGAATCGCTCGGGCTTCTGCCTCCATACTGCGGCCGTTGATGGCTGCTTTCACACGCAGAGCCTTATGGACTTCTTCCGGTAGATTGCGAACGGTCAGCATCGCCATTAAGTTGGCCTCCTATGCATACAATGCATGCAGTGTAGGTTGCTGTTTTTGCGCGGGCAAGTTCGCCAAGTGGCTTTCTATTGGGAAGGCTGGAACGCTGGGTGCGATTGAAAGAGTTGTTTGCTGTTGGATACATTTTCACAGCAATCCGGAGTTAACGCGGAAAATTCGTGTTTTCTCAGCTTGATACAGTCCGCCGCTGGGGTCACACTTAGGCTTAAGTCCCCTGAGTCAGAATTCTGGGTCGGGGCAGTGTAGCTGGCACTTTGAAACAGCAGAAAATCCCGGGTCTACTGGAAAATAAGTAATGATCCTCGCGATCCCCCACAAACATGATCCTCGTGATCCCCTCAAAAATCGGTGGCTACGCCTCCGAGCACTTTCTTATTGCCAGTGATTCTGCTGGCTCCTCCAAAAAACATCTCGTTTGTCCACTCTGGTGTAACGCCGTTTACATAATGAGATGAATGTCAGGAAAAGCTCTGAAAGTCAATTGATGTCAATGGCTTGCAGTTCTAATTAATGGCCAGAAAACTGCGGGAAACCCCTACGTTAACTACCCGCAGACGAGCAGCACGGAACGCTACCAGCGCTGATTATCGCTGGCTGCTCACCCAACCTGGCCATCCTACCGCCTCACGGCACACCCACCCTGTGGATATCGCGCTGATCACGCGATGCCGCTCCCCGAACGCGCCGGTCGATTATCGACGAGCAGCGTTTTACGGTCCCGCAACGGTGACGAATCGGTGCTGGTACAGCAGCACGATGGATGCTCCCACCGGCAAACCCTTCCTGGTTTGCTCTCACACTTAATGTGACCTCTGGGGCGGAGCATCAGCGCGGGAGCCGGCTTCGCCCTTGAGGTCACAAGGAGCTTCATATGGCTTGCCGCGCACATCTGTACGTCTATTTGTTTATTGCGGAGATTTTTATGAGTAACAAGCAGGTTTCGCGAGGACGGCGATCGTCCCGTAAGAAACGGCCGAGCACCAAACACAATTTTGGGAAAGGGCGGCAGCTCGGATATGCCGTAAAACAGGCGCTGGATGACCACTACAGCCGCGTGTCCCACTACAGCACCAGAGCGACGCACAAACAGCGGGCGGTTACATTCGTTCAGTTTTGCCGGCGACACTGTGTTAAAGATGCCCGGGAAATTGATCGGGAGTTCGTTCTGAGTTTCGGCCAGTACGTCCGCCAGCGGATTGAGGGAGAGTACTTGTGGCCTGATGGTGGTGTTGATGCCCAGATCAGTGTGGCCTACGGGCATAACCTGGTCAGTACCGTGAACGTGATCATGAGGGCGTTCCGTGGTGACAACGTTCTGAAAGTCTCAGGAAAGGATGTTCTTGGCGTTTGCCGAAAATCAGTGCGGACACGGGAGATCCAGGCCGATGTTGTCGATACTAAGGACGCTGCAGACAGGGCGATTGTCGCCGGATTTGAACGGGGATCCGCAGTTATTTTGCTTGCCCGAGCTTGGGGAATGAGGGTCCGAGAGGCGATTTTGGCCGACCTTGACCGAATGATGAGAGAAATCAAAAGGACAGGAGAGGCTGCGATCCTTGAGGGATGCAAAGGAGGCCGGCAGAGTCGCGACCGTCGAATCCGGGCCAACGAGTTCCGCATGGAAGCTCTCCGGTTCGCGATCGAAGTTCGACCAAAGGGCTCCACGAACCTGCTGTCTGAAACCGACACTGTGAAGAGGTTCTTGCTGCGCGAGCTCAACCCGTGCCGGTCGATCCTGAAACAGGCAGGGGTCCCGACGTTCCAGGAGCTTCGTGCCGGATTTGCCCAGGATGTGTACGAGGAAATCTTGGCTGGGCCATCACCGCTCAAGCAACCAATTCGGGATAAAGTCATGGACCGAATTGCCCGCGAGGAGGTTTCCAAGCAGCTGGGGCATAACCGCATCAGTGTTGCGAGCTCGTACATCGGAGGGACACAACATGCAGCTTGATCGTGTGCTGGACAATCTCGATTTCAAGAGGCTCCGACCGAATGAGCGGAAGCGGTATATCAACCGCATAAATACAATCGCGGTCGTTATCGAACAGCGGTTTCCGCATGTCGTGAACTCGCAACAGATCAAGTTGCATCATGCGCAATACTTTCGGAACGTGTGGTTGGCCAATCATTCTTCCTCCAAGCGCACTCGGCAAGAGTTCATGCGAGCGTTGGGATTGCTAGTCAAAGCTATGGGACATGATGAGAAATGGCTGGGGGCACTCGGTATCACTCAGCCTAAAGCAAAAGGTGGTCGTCCTACCATGGTCGGTGTAAAAAGCCAAAAACCGTAATATCCTCAGGGTAGTTGTTGCAAGTTTTGTTTGGGTTCAAGGGGAGAATTCTATGCCAGACGAGAGTGAGCCGAATGGAGTCGAGGTTCCTGCGTACAACAGCGGGAGTATTTCTCGCCAACTATGCCTGTCCGAGCTCAGAAGTGTGGTTTGGCATGAAGTTATTGATCTGTTCGAAGGCGATGAAGCAGAAGCCCGCGACTGGATGACCCGAAACAGGCCATTCCTCGGCAACGTGGCGCCGGAGGAAATGCTGGATTCACGTGAAAGTATTGACCGACTGCGATGTTTTATTCAGCAGATTCAGAGGGGCGTTTTCCCATAGCTTTCTCAGCGTATACAAAGATGCCCCGATCATAAGGGAGTGATCGGGGCGTGTCGCGGAGGCTTCGGTGTTAGTGCAGGGTTCTCGCGCTATCCACCAGGAGGTGCGAGCCGGTATCGAAATCGAGAGTCGCAAGGAGACGCTCAGGTTCATCCGAGTTCTGGTACATATCGATGTTGATCCAGCTCTCACCACGTTGCATCTGGACGTTAATGTGCAGATCACCACCGCCAAATTCGGATGCGAGTGCGGCAGCCAACCTCTTTGCTTCGGTTATTGATTTCATAGTCACTTTTCCTTCAGAACCAAGTGTTAGTTTTAATGTCGCCCAACTGATCCACCAATGATTTTTGGCGTGGCGTATGTGTGATAGACGATCCAGAGTTGTCGGTGTCATCTCCGGGGTTATCGATGGTTTCCGTCACCGCTGCGATGCTGCCGTCGGAACAGGACAGCTCCAGTGACACCGAAGCGCTCTTGAAGTGCTCAAAAGTCTCGGCAACTGCAAGTGCCTCTTTCAGCAACAAGCTGATCTGGCTAAGTGTGTATTTCATAGATAAAACTCCTGTGGAATTAGATTTTTGACCGGTCGAAATCCACAATACACGAAGTCGCGGTTTGACCAAGCAATTGGTCCGGCGAGCGTCTTGGGAAGGGATTTAGGGTGTGAGTCAAGCTAAACGATGGGTGACGGGAGTGACTGATGTGAATGAAGAGGAAGTCGTAGCTGAACTGAGGGAGCAGGTTTATCGCGAGGTTGTTGCGCTTTGGGAGGGCGATAAAGCTAATGCTGATCGATGGCTATCATCACCGATTCGCGCTCTTGGCGATCGCACACCGATTTCGATGATGGAAACTAAACCAGAGCTGCAAAAAATACGAAGCCTGATAGGCAAATGGCAACGAGGCGCGGTTTCATAATAGATTGGCGTGGACCAGGCCAGATCTGAGTCCAGTCGGGTCCACGTTTTTGAAAGTCAAAAGCAGCAACCGGCAAGAAGGAAGCTATCAGCCTATCTGATGCAGATTCTCTTGCTTGGCCGCTAGAGATTGCCCCAGCAAATCCCACGCAACTCGCATCTGATCCATGCTATGACCATGTTGATATCGACGACGGACACCCAGGGGACGGTGATTCTGGCAAGCATCAATGATATCCGGTGTCACTTCGAGCATTTGCATTTGAGTTGCCGCCGTGCGCCTCAGGTCATGCACTGTCCAATGGCCATCAGGAAGGATCAAAGTTGAGTGATTTCTTGTCCGGCCTTTTTTTTGTGGTGCCTCTGGGGCACGTTGCCGCTCACATATTGCCTTACTCAATACTTTTGGGATCATATGAGGCCGTTTTTTCGATTTTCCGGGCATCATCCAGTTCGTGTGACCGGTAAGCTTGTAAAGCTCGGAGAACCATTTCTTTGAATACTCAGATAAATAGATGATGATCGGATCTTCATTTTTTGAATTTTCACCGGGAATAAGCCACATGTTGTTGTCAAAATTCAGGTGATCCCACCTTCCTTTGAATAGTTCGATACCCCGACAACCCGTTCCAAGAAGGATGTGAACAGCGCATTGCAGATTCAGTGATAGACCGGAATCTGGCAATATTCTGTATAGATCTTCCAACTCATCCGCTTTTGTCCTGGTCGCACAGAGGACTCTGCTTCTTATCTTGTCTTTCCCGCCCACGTCTGTTTTATCGAGGCAGTCTAGAACTGAATACTCAATGAACTCCCTTTTGACGGCCAACCGAAACATCGCCTTCGTGTATGACAGTACCGTGTTGGCCATTGAGTTGTGCCCAGCCGCTAAAATCGGATCAATCGCAGAAAAGAAATCTTGGCGCGTAAATTCCTGGATGGGTATCGTCCCGAAACGATCGAGCAGATGATTGTGCAAGATCGTCATAGCATGCGTCCCACCATCCTTATGACCTTTCTTTTTGTTAGCAAGCTTGGCGGCATAAACAACGGCCACATCGTTTAAAGTCCGCAATGCCTGCTTCCGTTCTATTTCCAGCAGATGCTCAGCCTTTCGCTGTTCCGCTTGCTTCTTTTTTTCCTCTTGGGGGTCTTCTCCCTGTCGAATACGGACCCGCCAT
>PBNW01000009.1 GCA_002723255.1 Pelagibacterium sp. | reverse complement strand
CCGCAGCCGTCCGCGCGTTGTCTCCCGTCAACATTACACTGTGCAAGCCCAGCGCCGATAGCGACGCAATGCCGGAAACGGCATCCTCGCGTGGTTCGTCACGCAAGGCGATTAAGCCAATCAGTGGTTTTGCTGCAAGAACGCCAACGACCGTCTTACCCTCGTCCTCCAGAGATTTCATCCTTTTCGCGATATCGACGGGGATTGTCATCTGTTCAGCGGCGTACCGGGGCGAGCCAACAGAGACAAAGCCTTCCTTGAGCCGCGCGGTTACGGCCTTGCCCGGGATGGCCTGGCTGCCGCCGAATACACGGGGAATGTCCAGCGACTTTTGTTCGGCCGCTGCGGTGATGGCGTTACCGAGTGGGTGACTAGAGCCGGCTTCGACAGCAGCGGCGCGGGCCAGTAGGTCCGCGTCATCTCCCGAGATGGCAACGATATCGGTAACCTTGGGGCGGTCCTCTGTCAGAGTGCCGGTTTTGTCAAAGGCAATTGTCTTGACGCGCCCAAGCTCTTCGAGTGCCGCACCACCTTTGATGAGCAGTCCCCGACGGGCCCCTGCCGCCAAGCCCGAGGCAATTGCAGCAGGGGTCGAGATCACCAATGCGCATGGGCAGGCGATGAGCAGGACGGCCAGGCCGCGATAGATCCATGTTGACCATTCCGCCCCGACCAGGAGAGGCGGGATCACCATTATCAGAGCAGACACCACCATGGCCGCGGGGGTGTAGTAGCGGCTGAAACGATCGATGAATCTCGCTGTTGGCGCCTTGGCACCCTGCGCCTCCTCCACAAGATGCACGATGCGCGCGATCGTGTTGTCCTGAGCGGTGCGTGTGATCCTGACACGGAGAAGCGAGTTCGCATTCACACTGCCTGCGAATACAGCGGCGCCTTCATCTTTGAGCACGGGGACCGATTCACCGGTGACGGGCGATTCATCGACTTCGGATACTCCATCGATGACCTCGCCATCGGATGGAATTCGATCACCGGGCCGCACGATGGCGATGTCGCCAATCTCAAGATCCGAGGCAGAGATCTCCACAACAGAGCCATCCCGCTCGACACGGGCGCGGCTCGGTATGAGATCGATCAACGATTTGATGCCGGCCCGAGCGCGTTGTGCCGCAAAGGACTCCAAAAGCTCACCGACTGAAAACAGGAAAATAACCACCAGGGCCTCGGCGCTCTCACCGATTACCAAGGCTCCCAGGGCCGCGACGGTCATCAAGGTCTCGATTGAAAACGGCGTTCCGTGGCGTGCACCAGACAATGCGCGGCTGCCGATCGGCACCAGCCCAACGACGGCGGCAATCGCAAAAGCCCACTCCCCAATGGCGGGGACAAAAAACGCTATGGCGAATGCCAGAGCCAGAAGAAGGCCAGTTGCTGCAGCAAATCTGGCGTTGCGCGCCCTCCACCAGGGAAGCTCTGCTGCCTCGTCCCCAATGGCAGCGCTGGCGCCATCGTCCCTTGCTTGCGGGACATAGCCCAGAGAGCGAATGGTGTCCTCGATGTTGCGACGGGTGGTTTGCCGCTCATCGAGCTGAAGCGTCACGGAACCCGCAGTGTGATTGACCGAAATCTCTTCGGTCCCGGGCAGCCGGCTGAGCGCGGTCTCGATCTTGAGCGCGCAGGAGCCACAATCCATACCATCGACGCGGAGTTTGAGGGGTTCGGTTTTCGCGGCCATAGTCATTCCTTTCGCTGGAGACCGCGTCTTGTTTAAATGCTCTAGCCGCTATAGGGTCAAGAGGCGTATTTTATTCTTGAAACGGGTTTTCGTATGCCGCAAACAATGGCGACCGCCGGTGTCTATCTGGTGGCTGCGGTCGCGGAAATTGCTGGTTGCTTCGCCTTCTGGGCTTGGCTGCGCCAAGGACAAGACGGACTATGGGTTCTACCTGGGCTTGTTTGCTTGCCGTGTTCGCATGGCTTCTGACCCTGGCCCCGAGTGATCAGGCCGGCCGGGCTTATGCAGCGTATGGCGGCATCTACATCGCGTCCTCGATCGCGTGGCTTGGTTGGTAGAGCAACGGCGGCCGGACACTTGGGATCTCATGGGGGGGGCCATGGCGATCGCCGCCGCCGCAGTCATCTTGTTCGGCCCGCGAGAAGCGCAGTAGCATCAAGGAGACCTCGATGAACTTCCCAATTGGTGAGTTGTCCAAACGGACCGGCACCAAGGTGCCGACCATCAGATACTATGAATCGATCGGATTGCTGCCAGAACCGTTGCGAACCGAGGGAAATCAGCGGCGCTACGATCGCGGCCATCTCGACCGGTTGAGTTTCATCCGGCACGCCCGATCGCTTGGTTTCGAAGTTACCGACATACGCGAACTGCTTGCCATGTCGGAACGGCCACAGGATTCCTGCCATCAGGCCGACAGTATCGCCCGCGGTCACCTGGTAAAGGTTGAACGTCGTATCGAGCAACTGGAGACCTTGCGTCACGAATTGCAGCGCATGGTCAATGAATGTGATCATGGTCGCATCTGTGACTGCCGCATTATCGAAGTTCTCGCGGACCACGATCAATGCGAGACTGACCATAGCTACCCCGCCCATTTCGAGGCTGTGGGCTCAAGCTAGGCTGTGAGCGATACTTGAAGTGCGACGTCTGCGGTGTGCGAGGGTAGGGGAGGTCTCCTCACCTGCCCAGCATCTTTTCCCGGAAGGCTTCCGCCGGCGTCTTCCACCCCAGGCATTTTCGGGGTGTAGCGTTGAGCCGATCGCAGAGTTGTTTCAGCTCCCGATCGCTAACCCGGCCCATGTCGAGTTTACGAGGAAGCCATCGGCGGGCCCGACGGTTGGCGTTCTCAACCGCGCCTTTCTGCCAGGGTGCGGAGGGATCGCAGAACCAGGTCTGCGTCCCGATCTTGGCTTGGAGATGTGGCCACCCGACGAACTCCGTCCCGCGGTCAAAGGTGATCGACCTACGCGAATGAAAGGGAAGGTGACCGATGGCTTGGATAACCTTGCCGAGAACAAGACCGGTTTTTCTGTTGTCGTTCTTCAAGAGCACGGTGAACCGGGTAACGCGTTCGACCAGCGAGGTGACATTGCTCGTGCCAAAGCGCTGTTTGAACAACATCAAATCGCCTTCCCAATGTCCGAACTCCGTCCTGTGCGCCACGACGTCTGGTCGGAACAAGATGCTGACGTCGCGATGAAATTTTGGCGGCAGGCGCTTCCTGGCACGCCTGGGCTTGCGCGATTTGCGATGAGTCGGCAGATACCACCACAGTTCCTGGGCCATGCCTTCCTTCGAGTAGACGTAGCGGTAGATCGTTTCCTGACAGACGCGGCGGGATGCACATTCATAGCGCATCCGGCCAGCAATCTGTTCAGGAGTCCAGCCATCCTTGATCCGAGCCACGACGAGACAGCGCAGATCCGCATGCTTGATCAATTTGCGCTTGCGGGACCGGCGTTTGGCGCAGTCGTGATGCGCAGCCACGGCAAAGTAACCAACGACATCGGGCAGCTGATCATCGCGAAAATGATTGCGCCTGAGTTCTCTGAAAATGGTCGATCGATGGCGCCCCAGGGTCTTTGCGATTTCCCCCGCTGGCACGTTTGCTTGCCGCCAACGCTCAATTCTGCGGCGCTCATCGAGGGTGAGGTGGCTGTAGTTTGTTCCGATGACATAATCCTCCTGTGTGATAACCTATTGGTTTCAAACAGAAGTCGCACTTGGGAATAGCGCGCACCCGCCTACAAACCTTTTGTCAAAGCTGTTTAGGGGTGCGACGGGGCTGGCTAATTAGAAATGCGACATATGGGCAATAGGCTGGCACAGCACAGCGCCCGTCCAGGTGGAGCTGGTCAGGATTGCGCAGCCTGGACGGGTGCGGGCAGGAGGCCACTTACAATCGTGGACTGCCGATGGACAGGGTAGCTGAAAATTCGGAGGGGGCGTCAATCGTTGTATTTGCGGCCGTGGCTAGTTTCACTCTGAAACTTGATCAGCATCAGGACGGCACATTTGCTTAACATCCGGTCACGACTATTAGAAAGGTCTTCGTCAAAACGTTGGCAAAGCCGCTCGTATGTTATTCGCAATTCTGGGCTCGTGAGCCATTTGGGCTCCATGCGTGCTATTGTTTCTTGTAGCTCCGATAGACTTGGTATGATCGGCAAAGCATTCTCTCCCGTTTACCCATGTAAGTCTCGTGTGACACTTTAGCTCAAATGGCTGAATATGATCTCCAATTGGAGTAATGGCCATCGTGCCGAACAATACATTTTATGGCCAGTGCGGGTGGGTCAAATCCTATCGTTTCTGTCGCTTCTGATAGCCGTTGCTCACGCTGCCGTCAGGGATACCAAACATGTGGTTCGTCTGCCCCGTGCGGCGTGGAGCGCGCTGACTACGCTTAAGGTCGCGCCCAGCCTGCATGTCGACAACCATGGCGAGGACTGAGTCCAGACGCTTGTTGCCAACGATTTCTGACCGGTTGACCGAGCGGAGCTTGTCAAAGGTTCTGTAGGGCAGGGTGGTGCCTTCATGCTCGATCTCGAGCCTGCCATCGGGATAGTCGCAAACAACAACCTTCTGTCGTGCCAGGCTTTTGGCCAGATCCGTAGGCTCGAGGATGAATAGCACCTTGTCGTAGCGCAGCGTAAGCGTCTGCGAGACCGTTCGAACCTCTTTGTGGCACATGGCGCCGTCCAGGTTCTCGTGATCCGCAAGCGGGCGGTGCATGTCCTTGGGGTTGTAAGGCTCCTTGCCGAATCGCGCGTTGAAATCTGCGATAAACTCGGAAACGTAAGCGTTTGCAGCCTCGATGGTGCAGATCCGGCGTAGCCGAAGCTCCTTGACCAGTCGGTCTTGCAGAGTGAGGTTGGCGCGCTCCACACGGCCCTTGGCCTGCGGCGTGTTTGCGCAGATGATGTCGATATTGAGCTCATAAAGGGCGCGGCCGAACTGGGTGAACCCGCTGGTGCGGTCCTTCTCGGAGGCATGCGTGGTGCGGAAAACGCCGTGCTTATCGCTATAGAAGGCGATCGGCTTGCCCCATTCCTGCAAATAAGCCTTCGTCGCCTGGAAATAGTCGAAGGTGTTCTCGGACTTGGCAAAACGCAGGTGAAGGAGCTTGCCGGTCGCGTCGTCGATATAAACGAGCAGGGCGCACTTGGGGCCGCGCTCCTCGAACCACCAGTGATGAGAGCCATCGATCTGCACCAGCTCTCCAAAACAATCGCGGCGGCCGCGGGGTTGGAAAATCCTCCGCTTGCGCTCGCGGCGAGACGTCCAGAGCCCAGATTCGATCATCCATTTGCGCAAGGTCTCTTTGCTGATCCCGAGGCCATGTCGCTCGACCAGCTTCTCTCGGGCAAAGGTCGGCCCGAAATCCGGATAATGCGCACGAACCAGATCGAGCACATGATTACGGAAATCGTTTGTATGGCGGCGATTGCTCGGCCGGCTGCGCTTCTTGGACGCAAGACCATCGGCGCCGGCGCGATCGTAGGCTTGCAAGAGCCGGTGAACCTGGCTGCGGCTGATGTGGAGCAGTTCAGCGGCCTGGACAACACTCAATTGGCGTGCCCGGATTTTCTGAATGGCTTCGAGGCGGTTCAGTTCTTTCTGCGACATGGTGATCAAGGACATGGCAACTCCGTCAGCGCTAAGCGTCGTCGAAGCCAGTCTTCCTTCCAATGTTGAACTTGACCACAGTTAGAGGGGCGGGTGTCGCATCTCTAAGTGGCCCATGTGTCGCATTACTAAATAGCCGCTACATCCGTTATTCGCATAATATATATTATGGAACTTTTATCACAAACGACAACTGCGGTCATGGCCGTGTGGAGCTGCAAAAAGCCTCTCTAGAGCCGTTCAGGATTTGATTGAATCAAATCCTTGGCTCTAAATCCTTGTTTTGTCGCGTGTCCGAACCGCAAAACCGTTTCCACTTTTGCTGGACACGCTCTAAGTGTTTGTTCGGTCACGTTTTTGTCGGGAATGCGGCATCCATCCTCCCGCAAAATGACCTAGCGATCGACAGTGACCCAGCGCAGCATGAAGAAATTGTCGGGACGCTGCACGACTGATATCCCGTCGCGTGCCGCCCAGACGAGCGGTTCTTCATAGAGCGGAACGTATGCGACCTCCTCTTGCAGAATGCCGGCGATTTCGTCGAGCATGGACTGACGCAACTCGGGATCGAGTTCTGATTGGACCATGGGAAGCAATTCATCGATGCGGGCGTTCGAGTAGCCACCGTAGTTCCATGTGCCCAGAGTGTCGGTCGGCGTGTGTGCAAGAAAGCGGATCGGGTGCTCAGCGTCGAAGGTGCCCGGTGACCAGCCGAGCAGATACATATCGTAATTGCCTTCACGCAGTTCGGTCCAGTAATTGGCAACCGGAATTGCTTCGAGCTGCGCTTCAAGGCCGATCTGAGCGAGCATGGCAACGATGGCCTGGCAGACCTCTGAATCGTTGAGATAGCGATCGTTGGTACACTTGAAATTGAAGCTGAACCCGTCTGGATGGCCGGCCTCGGTCAAAAGTTGGGCTGCCCGTTCGAGGTCATATTCCGGGCGGTCGGAATGTTGTTGTGAATAGCCTGACAATCCGGCGGGTTGAAGCTGGCTTGCGGGCTTGGCGAGGCCGTTCATCAGGATTTGATCGATGGCTTCGACGTTGACCGCATGCGCTACGGCCCGGCGAACCAAAACGTCCTGAAAGGGATTGCCTTGCACAGAGCCATCGCCGCCATAAAGCATGTCCTTGTCGTGGCCGAAGCCGAGCATGATAACGCGTGCCTCGATCCCTTCAAAGATCGTGATGCCCTCACTGGCCCGCAAGCGCTCGACGTCCTGGACCGGCACCGAAGCCAGCATGTCCACCTCGTTGGAGACAAGGGCGGCGATAGCGGTCGCGGCTGTGGTAATGGGATTGAAGATGGCTTGGGTGATGTTGTGTTCGGGGGTATCCCACCAGTCAGGATTGGGCACGAGCGTTGTTTGGACCCCTGGTTCCCGATCGACCAGCATAAATGGCCCTGTGCCGTTGGTCTCCAATGTAGCCGCGGTCTGCTGATCGCGGGCCGGGGCAATCGAGCCATTGGCCTGGGCCCAGTCGCGATCCATGATCATCCAGTTGGCGATGGAATCGGGGAAAATCGGGTTGGGCGCATTGAGCACGATCTCAACGGTGAGATCGTCCACTACGCGAACTTCAGATACCGGCGCGAACCATGAGCGAACGTCCGACTGTTCGGAGATCCCACGCTCGTAGGAAAACAGCACATCGTCGGCGTTAAAGGTCGAACCGTCATGAAACGTGACCCCTTCGCGCAAATGGAAGCGCCAGCCATCTTCATCCTCGAGCGGCTCCCAACTGGTGGCCAGAGAGGGTTCGAGCGCCATGTCCTTGCCGCGGCGGACGAGCCCTTCGTATATGTTGTTGAGAAACGAGGTGACCGGTGCCAGATTGGCCGCATGAGGATCCATGGTCGATGGATCGGTCGTGGCTGACCAGCGAAAGGTCTCGGCGTTGGCAATGCCAGCCATCGCAGATGTCGCTAACAGCACACCCGCTATAAGCCCTAATCTGGTCATACCGTTCTCCTTCCCAAATTGCAGCACTTTCTTTGCCTGAAGTCGGATACTACCTCAGAATTTGGGTGCCTGATACAATTGCACACCGTTTCAGCGTGAGATCACACACATGGGCCGTACCGCTACCTGGATCGCCAATCTAAAAACGTTTGTCGTCGATGGGGCGGAGAAGCTGCCAGCGGAGAATTTGGCCAATGATCTGATCGGGTTGGCGTGGGAGCATGAAGCGGAGCGTATCGTCGTGCCGGCCGGTTGCCTGCCGGACGAGGTGTTTGACTTGCGGTCAGGGATTCTGGGCGAAATGGCTCAGAAAGCGTCCAATTATCGCGTTCGGATGGTCATTATCGGGGATGTCTCTGGCCATGTGGAAGCGAGCAAAGCCTTCCGCGATTACGTCTATGAGACCAACAAGGGACTGACGCTCTGGTTCGTGGCCGATATGGCGGCGCTCGAGGCGCGGCTTGTGAGCTGATTCAGGAGGTTTCTTGCGCCCTGCCCTTTCCCACTCCGATGGTGCCGGCGGCTGCCAACGCGCTCAGGAAGGCCAGGCAGGCGGCTGCGGCCATGATCCAGCGATAGGACATACGCAGGGCCTCGGGTGGCAGGGTTGAAAGATCGGACCCACCAAAAGCAAAGCCAAGGGCAGCGACGGCGACCAGACCACCAATGCGCGAGGCAGCGTTGTTGATGCCCGAGGCGGTGCCGCCGGCATCGTCAGGGGCGGCATCGAACACGGCAGTGGTGAGCGGCGCGACGGTTATCGTCATGCCCACCCCGATGATGACGAGGCCCGGGAAGAAGGCCATCCAATATCCGCCGAGGTCGACCATCAGGGCCAGGACCACATAGCCGACGCCGGTGGCTGCCGGCCCGGCGATCAGCATGATGCGGGTGCCGATGCGCTTGGCCAGCGCGCCGGCATAGCGCGAGCCCAGTCCGAGCAGGATCGAGAACGGCAACAGCGCGGCGCCGGCCATGGTGGCGCTGTAGCCGTTTGCGTAGATCAAGACGAAAGGCAGGATGAACAGAGAGCCTGAAAGCGAAGCATAGAGGGTTATGGTGAGCAGGTTTGCGCCGGAAAACTGACTGTTGGCGAACAGCCCCATGGGCACGAGCGGTTCGCCGGCGCGGCGCTCAATGAAGAAAAAGGCGATGGCGAAGGGAATTGAAGCGGCAATGGCGAGGCTACCGTTGGTTGTATTGCCCTCGCCGGCGGTGATGAGGCCGTAAGAGAGCAGGCCGAGCCCTGCGACCATGGCGATCGTGCCGGCAATGTCGAACTCGCGATGGGTGCGGCCAGAGGGTGCTGCGGCGATGCGCCAGCCCATGGCCAGCGCGGCGGCGGCAATGGGAATGTTGATATAAAAGATGGCCCGCCAGCCAACCGTATCGACGAGCCAGCCGCCAAAGGGCGGGCCGAGTGCGGTAGTGAGTGCTCCTGCTGCCGCCCACGTGCCTATGGCCTTGCCGCGTGCTTCGCCAGTGAAAGCAGAGCCGATCAGGGCCAGGCTGGACGGGACGAGGAAGGCAGCGGCGATCCCCTGGATTGTCCGCGCGACAACGAGGGCCAGTGGGGACGGGGCGAGCGCGCAGGCGATGGAGGCCAAGGCAAAGCCGACAAGGCCGAAAAGAAAGACCCGGCGCTGGCCGAAGCGGTCGCCGATTGTGCCGCCAAGCAGGATGAGGCTGCCGAGCATGAGCATGTAGCCGTTGACCACCCATTGGGCAGTTGCGAGCCCGGCATCGAGGTCGGACTGTATGGCGGGCAAGGCGACATTGACCACCGAGCCGTCGATAAAGCCCAGGCTGGAGCCCAGAATGGTGGTGGGAAGCACCCAGTGCGTGTCGCGGATGGGGGTTTGGGAACTGTCGGCAGGATTGCTCATGGCGGGCGCTCGCGTGAGACGAAACCGTAGCGGTCCTAAAGCCTGATGTCGATCTCCATGCCGTCAAAGGCCGGTGTGACGTTACCCGGGGTTTCGGCGCCGAGGGTCACATAGTCCAGATCGACGTGGAGATTGGTGAGTACGGCCTGTTGCGGCCGATGTGTTTCGATCAGCGCCAGAGCCTGTTCAAGATCGAGATGGCTCGGATGGGGTGTGTAGCGCAATGCATCGAGGACCCAGGTGTCGAGGTTCTCGATTGCCCAGTGCGACGTTTCGGGAATACCCGAAAGATCGCAGGAATAGGCGAATTTACCTATACGGAAACCGAGCGAAGTGATCGAGCCGTGCTGCTGTTCGAAGGGCCGTAGAGTGACGGTGCCCCCTGCCCCATCGATGACGATTTCCTCGCCGTCGGCAATGGAGTTCGTGTTGAGAATCGGTGGGTAGGAGCTGCCCTGGGGTGCTGTAAAGCAATAGCCGAAGGCTTCGCGCAGCCGCACTTCGGTCGCCGTCGACATGTAGGCGTCGACGCGGCGTTTGGCGTTGAGAGCCAGAACGCGCAGATCGTCGATGCCGTGGGTGTGGTCGGCATGTTCATGGGTGAAAAATACGGCATCGATCTCTGGCACCTGTGCGGCGAGCATCTGCTCGCGCAGGTCGGGTCCGGCGTCGATAAGAACACGGGTGATGCCGTCGGTATCGTCGCGCGTGCCGGTGATCAGCAGGGCGCAGCGCAGACGGCGGTTCCTTGGATTTTCGGGATCGCAGGCGCCCCAGACATTGCCGATACGCGGCACGCCGCCGGACGAACCGCAGCCCAGAATACGGGCGGTGAGCCGGGTGGCGGGTCTGTCGCTCATACGGTCAGCCCTGTCTTTGAGAACAGGCGAGCGAAATTGCGGGTCGATTGCTCGGCGATGGTTTCGAACGGAACGCCGCGCAATTCGGCCAGCTTTTCGGCGGTGTGGCGCACGAAGGCGGGCTGGTTGGGTTTGCCGCGATGGGGAACCGGCGCGAGATAGGGCGCGTCCGTCTCGACCAGGAACCGGTCGTCGGGAACGAATTTGGCGACGTCCTGGATTTCGGCGGCGTTCTTGAAGGTGACGATGCCGGAAAACGAGACATAACCGCCAAGCGCCAGGCCGCGACGGGCCAGTTCGGCGCCGGAGGAAAAGCAGTGCAGCACGAAGGGGAAGGCCCCCTGCCCGGTTTCTTGCTCGAGAATGGCGATCATGTCGTCATCGGCGGAGCGGGCGTGGATGACCAGCGGCAGGCCCGTCTGGCGGGCGGCGGCGATGTGATTGCGGAATCCCTGAGCCTGGGCGTCACGGGGCGAGGAATCGTAGTGGTAGTCGAGGCCGGCCTCGCCGATGGCGACGCATTTGGGATGCTGGGATAAAGCGATTATTTCGTCGACGCTTACATCGAGTTCTTCATGTGCATTGTGCGGATGTGTGCCGACAGAGCAAAAGACGTTTTCATGCGTTTCGGCAATGGCGAGGAGCGCTTCAAAGCGCCGAATGCGGGTGGAGATGGTGACGCAATGGCTCACTCCATTGTCGCGGGCGCGCGAAAGAACGCCGTCGATATCGTCGGCAAGGACGTCGAAATCGAGGTGGCAGTGGCTATCGACAAGCATCAGGCTGCGCCTTCGTCCTTTTCCACATAGCGGGGGAAGACCCCCTCTGGCGCGGGCAGTGCGGTGCCTGCGGCGAGGCGGCCGTAGGAACCCAGTTGCTCGAAAGAGCGGCCCTCTGCGTGCAGACCCAGAAGATCGAGCAGTTTTTCGCTCGATGCGGGCATCACCGGCTGGGCGAGAATGGCAACCTGACGCACCACCTCGATTGTCACATAGAGCACGGTCGCCATGCGGGCCGGGTCGGTCTTGCGCAGCGCCCAGGGCTCCTGCCCCGCAAAGTACCGGTTGGCATCGGCCACCACCTGCCAGACGGCGTTGAGCATCTGGTGGATGGCCTGATCGTCCATCGCGGTTCGGGACGTTTCGAGCAGGGCATCGGCGGCGCCAAGAATGGCGTTGTCTTCGTCCGTCAATTCGCCTGGGGTGGGCACCTGCCCTTCGCAGTTCTTGGCGACCATGGACAGCGAGCGCTGGGCGAGATTGCCCAGATCGTTGGCGAGGTCGGCATTGATGCGGTTGACGATGGCTTCGTGATTGTACGAGCCGTCGCTGCCGAACGAGACTTCGCGCAGGAAGTAATACCGCATGGCATCGAGGCCGTATTTCGCGACGAGTTCGAAGGGATCGACGACGTTGCCGACCGATTTGCTCATCTTCTCGCCGCGGTTGAACAGGAAACCGTGGGCAAAGACGCGTTTGGGCAACTCGATATCGGCGCTCATGAGGAAGGCAGGCCAATAGACGGCGTGGAAGCGCACAATGTCCTTGCCGATCATATGAATATCGGCGGGCCAGTATTTCCAGCGCTCGGCATTCTCATCGGGATAGCCCGCGGCGGTAATGTAATTGGTCAGCGCGTCGACCCAGACGTACATGATGTGCTTGGGATCGTTGGGTACGGGCACGCCCCAATCGAACGTGGTGCGCGAGATCGAAAGGTCGCGCAGGCCCGATTTGACGAAGCTGGCCACTTCGTTGCGCCGCTCGGCGGGCAGGATGAACCCGGGGTTTGCCTCATAGTGGGCGAGCAGTTTGTCGCCATAGGCAGAGAGGCGGAAGAAATAGCTTTCCTCTTCCACCCATTCGACGGGTGAGCCGAGCGGTTCGCGCCGGATGCCGTCCTCGCCGAGCGTGGTTTCCTTTTCGTCGAAGAAGGCTTCCTGCCGGACCGAATACCAGCCGGAGTAGGAGTCGAGGTAGATATCGCCCTTTTCGACCATCTTGTTCCAGATGGCTTGCGAGGCCTTATGGTGCCGCTCCTCGGTTGTACGGATGTAGTCGTCGTAAGAGATGTTGAGGGTCGCCCAGAGGTCCTTGAAGGCCTGCGAGTTTTTGGTCGCCAGCTCGATCGGGGTGATCCCCTCTTTTTCGGCGGTCTGCTGCATCTTCTGGCCATGCTCGTCGGTGCCGGTCAGAAAAAACACATCCTTGCCGTCCAGCCGGTGAAAGCGCGCGATAACGTCACTGGCAATGGCGGTATAGGCATGGCCGATATGGGGGACGCCGTTGGGATAAAAGATCGGCGTGGTGATGTAGAAGGTCGGGCGGCTCATAGGAAAATCAGCTCACGGGCGTGGTTCGGCGCACATGATCGCGCAGGAAATCAAAGACTGCGACCAGCGTCTGCCGCCGGTCAAGATTGTAGATATCGGCATCGGCGATAAGGGCGTTGGCCTTCTCCCACAGGCCATTGGTCGAAGCAAGGCGGAAACGCGCGGCAGGGCCGGCGCGCGCGGCGTTTTCCGCCTCGGTGGCAAGCCAGTCGCGGATCATGTCCTGGGCAAAGCCCAATTCAGCCCCCTTGGATGCGGCCAGCCCGTCGGCAATCTTGAGATGGGCGCGCGTAGGGTGAGCCGACGGGTCTTTTAGCCAGGTCCGGAGCGCGTCGAGAACGTCGCCTTCCTCAAGCATGAGGGATTCAAAGCCCCGGCGGGGGCGACCGGCGGCAAAACTTACGGCGCGGGAGACATCTTGGGCCGCCAGCTCGGGGCGGATACGCGATATCACCTGTGCCGTATCGGGATCGGCGAGCGGGCGCAGGCCAAAACTCTGGCAGCGCGAGCGGATTGTGGCCAGCATGCCGCCGGGGCGATGGGACAACACGATGAACATTGTGTCGGCGGGTGGCTCTTCGAGGGTCTTGAGGAGCGCATTGGCCGAATTGGCGTTGCAATCGTCCACGCTGTCGACAATGGCGAGGCGGTAGCCTGCCCTGCCCCGGGTCTGGTGCAGGGAGTCGCGCATGGCACGCACGTCGTCGACACGTATGGCCGAATAGTATTTTTCGGAATTTGCGGGATCAGTGGTGCGGCGCAACAGGAACAGGTTTGGATGGGAAAGCGCAGCGACCTGGGCGCTTATTCTTTCCTCGGATTCATCGGAGGTGCGCGAGAGAACCTGACGGGCGATGTCGAAAGCGAAGGTCGCCTTGCCGATACCGCGCGGGCCGTGGAGCAGGATGGCGCTGGGCAGGCGATTGCGCTCGAGCGCGCTCAGAAGCGAGGCGCGCGCCTGGTCATGGCCGACAAGCGTGCCGAATTCGGGCGCAGGCACGTCGGTGATCTGATCGGCTTCGCGACGTTCTACACTCACCCGGCCAATCCTTCGCGGGCCAGATCGGGGAAATGATCGAGCACGGCGCGCCAGATCGCTACGGTGAGGACGTCTTCTTCGGTATCGGCCGACAGGACAACGCAGCGTCCGGGATTGGATATCGCTATGGCAAGGAAATTGTCGCGCAGGCGGCGATGGAAGGCGAGGTCCTCTTTTTCGAAGCGGTCGGCGATGGCGGGCATGCCGTCTTCCGTGGCGCGTTTGCGCACGCGCTCAAAGGCGATGTCAGGATCCATGTCGAGTATGACGGTGAGCTCGGGCGTATGGCCGTTGAGGGCGAGATGTTCGAGTGCATCGATCAGTTTGTCATCGACACCGCCGGTCAGGCCCTGATAGGCGCGGGTCGAATCGGCGAAGCGGTCGCAGATGACCCATTTGCCCTCGGCCAGCGAGGGCGCGATCAACTGGTTGACGTGATCGAGGCGGGCGGAGGCAAACAGCACAGCCTCTGCACCTACGCCCCAGCTTTCGGGCTTGCCCTGCAGGATGAAGGAGCGGACGGCCTCGGCCTTTGGTGTGCCGCCGGGCTCACGGGTGCGGACCACCGAAATGCCGTATTCGGACAGCCGGTCGGCCAGACGGCGGACCTGGGTGGACTTGCCCACGCCCTCCCCGCCCTCGAACGTTATGAATCGGGGTGTGATCGATCGGTGCTGATCTGCCGCCATCGTGTCCGTATCAAATCCTGTTGCGGCCGCCAGACCGAAATCACCCGGTGTCAAAACCAGCCGAACGCCAGTTCCCAAAGCGCGTCGGTCGCCCGCCGCATGATGCCACCTTGTCCGACAGCCTCTGCCGCGTAAAGCGGCGCGGTCTGAATGATCTGGTCATCGCAAAGTATGTTGAGTTGCGCAAGCCTGTCGCCGGCGCGGACCGGGGGAAGGATCGGCGCGGCATAGGTGATACTGGCGGAAAGGCAGCGGCGATTGCCGCGCGGCAGGTAGATATCGATGCTGCCTTCGCCGACTAGGCCAACGCTGGCCCGTTCGCCGCCATAGACGCTGGCTTCGCCAACGATTGCGCCGTTCGCGAAGGCGGGGATGCGCTCGAAGCTGCGGGAGCCCCACGTGATGAGGGCGCGCGCCTGCTCATTGCGCTGGTTGACGCTGTCCATGCCGTGCAGAACAGCTATGAGGCGACGCCCGCCTTCTGTGGTCGAAGCGACGATGCCATAGCCTGCAGATTCGGTGTGCCCTGTCTTGAGGCCATCGACCCCGATGCCGAGCCCGAGAAGTCCATTGCGGTTGGATTGGCGGATATCGTTCCAAGTGAATTCTTCGATGGCGAAGACCGGATAGTAATCGGGAAACTCATGGATGATGTAGCGGGCAAGATTGGCCAGATCGCGGGCCGTGACGTACATGTCAGGATCAGGCAGCCCGCTGGCATTTGTGAAATGGGAATCGGTGAGCCCGATGTCCAGGGCAAACTCGTTCATGATATCGGCGAAGGCCGGTTCGCTGCCGGCGATGCCTTCGGCCAGCGCGATGGAGGCATCATTGCCCGACTGGATGATCACCGAGTGCAACAGATCATCGACGCTGATTTGCGAACCGAGTTCGGCGAACATCGCCGAGCCACCCGAGGGCGCTCCGCCGGTTCGCCATGCGTGTTCGGATATGAAGAACTGATCGGTGAGGTTGAGCGCGCCGCGTTCGACCATGTCGAGGACGATTGCGACCGTCATCAGCTTGGCCATGCTGGCCGGTTCGATCCTTGTGTCGGCCTCTTTCTGAAACAGCACCGTGCCCGATTCATGATCGACCAGAATGGCGTATGGAGCGCTGGTGTCGAAATCGAGCTGGGCGTTGGCCGGGTGGGCCAGAGCAGCGATGATGGCCAGTCCAACGAAGATTACGCGCCAGGTACGTTCCAGACGAACCATGAGAACCAGCCGCGTTGCGGCGCCCTTTTTTAAGCTAAGCCTTGGTCCCTCAATACAAAGTCGGGGAGGATAAGCCAAGTGATGTTGCCATATCCACGGCGTCGGTTTCGGTCACACCTTCGCGAAGATGGGTGAGCATGAGATGGGTGACTGCCTGATCGCCCTGAACCACCGTGGTGGTGTCGACGGCGCCAAGAAGAGCAAACCGAGTGGCGATGTCGCGGGCAGCCGCTTCATCATTCCAGGTGCCGAGCGCCATCCGAACGGGCGTTCCGTTGGGTTCGGACGTCGTTTCAAGGGATGTTGCGCCAGCGTAGGACAGGACCCGGAAGGGGATATATTCGGGCGCGGCAATACTGCCGGCGGCCTCCGAAGCCGTTGCGGGACGCGGAACTGGCGTCGGGGCGGCCGCGGGAGATGCGGCGGGTTCAGGGCTGGCCTGTGCGACCTGCACGGGTTCCTGATAGGCCATGCGCGTGTTGTTCTGGATCTCATAGGGGGTCAACTGGTTGATCGAGGCGACGAGGAACTTGGTGTCATCGCCCTCGAGCGGAGCCGGTCCGATATACTGCACGCGGACATTGGCCGTACCCTGCTGCTGGAAACCGAGAACTTCAGCGGCGCGGCGGGAGAGATCGACGGTGCGCTCATAGGAAAACGGACCGCGATCGTTGATGCGGACGATCGTCGAAGCGCCGTTATCGGCGTTGGTCACCCGGACGTAGGATGGCAGGGGCAGCGTCGGGTGAGCTCCCGAGAGCGCGTACATGTCGAAGACTTCGCCATTTGCGGTCAGCCGGCCATGGAAGGCCGGTCCGTACCACGAGGCGCGGCCCGTCACGTCGAGGTCGGGTTGCTCGCGCGGCACGAAGCGGTTGCCAGCGACCGTATAGGGTTGGCCGACAACATAGCGACCGCCGCCCTTGGGGACGTTGCGCGAGGTCGTGACCCGGGGCGAGGCTTTGACGCCCATCGAGGATTCGGAGAAGAACTCATTGCCTGCAAACAAGTCTGCACCGGTGCATCCGGCCAGCAGCACGGCGGCGGCAACCGAGGTGCCAAAAGCGGCAAAAAGAGAACGGCGGCGCGCCGATCCGATATTCGAGCTCATACAATCTGACCCAATACTAACAAGATTGTCGTGCTTTCGAACCGCAAGGCCGGCTCAACTCGTGCTGAAAGCACTCCCAGGCGACTGCCGGTGCCTTCGCGCATCGAACCTTCCAGAAACCATAGGTTTGTGTAGGTTTTCTTAACGCGGCGGCAAACTTTAGGGTCGGTGCGTTACATCAGATTGCGAGATCTGAGGGCATCGCGCACCGCGCGGGCATGTTCGAGGGCGCCCGATGTGTCGCCATGCAGGCAGATAGAGCGGGCGTCGGATTTGAAGGCCGTGCCGTCGATGGCGATGATTTCGCCCTGCTCGGCGAGCCGCAGGCATCGGGCGACGACGGCGGCGGTATCCTCAATGACGCCGCCCGGCAGGCTGCGGGCGGCCAGCAATCCGTCGGGCCTATAGGCGCGATCGGCATAGGCTTCAGCGATGACGGGGAGACCGAGTTGTTTCGCGGCGCTTTCCTGGGCGGAAGCCGCGAGGGCGAGAATGGCCAGACCTGGATACGCTCGGGCAACGCCCGCGAAGACGGCATGAGAAAGCGCTTCGTCCTCCGCGGCCATGTTGGCGAGCGCGCCGTGAAGCTTGAGATAGGAGATCGGAGCCCCCTCCTCCGCCGCGATGGATGCGAGGCGGGCGATCTGGGCCAGAACCTGATCGCGGATGGTCTCGAAGGGCAGATCGAGGCGAAGGCGGCCGAAATTGTCCGGGTCCTCAAAACCGGGATGGGCGCCGATGCGGACGCCATTGGCCTGCGCTCCACGGACGGCCGCGCGCATGGTTTGCGCGTTGCCGGCGTGGCCGCCGCAGGCGATCGAGGCGCTGGTGACGATTCCGAGCATAGAAAGGTCGTCGCCGATGCCCTCGCCCAGATCGGCGTTGAGATCGATCAGGGCAGCCATTTCGATATCCTGTGAGCGTGCGCCACGCTGACGGGTTCGAAGCGCACCATCTTGCCGGCGCGAATCTGGGCAAAGCGGTCGAGATCGGCATCGATGACCGTGCCGATGCGGGGATAGCCACCGGTCGGCTGGTTGTCGCGCATAAGGATGATCGGGGTGCCGTCGCCCAGGATCTGGACGTCGCCGGGGACGACGGCATCGGAGACGAGGTTGAGCAGTTTTGCGTCGGCGAAGACGGATCCGGTGTCGTCGAGCCTGACGCCCATGCGGTCCATGCGCGATGAGATGCGGAAATCGGAAGTGGTAAATGCCGAGCGGATCGGGGCTGGAAACAGATCGGCGTGAATGCCCCAGACGAAGCGGATCGGGTCGCCAGGCGAGGCGGTCTCAGGACGAGTCAGCTCGGGGCCGGTATCGGTCAGATCAATCAGGCTGAGTTCGTCTCCGGCCGCCAGCATGCGGCCATCCAAGCCGCCCAGCCCTACCGTTGCGTTGGTTGAGCGGCTGCCGAGGATGAGCGGAACGTCGATCTGGGCCGCAAAGCGAAGATAGGCGTAATTGCCCTGAGGGCCGGGCTTTATGGAGATTTTCGTGTTTTCGACGAGGTCGAGGCGGGCCGGCCAAGGTCGAGGCTCACCATCGACAGTTAGCGTAAACGTTCCTCCGGCCATGCCGGCAGACAGCGGATCGCCGCGATAGGTGAAATCGAGACCGAGCGGCCCGATTTCGATGGCGGCACCGCAAGGCACTTCGGTGATGGCGGCGGCCGTCGCATAACCGTTGCGGTCCATGGGGCCGGATGCACCGATGCCGTGGGCAAAGAGACCGGGACGTCCGTCGTCCTGGATTGTGGTCATCGGGCTGACGCGGGTGAGAGCGATGCGGCTCATGGGGCCGTCTCAAAGGTGATCGTATCCCCTGCCCGCAACCGCGTGGGCGGGGAAGCGGCCGGGTCGAAATTGATGAGGCTGGTCCGCCCGATCACGGCCCATCCGGTAGGCACGGGAGTGGCGGCGATGGCTGTCTGGCGGGCGGCGAAAAGGATGCTGCCGGGCGGAACCGAGCGCCTGACGGTTTCGCGGCGCGGCACGAGCAGGTCGTCGGCGTGCATGCCGCAATAGACAAATCCCGGGGCAAAGCCGACGGCGAGGATATCCAGACGCTCCGCAGCGTGCGCAGCGATGAAGGCGGGAACCGTCAGTCCGAGTTCTGCGGCCACCGCCTCGAGATCGGGACCATCCTCGCCACCATAGGCAATCTCTATCCGGTGATTGGTCGGTGGTTCGGTGTTCTCGATGTCACGGTCGATGAGTCGCAACTCGCCGCACAGGCCGGCAAAGCCGATGCGTCGGGGATCATAGCGCACCAGGACCGAGACGAGATTGGGGACGATTTCGACAACGCCAGGAATGGGGCTGGATTCGAGGTTTCTTGCGAAAGCGATGGCTGCCGCGTTGGCTTGGAGATCGAGGCGATCGGCAAAGCGCACGAGAACGCCGCTGTCGCCGAGCGGCATGAGTGTGGGAACGATCTCGATAACGCTGTCCACTGCGTGCCCCTGCCCTTTTTCAACGCCTGTCACGGCGTAGCCGGGTGTGCTTGCATTGGCAAGTCAAACACGACACCATGACCATCAGGATGGAGGCAAGATGCGGATTTTCATTATAGCGGCCAGTCTCGTCGTTCTGGTGGTTGCATTGCTGACGCTGGGGCTTTCGGCGGCGGAGTTCGGGTTCGTGATGCTCGGGGGTGCGCTGGTCGTGGCGGTTGTCATGTATATCATCACGCGGCGGCGCTATCAGCGCATGCCCGATAGCGACAAAAATGATCGTGAGCCGCCCAGTCTTCCCTAGAGATTGATCCTGCGCGATTGGATTTATTCAATTTTTCCGAAATGCGTTTGCCGGGTTTTGGCATCTTTATGGTCAGATGCGGCCATGAAACATATGCCATCAGAAACATTGCAGCAACGCGCCCTATGCGGTCAGGCCGAGGCGGTTCTGGAAAATCTCGGCCGTTCGCAGAGCCTGCCGAGTTGCCTGAGCCTCTCGATCGAGGAAATCATCGAGCGCGCGTGGGAGCTTGCCTATAAACGCAATGGCGGCGAGCGCGATGGCAATGTGATCGTGGTGCCGCAATGGGCCTTTCGGCACAAGGGCGAAAGCGAACCGCGCTAGGGCCGGCCAAACGATCGCGGTGGCTGTCGAAAACGCTGGAAAGTTTCCATCGTTCCGGGCATAGGATCGACATCCGATCGATTGCCGAGACGCGCTTTATGAAACCTGCAGCTGCCGTCATTTTCCTTATTGTCCTTGCTGGATGTTCCTCGACCTCTTCGGGAAACCCCGAACTCGATGTCAGCCAGAAGATCGAAGTCGAGTGCGTGGCGAGCAATTTCGAGCCCAATGGCTGTACGACATCGCACAAGCTCGGCGTGGCCGCCACTTTCTCTACAAATCCGGGGACTCTGCCCAGCGCCGAGGACCTGCGCGCGCCGGGCGCCGGCGAGTCCGAATTCTAGCTGAGCGGGCGTGAGGCGACGTCCGACGGACAGTGGCGGCAAACAGGTGTTTACGACGGGAACGGACGAGGGGCTCGCAGGTTAACCCTGCACACTCAAAAAAGAGGAGCCTTAATGATGGATCACTCCAATCATGTTCGCCTCAGCGAAGCCGAGCTCAATGAAGCAACCTTGCAGGACGCCACCGTTTACGGCGCCGACGACCACAAAGTCGGAAAGGTGTCACACCTGCATGGCGTGGGTGCGAGCGCCCAGGCGGTGATCGATGTCGGTGGATTTCTCGGCATCGGGTCCAAACCCGTCGCCGTCGCTGTCAATCAGCTCGATTTCATGCGTGATGAAAATGGCGAAGTGCATGCGGTAACCGGCTGGACCAAGGATGCGCTCGAGGACATGCCCGAGCATCATCATCATTGATTGCATGACGCGAAGACGCAAAGGGCCCCTGCCTTGGCAGGGGTCTTTTTATGTCGGGCGTGTCCTTTCAAAGGGTCAGGCAACTCTTCCATATCTGGCGAGGAAATCGAGCAGTGCCCTGACACGCGAGGGGAGAGGGCCGCCCTGCCCCACATAGACGGCGTGGAAGGGTTCAGGGTCGCCAGAGACAAGGTGGCCGAGCACCGGGACGAGGCGCCCCGCTGCGATATCGTCTCTCACGGTAAAGGCAGCGAGCCTGGCGAGACCTACGCCGGACAGAGCCAGCTGGCGCAACGCCTCACCGTCGCTCACTTGCACACGACCCGTGGCCGGCACAACAACGGCTTTGCCATTCTCGCAAAGTGCCCAGCCGTCGACGGCGCGGGCGTATCCGAAACCGAGGCGGTCATGGTTTTGAAGATCAGCGATGCTGTGCGGTTCGCCGCGACGTTCGAGATAGGATGGCGCGGCAACGATCAGCAGCGGCGTTTCACCAAGCTTGCGGGCAACAAGGCTCGAACTTTTTAACGGTCCGGCCCGGATCGCGACATCCATGCGTTCGGCCAGAAGATCGACCACGGCATCGGTTTGCACGATGTCGAGGGTGACACCGGGGTGGCGCGCGAGAAAATCGGGCAGCAATGGTGCAAGGATATGGGTGGCGTAGGATGCGCTGGTGTTGATGCGCACCCGTCCAATCGCCTCCTCGCCAATGCTTGCTGCCCGTTCGGCATCTTCGAGATCAGCCAGAACGCGTGTTGCGCGCTCATAGAAGGTGCAGCCCTCGGGCGTCAGCTGGAGTTGGCGAGTCGAGCGATTGAGCAATCGGGCGCCGAGCCGGGCTTCCAGCCGCGCGATCAGCTTGCTCACGGCCGAGGGCGTCATGCGTCCGGCGCGGGCGGCGGGCGAAAAGCCGCCGAGTTCGACCACCCGCACAAACACTTCCATCTCGCCGGATCGGTTGACGTCAAGTCGCGCCATAATGACTTCATCTCACAAGTGCTATTCCAGAAGGCATTCTATTTCATCGCGTACCGAAGGTCTATCTTTCGGACATCAGTTTTGGATGGATAGAGATTTCATATGCCTTTGGCACTTTATGCCCTGACAGTCGGCGCTTTCGGCGTTGGCGTCACCGAATTTGTCATCATGGGCCTTCTTTTGGAGGTCAGTCGTGAATTGAACGTCACCATAGCGGCGGCGGGCCTTTTGATTTCGGGGTACGCGCTTGGCGTGACCGTCGGCGCCCCGGTGCTTACCGTGCTCACGGCACGCTGGCCGCGCAAGCGCGTGTTGATCGGGCTGATGGTGATCTTCGTCGTCGGCAATGCTGCGTGCGCTCTCGCTCCGAGTTATGGGTGGCTGATGGCGGCGCGGGTGCTCACGGCGCTGACCCACGGCACGTTCTTCGGCGTCGGCGCTGTGGTGGCGACGGGGCTTGTTTCCGAGGACAAGCGCGCTTCGGCCATTGCCATCATGTTCACCGGTCTGACTGTGGCGACTGTCCTCGGCGTGCCGTTTGGTACCTGGCTTGGCCAACACTATGGCTGGCGGGCAACCTTCTGGGCCGTCACTGGAGTGGGGCTCGTTGCCATCGCTGTTCTCGCCTTTCTGGTGCCCCAAGACCGAACACGACCGCAAGCATCGGATTGGCGGGCAGATTTCCGCGCCATGGCCCGGCGCCCTGTGCTGCTTGGTCTTTTGACGACCGTGTTCGGGTATGCGGGTGTTTTTGCGGTCTTTACCTATATCGCGCCCTTGCTGACCGAGATCGGCGGGTTTGACGACAGTGCGGTCTCGCCGATCCTGCTGGTGTTCGGGGGCGGTCTGTTTGTGGGGAATTTGCTGGGCGGCAGGTTCGCCGACCGGGGCCTTGTCCCCTCCATCTTCGGAACATTGGTGGGACTCACCCTCGTCCTGGGGCTGATGAGTTTTGCCTTCGGCAATCAATTTACCGCCGTGCTTTTCGCCGGCCTGCTTGGCGCGACCGGATTTGCCACGGTAGCGCCCCTGCAGATGTGGGTACTTTCAAGGGCCGAAGGGGCCGGCCAGAGCCTCGCATCGAGCTTCAACATCGGCGCTTTCAATCTCGGCAATGCCCTTGGTGCGTGGACTGGCGGCCTGGTTATCGACCACGGGCCTGGCCTCATCCTCGTGCCGGCCATCGCCACACTGTTTCCGCTTCTCGCCCTCGCCACCGCTCTGATTGCCGTTCGAACCGTCGGACGGCCCCTGGCGAAACCCGCTTGCAATCCTATCGTCTAAGGAGTTTTTATCATGGATTACAGACCGCTCGGCAAATCCGGCCTCAAGGTGCCGGTTCTCAGCTTCGGCGCCGGCACGTTCGGTGGGGCCGGCCCACTATTTGGCAATTGGGGCACTTCCGATGCCATTGAAGCCGGCCGCCTCGTCGACATCTGTCTTGAGGCGGGGGTCAATTTGTTCGACACCGCCGATGTCTATTCTGACGGCGCCTCTGAAGAGGTTCTGGGGCAAGCCATCAAGGGCAAGCGCGATGCCGTGCTGATCTCCACCAAGACCGGGCTTCCGATGGGGGATGGGCCCAATGACGGCGGATCCTCCCGCTTCCGTCTGGTTCGCGCCGTCGAGGATGCGCTGCGCCGCCTTGAGACGGACCATATCGACATACTCCAACTTCATGCCTTCGACATCGCGACCCCGGTCGAGGAGGTGCTTTCAACGCTCGATATGCTGGTCCGCGCCGGCAAGGTTCGCTATGTCGGAGTGTCAAATTTCTCAGGCTGGCAGGTGATGAAATCGCTGGCCATGGCCGACCGTCGCGGTTGGCCGCGCTATGTTGCCAATCAGGTCTACTATTCGCTGGTCGGGCGCGACTATGAGTGGGAATTGATGCCGCTCGGGCAGGATCAGGGGCTCGGTGCGCTGGTCTGGAGTCCGCTGGGCTGGGGGCGGCTGACGGGGAAAATCCGGCGCGGGGCGCCGTTGCCGGAGGGCAGCCGTCTGCACGAAACCGCAAGCTTTGGTCCGCCGGTGGATGAGGAGCACCTCTATGGCGTTGTCGAGGCTCTCGATGCGGTAGCTGAGGAATCCGGCAAGACCGTTGCGCAGGTCGCGCTCAACTGGTTGCTGCAACGCCCCACAGTCTCATCAGTCATTGTCGGGGCGCGCAACGAAGAGCAATTGCGCCAGAATCTGGGTGCGGTCGGCTGGAATCTGACCGCTGAGCAGGTCGCCAGGCTCGATGATGCCAGTGCCGTGACGGCTCCCTATCCCTATTTCCCCTATCGCCGGCAGGAGGGATTTGCACGGCTCAATCCGCCGATGGTCTGACCCCTTGCGTCTGGAAGATGGCGGGTGGGGGGAGATTCGAACTCCCGAGACGCTCTCACGCCCGCCGGTTTTCAAGACCGGTGCAATCAACCACTCTGCCACCCACCCGTTGAGCCGCAAGCCCATGTGAGGGCTGGCCGATTGATTTGCGGTTTAGCTGTTCGGCGCGAAGCTGTCCAGAGGATCAGATGACCGTTACCGGCGGTTTGCGCCGCGGGCGGGCAATCATGTCCTTGGAGGCCAGCGCCGCACCGCCCGTGATGAGCAGGCAGGCGAGGGCGACGGGCATGGTGAGGGCGCTGATGCCGAAGACGATCAGCAGCAGGGTCGAGAGCAGCGGTGCAGCATAGCTGGCTGCGCCGAGGACCTGGATGTTGCCATGCTTGACACCGTAGTCCCAGACAAAGAACGCGCCCCCCACCGGCATCAGGCCCATGCCGAAGACGGCCAGCCATTGAACGGTATTGGCGGGCATCACCGTTTCCTCGAGCGTTATGTGGCAGACAAGCGAAAGCAGGGCAGCGGCGGCGCAGTACCAGGTGACCATGCGAGTGGGGACCTGGGCGAAGCGTCGCGAGATCAGTGAATAGCTGGCCCAGGTGAAGGCGGCGAGGACGCCGATACCGTAGCCGAACATATATTCGGGCTCGAAGGCAAAGCGGCCGCCATTCGACACGATCAGCACCGTGCCGGCCAGGCCCAGCAAGGCGCCGGCCACGTGATGCCAGCGCAACCCTTCGCCGGGCATCAGGGCCGAGCCCAGAACAATCAGCAGTGGCCAGAGGTAATTTATCAGATTGGCCTCGACCACCGGAGCGTTCCGGACGGCCGAAAAATAGAAGAAATGATAGCCGAACAGGCCCGCAACGCCGACGACCCAGGCCATGAGCGGGACTTTTGCAGCCGGCGTGCGGGGCTTGCCGCGTCGTCCGGTTGCTGCAAGGCCGACAAGCGTCGCCACGGCAAACGAGAAGGTGCACAAGAGGAATGGTGGCACCTGTCCCGACAGGCTCGAGAACAACGCCAGAAGCGACCACATAAGGATGGCCGAAAATCCAATCAGCGTTGCACGAACCACCGGTTATTTCCCTGCCTGCCGCCTTGAACGAAGGCCGTATCACAGCCTTCGTCCCCGCGACAGAGGCAATCAGGGCAGCAGGATGGTCGAGCCGACGGTTTTGCGGCCTTCGAGCGCCCGGTGGGCATCGGCAGCTTCGGAAAGCGCAAAGCGCTGGCCGATATGGGGTTTGACGGCGCCCGATTCGACAGCTGCGAAAAGCGCCTTGGCGCCGGCCAGCAGAGCCGGACGTTCGGCGAAGTAGTGGGCGCCTGTCGGGCGGGTGACAAACAGCGAACCCTTGCGGGCCAGAATGCCCAGATCGGGGACGGAAACCGGGCCGGTGGCGTTGCCGTAGCTGACCATGAGGCCCATCGGCCGCAGGCAATCGAGCGATTTCTCGAAGGTGTCCTGCCCTACCCCGTCGTAAACCACATCGACGCCCTTGCCGTTGGTCAATTCGCGGACGCGCACGGCGAAATCTTCTTCGGAATAGTTGATGACCTCGTCGCAGCCATTGGCCTTGGCCAGCGCGACCTTATCGGGATTACCAGCGGTGCCGATGACGCGGGCACCGATCGATTTGGCCCATTGGCAGGCAATGAGCCCCATGCCACCGGCTGCGGCCTGAAACAGGATGGTTTCGCCCGAACGTACGGGCCATGTGAGAAACAGCAGGTAGTAGGCCGTGAGGCCCTTGAGCATGATGGCGGCCGCGGTTTCGTAATCAATCGATTCGGGCAGCAGAACGGCCTTTGCCGCCGGCATGATCCGCTCCTCGGTGTAGGCACCGATGGTGCCCTGATAGGCAATGCGATCGCCGGGCTTGAAGCCGGTGACCCCGGCGCCAACCGAAATCACCTCGCCGGCGCCTTCGGAGCCGGGAATCAGGGGCAGCGGATTGGGATAGAGACCGGTGCGGTGATAGGTATCGATGAAGTTGACGCCGATGGCGTGATGGCGGACCCGAATTTCGCCCGAACCGGGCTCTCCAACCTCGACATCGCGGAAATCGAGTGCTTCGGGGCCACCAAATTGGTCAACGACAATGGCTTTCATATTCCTGCCTATTCTCTTTTTCTGGCCGTGCGCAGCCTCGGAGGGCGGCGCCTGAGTACGGGTTTTTTCCGGCGCGACCTTTGCACAGCGGTATCGCGTTCGCCAAGGGGCGGTTCGTCGCTGTCGGGGATTTCGTCCGGCAACGGCCCCTCGGCGGGAGCAGGTTCGTTGATCTCATCCGGCGCGGGATCACTGAAATCTTCGGTTTCCAAAACGGTATCGGGTACGTCCTCGAAGATGGGGTCCACTGACCGCGGCGCGCTGGCGGACCCATCATCGGGAACAGGAATAGATGGCTCCAGGCTGGGTTCGGCGCGATCCTGGACGGGCATGGCGGCGGGCATCGAAATCGATGGCTGGCTGGCAGGCGTGCGATGGATGAGCTTGGAGAAGGCAAGCACGAGCAAGCCCGCGCCAATGGCGATGTAGAGATAGTCGCGGAGAACCGACATGCCGAGGCCCTCAGCCATCAGCACGGTGCCCACGACGAACAAGATACCCAGCGCCACCGCCTGGATCGCGGCGTGGCGGGCGATGAATGAGGCGATGGGACCGGAAGCGAAAAACAGGATCACGATCGCGGCAATTATGGCGATGACCATGGCCGGAACGTAGGCCGTCATGCCGATGGCGAGGATGATCGAATCGACAGAAAAGATAACGCTGAGGGCCACAAGCTGGGCGATTGCCAGCGTGGGGCTTTCGGAAAATGCCGGGTCTGGGCCATCGTGAGGAACCAGGTGGGGTTCAACCATAAGGTGAAGTTCGGTGACGGCCCTATAGATCAGAAACAGGCCACCGGCCAAGAGGACGACCCCGCCCCAGGTGGGGGACCAGCCGGCGATGCTGAAGGCCGATCGCTGCAGGCCAAGAAGCCAGAGCAGAATCGCCAGCAATGCCAATCGGAAGAGAGTGCCTAAGACGGCTGTCAGAACCTTGGCACGGCGACGCTGCTCATCGGGCAGGCCCGCTGCCCGGCTCAAACACTGATTGGCGTTTTCGGCTCCCAACACCACTTCGATGCAGGTCAACAGAATGAGGCTGGCCCAGAAGGCCGGTTCGACGACGAAATCCAGCATTTTTGCCCTCAGCGGTTGGAACACGGGCATCCATCTGATGCCCATGGCAAGAACGGCGACCGCCCCGGCGCGCGATGTGTGCACATTTGCGGGCAACAACGGCAATAAAGCGGCAGAGCCATTTGCGCGGCTTGCGAGGGCGATCCCGGCGGCTTACATCTTGGTCAATCATCGAGGTGAAAATGGCCAATCACACACAGGTCGCCGTTATCGGCGGCGGGCTCGTTGGCAAGGCGACCGCGGTTGCGGCGGCCAATGCCGGGTTCTCAACCCTTCATGTGGCACCCGACGCGCCTGTGGACCGCAGGACTTCGGCGCTGATGGGGCCGTCGGTCGACTACATGATCGACGCAGGGTTGATCGATGACCCTGAAACGCTGGGCACACCTCTCACGCGCATCCGGATCATCGATGCGACCGGCAGGCTTTTACGCGCGCCGGAGACCGTATTCAGTGCGTCGGAAATCGGGCACCGGGCCTTTGGATGGAATTTTGCCAATGCCCGGCTCGGGGAGAGTTTTTCGCAGGCAGCAGCGGGGAATGAAAACCTCGACCGCCGAGCCGCGACGCTCAAATCGGCAAGTCGGGTCGATGGGGTGTGGCATCTCGAACTTGGCGATGGCGGCACATTGACTGCCGAGTTGCTGGTTGGGGCCGATGGCAAAGGCTCCAGCGTGCGCAAGGCCGCGGGGATTTCGATGCGGGAGCGCAAGTTCGACCAGGCCGCACTCGTTTGCGATCTGGAGCTTGAGCGCGGGCTCGATGGGGAATCGGTGGAATTTCACTATCCCAATGGGCCGTTCACGCTGGTTCCGGCGGGTGGAAATCGCGCCAATCTGGTGTGGATCGACAGGCTGGAAACACTTGAGGACGCGCGGCGAGAACCGGAGCACCTAATTTCCCTTCTCAACGCAAAGTCGGGGCACCTTTTCGGGACGATATCGGCGGCCAGCCCCAGTTTCGTGTTTCCGCTGTCACTTCTCTCGGTTGATGTGGCCGGGCGCGACGCTGCGGTGCTGGTGGGCGAATCGGCCCATGCGTTTCCGCCCATCGGCGCACAGGGCCTCAATCTGGGTCTGCGGGACGTGGCAAACCTTAACGCCTGCCTCAAGGCGGCCAATCCGGGATCATATGGCTGGGCCGATGCCGTGGCGCGCAGCTATGGCGTGGCCCGGCGGGGCGATCTGACGCGGACCGGGGCTTTTGTTGGCGGCTTGTTTACGTCCCTGCTCTCGCCTCATTTGCCGGCCCAGGCGTTGCGGAGCGTGGGGCTTTGGGGACTCAAGACAATCCCACTGCTGCGAAAACAGGCTATATCTTTTGGGATGGGACAATAAAAAAGGCGGACCGAATGGTCCGCCTTTTCCGTATGAAAATCCGGTTGCGCCCTATTGGGCCGGCGCTTCTTCGACGGGAGCACTTTCGGCCGGAGCGGCCTCGCCGCCTTCCATCTCCTCGCGGAGTTGGTTGGCACGGTCCTGAAGGACATTTTCAAGCACGTTCTCGGTCGAATTGGCCTGGTTGAGCTCTTCGATCGAGACGCCTTCGGGATTGTCATAGACTGCCGTGAAGCCCACGAGCGTGATATCGATCGTGATATCTTCGTTCTGACGGTTCTTGGCGGTCAGGGTAAGGGTGCTTCCGCGCTTGAGGCTCTGGATGTAGGATTCGTTGATAACGAGCTGGGCAGAGCAGGCCTGCGGGTCGCACAGCATGTAGGGGACGCGCACGGGCTTGCCGCTGTCGATCTGCCAGGTCAGGCCGAAGGGCAACAGCACGCCGATCGGGACGGAAGCGACAGCAAGAAGACGGCTTTCCTGACTGGGATCGTCGCGCAGGAGGAACGAGCCCGTGAACACGCCGGTGTTGCTGACCACCTGGCGCATGATGCACGCTTGGCCGCCATCGTCGAGATCGCTACAGACCTTGAGCCAATTGTCTTCGGCCGAGCCCTCAGAGGTTTCGGCCTGGTCGATCATTCCCGCGTCTGCGGACTGCGCATGGACGGCGCCGGCCATTGAAACGGCCAGTCCCGTGGCAACAGCGCCGGCAAGTATCGCGTTTTTGAGTTTCATGGACATTCCTGTTGCTCTGGGCAGGTAGACCCTGCCGGAATCATAAGGTTCAGACACGTTCAAGAGCGGCGAAATCGGGCAATAGCATGACGTTGAGACACTGCCAATGCGCTTGGACCACTCGTGTTGCTTAAAGGTGTCACTGGCCAGCGGCGAGGCCGGCCAGTCGCGAAAGGATCGCAGCGCTGCCTTTGAGCCGCTGCTCGGCAGTCGGCCAGTTGCGCGCGAACATGATTTTCTGATCGGGACGCAGCCGGGCCGCCTGGCCAGGATCTGCAATATGGCGCACCAATCCGGCAGGATTTGGGAAAACGCCATTGCGCAGCGTGATAAGCGCGCCCTTGGGGCCGGCATCGACCTTTTCGACATTGGCGGCACGACACAGGGATTTGATGAGCACGACCTTGAGCAGCGCCTCGACCTCCTCGGGCAGTGGGCCGAACCGGTCGATCATTTCCGCGCCGACGCCGTCGATTTCGTTGGCATCGGTCAGATCGCCCAAGCGGCGGTAAAGCTGCATACGGACCTGAAGGTCGGGCACGTAGGCCTCCGGGATCATCACGGGCATGCCAAGAGAAATCTGCGGCGACCACTGTCCGGCCTCTTCCTCCTCGGCCGACTGCCCTGCCCTTAATGAGGCTACCGCCTCTTCGAGCATGGACTGGTAGAGCTCGAACCCCACTTCGCGGATGTGACCGGACTGCTCTTCGCCCAGGAGATTGCCGGCGCCGCGAATATCGAGATCGTGGCTGGCAAGCTGGAAGCCGGCGCCAAGCGATTCGAGGGATTGGAGCACCTGGAGGCGGCGCTGGGCCTGATCATTGAGCTTGCGGTCTGCCGGCACCGTGAAAATGGCGTAGGCGCGGGTCTTGGAACGACCGATGCGCCCACGGATCTGATAGAGCTGGGCGAGGCCGAACTTGTCGGCGCGGTGCACAATGAGCGTATTGGCTGTCGGCACATCCAAGCCCGATTCCACGATGGTGGTGGCGACAAGCACATCGAACTTGCCATCATAAAAGGCGTTCATGGTGTCATCGAGCTGTTGTGGCGCCATTTGCCCGTTGGCGACCACGAAACTGACCTCGGGAACATGGTCCGTCAGAAATTGCGCGATGTCGGCCTGATCGGAAATGCGCGGGCAGACATAGAAGGCCTGCCCGCCACGATATTTTTCGCGCAGCAGGGCTTCACGCACGACAAGCGGGTCGAAGGGCGACACGAAGGTGCGGATGGCGAGGCGATCGACGGGAGGCGTCGCAAGCAGCGACAGGTCGCGCACGCCGGTCAGGGCCAGTTGTAGGGTGCGCGGGATGGGCGTTGCCGATAGGGTGAGGACGTGGACGTTGGCGCGCATCTCCTTGAGGCGCTCCTTGTGTGCAACGCCGAAATGCTGCTCCTCATCGACGATCATCAGGCCAATGTCGCGGAACTGAATCGATTTCGACAGCAGGGCGTGGGTGCCCACGACGATATCGACGCTGCCGTCCTTGAGCCCTTCCTTGGTTGCCTTGAGTTCGGCGGCGGGCACAAGCCTGGAAGCCTGACGCACACGCACCGGCAGACCGGAGAAACGGTCCGAAAAGGTTTTGAAGTGCTGGCGGGACAGCAGGGTCGTGGTCACGACAATGGCGACCTGACGCCCGCTCATGGCCATGACGAAGGCGGCGCGCAACGCCACTTCGGTCTTGCCGAAGCCCACATCGCCGCAGACCAGCCGGTCCATGATGCGACCGGAAGTGAGGTCGTCGAACACGGCGTCGATAGTCGCGAGTTGATCCTCGGTTTCCTCGTAAGGGAACCGGGCGCAGAACTCGTCGTAAGCGCCCGTCTGGACTTCGATGGGATCGGTATGGGCCGTCTGGCGGGCGGCAGCGATCTTGATGAGCTGCTCAGCCATGTCGCGGATGCGTTTTTTAAGCTTGGACTTCTTGGCCTGCCAGGCAACGCCGCCCAGTTTGTCGAGTTCGGCGCCTTCAGCGCCATAGCGCGAGAGCAGTTCGATATTTTCGACCGGAAGGTAGAGCTTGTCGCCTTTGGCGTATTCGATCTCAACGCAATCATGGGGTGCGCCCTGCACCTCGATGGCTTTGAGGCCGATGAACCGCCCGATGCCGTGATCGACGTGGACGACAAGATCGCCAGCAGAAAGGGCGCTCGCTTCGGTGAGCGCGTCGGACGCCTTTTTACGCCGGGCCTGGCGGATGATGCGTTCGCCGAGGATGTCCTGTTCGGACAGGACGGCGATATCATCTGTCAGATAGCCGGTTTCGAGCGGCAGGACGACGAGGCCGAGCTGGCCGATTTTGAGCAGATCGACCTGTTTCCAGTTCTCGAGCTTTTTGACTGCCTTAAGGCCGTGATCCTTGAGCACCTGGCCCATGCGGTCGCGGGTGCCTTCGGTCCAGCATGAAATGACGGTCCTACGCCCTGCCCTCGCCTCGGTCTTGATGCGCGAAATGACCGCTTCAAACAGGTTGGTATCTGCCGCCTGGCGTTCGGCGGCAAAGCTGGGCGCCAGATGACCGGCGCAGTCGATGACGGGCAGGTTCTCATCGGCGGGCAGGAAGGGCGAAAGTTCGGAAATCTCGTGGCCACGGGCCAACTCGTATGGCCCCTGCTCCACGTTATAGAGCAGTTCGGGTTTAAGCGGCTTGTAAGGTGCGCCGGCGGTGCTGCCCTGCTCGCGGGCCTCCTTGCGGGCGCTGTAATAGTCAAGGATCTGGTCGCGGCGCTCGGCATAAGCCTCGCGCGACTGATCGTCGAAATAGACAGGGGCATCGCCGATATAGGCGGGCAGCGTTTCCATCTCATCGTAAAAGAAGGGCAACCAGTGCTCCATGCCCGCAAAACGCTGCCCGGCGCTGATGGCGCCATAGAGCGGGTCGTCGGCCGTGTTGCCGCCGAAAGCGGTTGTGTAGTTGCGGCGGAAGCGCCGGATCGTGTCTTCGGTGAGCATCGCCTCGCTCATGGGAACGAGGGTGACCGATTTGACATTGCCGGTGGTGCGCTGGCTTTCGGGATCGAAAGCGCGAATGGTTTCAAGCTGCTGGCCGAAAAAGTCAAAGCGCAGTGGAGCATCGTGGCCGGCGGGGTAGAGATCAACCAGTCCGCCCCGCACCGCGTATTCGCCAGCTTCGCGCACCGTGGGCACGCGCAGATAGCCATTGTTGGTGGCCCATCCGATCAGCTTTACACTATCGACCATGCGTCCGGCCGCTGCCGAAAATGTCATGGCGGCGACCACATCACGCGGCACGACGCGCTGAATGAGCGCATTGACGGCGGTGAGGACGATGGCGCCCTTGATCGCGGGATCGACCAGTTGGGCCAGTGCCGACATGCGGGCGGCGATGGTTACGGCGTTCGGCGAAACGCGATCATAGGGCAGACAGTCCCAGGCGGGAAAGATCAGCACGGGATGGCCGGGCAACATGGTTTGCAGGATATCGGCCATGCGCTGCAGGCGACGACCATCACGCGCAACAAAGATAATAGAAACAGGTGCTTGTGGCGCTTCTTTCAGGCGTTGCTCGATTTCGCGCGCCAACACCGCCGGCTGCATGCCGTCGGGAAGGTTGGCCAGAATCCTTGAGGGTCTGTCGCGCAGCAAATCGTCCATGAAACTAGTTCTGTGAAATCTTGTGGTTGCGGATCGTGTCGATCAGGGCGCGATCGGCGGTGTCGGGAATGTCGCTCTGGCCCATGAGCCAAGCCTGAAGGTCGGTTTCCTCGTGGTCCATCAGGGCCTCGAGGCGATCGAGCATTTCGGCATCGAGCGAATCGAGATGATCGGCGACGAATCCGCCGATCAAAATATCCATTTCCTGGGTGCCGCGATGCTGGGCGCGATAAAGCGCGCGCTTGCGGCGCATTTCGATGGCGTTTGTGTCGGTCATGGTCCAGACAGATATTGAGGCTCGGGACCGCAGTTATTAGAGACATTTGGTGGCGCTGTCAGCCTTTTGCCATGGCACACAAGCATATATCGTTCCGTTTCCGTTCATATTAGCCCAGTTTTGAGTCGTGCCCCGCCCCGATCTGCTGAACCCGCTGTTCAAATCGCTCAAATCGATGAAAGGCGTCGGGCCGCAACTGGGCGCGCTGTTCGCCAGGTTCTTTGGCGCGCCCGACGGGCAGGACGCCGTGGTTCTCGATGTGCTCATGCACATGCCGTCCGGGGTTATCGATAGGCGCGCGCAGAACGGGGTGGCCTATGCGCCTGTCGGATCGATCGCCACGCTGAAGCTTCATATCGACGAGCATATCGTGCCGCCACGCAACAGCCGGGCGCCGTTGCGAATCAAGGCGCATGACGAAACCGGAGAGATCACGCTGAGCTTTTTCGGGGCTAGAGGCGGCTGGGTGGAAAAGCAATTGCCGATCGGCGAAATCCGGTACGTCTCCGGGGAAATCGGTTTTTTCGGTCGCGAAAAGCAGATGACGCATCCCGATTACATCGTGGAGCCCGACAACCTCTCGAGCCTGCCAATGGTCGAGCCGGTTTATCCGCTTACCCACGGGCTTTCGTCACGGGCTTTGCGCAAGGTGATCGCCTCGGCCCTCGATCTCATGCCGATCATTCCCGAATGGACGGGCAGAGACCGGCGCACCATCATGAACTGGCCGGGATTTTCCGAGGCGCTGCGCCATATTCATGCGCCGCAGCGGCCGAGCGAGGGCGACATCGTTTCACCCTCGCGCATGCGGCTGGCTTATGACGAATACCTGGCCGGACAATTGGCGCTGTCTCTGATCCGGGAAACCATGGTCAAATCCTCGGGCATTGCGCGGCGCGTGACCGAAGAGATCACCGATAAGGTAGAGAGTGCCCTACCTTTCGCGCTGACCGATGGGCAACGACTGGCGATTTCGGATATTCGCGAGGACCTGGAAAAGCCGACCCGCATGTCACGGCTTTTGCAGGGCGATGTGGGGTCGGGCAAGACAGTGGTGGCTCTGATGGCCATGGCGATGGTGGCCGAGGATGGCGGGCAATCGGCCTTGATGGCGCCGACCGAACTTCTCGCGAGCCAGCATTTCCGGACACTCCAGCCGCTGGCCGAAAAGGCCGGGCTCAAGACCGTGCTGATGACCGGGAAAATGCCGGCGTCGGAAAGGCGGACGGCGTTGGCCGGGCTGGCCGATGGATCGATCACCATTGCCGTGGGTACCCATGCGCTGTTCCAGAGCGGGGTGGAGTTTGACAATCTCGGACTGACGGTTGTCGACGAACAGCACCGGTTCGGGGTGCATCAGCGGCTGGCGCTGTCCGAAAAGGGGCACAAGACGGACCTGCTGGTGATGACGGCGACGCCCATTCCGCGCACGCTGGTGCTGACTCATTTCGGGGACATGGACGTTTCGGTGCTGCGCGAAAAACCGGCGGGACGGCAGCCCATCGACACGGCGACGCTGCCGATTTCCGAATATGAGCGCGTTGTGGGCCGGCTGGCATCGCGGCTTGCGGAAGGCGCGCAGGCCTATTGGGTGTGCCCGCTGGTCGAGGAAAGCGACGTGCTCGACGTTGTAGCGGCAGAGGACCGGTTTACAGAACTCAAGAAGAGCTTTGGCGACCGGGTGGAACTGGTCCACGGACGGATGAGCGCGGCGGCCAAGCAGGAGGCGATGGCGCGGTTCTCTTCAGGCGATGCCCAGATTCTCGTCGCGACAACGGTGATCGAAGTGGGGGTCGATGTGCCCAACGCGACGATCATCATCATTGAGCATGCCGAACGGTTCGGACTGGCGCAGTTGCATCAGTTGCGCGGCCGCGTGGGGCGCGGATCGGCGCGCTCGGCGTGCCTGTTGCTCTATTCCGAGCCGCTGAGCGAAACGGCCAAACAACGCCTCGAAGCCATCCGCCAAACCGATGACGGATTCGAGATTGCCGAAAAGGACCTCGAATTGCGCGGCCAGGGGGATTTGCTGGGCACGCGGCAATCGGGCATGCCCGGCTATCGGATCGCCGTTCCGGACGTCCACAAGCATCTGCTGGAAATGGCGCATGACGATGCGCGGGCGGCGCTTGAGCGCAATCCCGGGCTCAAGGGGCCGGAGGGCGAAGCACTGCGGTCGCTGCTCTATATTTTCCGCAAGGATCTGGCCATTCCGCTGATCAAGGCGGGCTGACCGGGGTGGCGACCCGCCTCACCGCTCGCTAGAACTGGTTCACCATCACCACTCTTTGTCCAAGGTTTTTTCCATGCAGCCCTCCCGCGACATTTCCCGCCTTATCGAGATCATGGCGCGCCTGCGCGACAGAGAAACAGGTTGCCCCTGGGATATAGAGCAGGATTTCAGATCGATCCGGCATTATACAATCGAGGAAGCCTATGAGGTGGCGGACGCGATCGAGCGCGAGGACTACGAGGATCTTCGCGATGAGTTGGGTGATCTTTTGCTACAGCCGATCTATCACGCGCAGATGGCCAAGGAAGAAGGCCTGTTCGAGATCGGCGACGTCATCTATGCGGTCACCGAAAAGCTGATCCGGCGCCATCCACACGTGTTCGGGGACGACGAATCCGGGAATGCCGCATCGAGCGAGAAACGCTGGGAAGCGATCAAGGCTGGTGAGCGGGCGAAGAAAGCCGAACGGCGTGGCGGAGAAAAGCCACCGTCCCTGCTCGATGATGTTCCCGCTGGGCTACCGGCGCTGACGCGAGCGGGAAAACTGGCCAAGCGCGCCGCGCGGGTGGGGTTCGATTGGCCGGATACTGCATCGGTCATTGCCAAGATCGATGAGGAACTGGGCGAAGTCCAGGAGGCGCTTGCCGGGCCGAGCGAGGCGGCCAAGGCCGAGGAAATCGGCGACCTTTTGTTCGCAGTCGCCAACCTTGCCCGTCATGCGGGTATCGACCCGGAAGCCGCGCTGCGCGACGCCAACGCCAAATTCGTGCGGCGGTTCGAACATGTGGAAGCCCGGTGCCGCGAGGACGAGATCGAGATTTCCGAGGCGGGCCTTGAACGGCTGGATCTTTACTGGAACGAGATCCGCAAGGCCGACAAATCAGCTTGATCCGTCGAGACCGGTAATCCGGCCGGCGAATTTTTCCGAAAACTCGGCACGGTGCCGGGGCAGAACCCGAACCGTGTAGCGCGTGCCTTCATCGTCGGGTTCGCCGCGCTCGACAACTTCAGCGTTGGCGTAAAGCCAGCCTGTTTCAGAACTCGATTCGTGCGGAATCAGGACACTGAACAGGCGCGAATCCTGGGCCAGCGTTTTTTCGACGGCAAGGCGAAGGTCGGGCAGCCCTTGGCCGGTCACGGCCGAAACCGGAATGGCGGCCGCGACTTTTCCCGCTGGCGTGATATTCGCCAGGCCGTCGATGGCTTCGGCAGGCAGGCTGTCGATCTTGTTCCAGACCTCGATGATCGGCGTGGTTTCGCCGGTGACACCGAGCGAAGCCAGAACCGAGAGCACGTCGTTTGCCTGTGCCGGATGGTCGGGGTTGGAAACGTCGCGGACGTGCAAGATGATCTGGGCCTGCGTCACTTCCTCGAGCGTACCGCGAAAGGCGGCCACAAGATCGGTCGGCAGATCGGAAATGAACCCAACGGTATCGGACAGGATGACGTCGCGGCCATGGGGGAGCGAGGCGCGGCGCACGGTGGTGTCGAGCGTTGCGAACAACAGGTTCTCAGCCATGACCCCCGAGCCGGTGATGGCGTTGAACAGGCTCGACTTGCCGGCATTGGTGTAACCGACCAGCGCGACGACGGGGAACGGCACAGAATCGCGGGGGCCGCGCTGCAGCTGACGGGTGCGGCGCACCTTGTCGAGGCGGCGCTCGAGAACGAGAATGCGGTCCTGAATCTGGCGTCGGTCGGATTCGATCTGGGTTTCGCCCGGACCGCCAAGAAAGCCGCCGCCGCCGCGCTGACGCTCAAGGTGGGTCCAGGAGCGGACCAGACGGCCCTTCTGGTAATTGAGATGAGCGAGTTCGACCTGCAGCACACCTTCGCGGGTCGCGGCGCGCTCACCGAAGATTTCGAGAATCAGCGCCGTGCGGTCAAGGACCTTTACGCCGATCTCGCGTTCGAGATTGCGTTGCTGGATGGCCGAGAGCGGCGCATCGATGACCAGCAGTTCAATCTCTCGCTCCTTGGCCCACTCGGCAAGCTGCTGCACCTGCCCGCCACCGAGATAGGTCGACGGCTTGATTTCGCGCACGCGCAGGATTTCGGTGAACACCAGGTCGAGCGCTATGGCCGCGGCAAGCCCGATAAATTCGGCATGCCGCGCCTCGGCCGGGCGCGCATAACGGTTATGCCTGACGTCGGGGGTTACGAGACCAGTGCGTGTGGGGACTTCGCGAAGGTCCACGAAGCCCTTGCCATCGTCGTCGTCTTCTTTATCGATCAATCGGTGTTGCTCTCGGGGTCGAACAGTTGAATGGGTGCGCCCGGCATGATGGTCGAAATTGCGTGCTTATAGACAAGCTGGCTCTGGGCATCGCGACGCAGCAGCAGACAGAAATTGTCGAACCAGGTGATGACGCCCTGCAATTTGACGCCGTTGACGAGAAAGATCGTCACCGGAACCTTGTTCTTGCGAACGTGATTGAGAAAGGCATCTTGAAGGTTCTGCACCTTTTCACTGGGCATTGTACGGCCTCTTGTTTGCGTCGGACATGGAGCACCGGTCAGACGCCCGACCGACTTTTTGTTTGACAACCAGCTTGGGTGCCGCCCTGCCCGTTTGACGCATTACATGTCAACTCGGTAACTATTGCATATCTCATGGAACGAGCCTAGAGCGGAATTACCAGCGATTTCCTGTAATTGCCGCCAGCACCACTAGGATTTCGATGCGGGCGATGGTGGCCAGTGCGGCGATCGTTAGCAGGGTGGCGTCGGACGCAACGCCCTGGGACAGGCCGGGAACAGCAGAGTCGACGAGATTGCCGACCTGTGAAAAGGCCCCCGCTGCAAGTGCCATGGCAGAAGGCAGGGAATGGCCCTGTGCGGCGAAGATCAGCAGCGCAATGGTGACGGCCAACACGCCGAGGAAAAAGGTGCTCCACACGGATTTGGCGATGATGCGCTGCTGGGTGTCGTATTGCACGTCGTCTCGCAGAATGGCGCTGGGATAAACGAGCCTGTCGAGTTCGTTGCCCACGTGCTTGAGCATAGTGAGCAGGCGAATCGCCTTGATGCCTCCGGCCGTCGAATATGAACAGCCGCCAATGAAAACGATAATGAGAATGGCCTCAAACGGTATGGAAACCCCCAGTCGCAGATCGTGGGTGATGCCGGTCGTGGTGGCGATCGAGATCATGTCGAAGACGTAATTGAAGGCGCTTTCAAAGCCCGGCCGACCGAGCGGCGGCGCGAAAATGGCTGCAAGGATGGCCATAACCACCAACGCACCGATGGCCGCGAGATAGCGCATGCCTTCGTGATGTTCACGCGAGCCTTCGCCGCCCCGGGCAACAAGCAGGCGGTGCCAGATTATGCTGGTTGCGCCGATAAGCATGAAAACCATCATGACAATTTCGGCGAGCCGGTTGTCGAGGACGGATGTCGTCGATCCCGGGGGCACGAATCCGTTGGTGGAAAGCATGCTCATCGCCACGACAATGGCGTCGTCCGCGGGGACCCGCACGATGATCAACAACATGGCGCAGGTAATCGTCAGGGCCAGATAGGGCGCGGCGATCGATTGCAGCGTGACGAAAATGCGCGGATCGTTTTCGGTGCGGGCGTGCTGGACCTGCCGCAGGTTTGCGTTGGGTATGCCGCCCACCCGGTATGGCCCCAACACATAGACGGCCAGCGTCAGGGTTGTCAGGCCGCCCACCCATGCCACCGTGGCCCGGTAAAAGGTCATGGACGGTGACAAATCGGCGGGCGGACGCAGGGTTGCCCCAAGCGTGACGGCGGCTGAACTGGCCTCGAAAATGGCTGGGACGAGCTGTTGGCCCTCGACGAGAATGAACAGGGGCACTGCGGCGGCAATCAATGACAGCCATACGGTAATGGCCGCCATGAATACCCCTGCCCTGTTAAGCGTGCGCGCCCGCCGGCTGAGCGAAAGAATGGTGACAGCGGACAGAAACCCGTACCCGACGGCAACCAGAAAAATCGCCTCGAGGGCGCGCCAATTGCCTTCGACCAGCGCGACAAACAGCGGCAACACCAATGAGAGGGCGAAGACCCCGAACACACCGGCCGATAGAATTCCGATGGTGGGCAAACCCATCCCCTCTCAGGACATCTAGATCGTGTCAGTGATTCATTGAATCGCTGACACGATCTACCCCTCTTGTTTTGACGCAAGTCTTATCGGGAAACCGGTTCCCGATTTTCCGGACTCGCTCTAAAAAAAGTCGATGCTGACCCTGAACATCTGTTCGACCTGTCGCAGACTGGCGGCGAGTGCGAAAACGATCACGAAATCGCCCGCGCGCACGATGGTATCGCCGGTCGGCATGATCGACTGGCTGCCTCTTACGATGGCACCGATGCGTATGCCGGGAGGCAGCTTGAATTCGCGCAGCGGCTTTCCCACCAGCGTCGAGGTTTCAAGCGCTTCGGCTTCCAAAATTTCGGCTGCGCCATTGCCCAGCGTATAGACGCCCCGAATGCGGCCGCGTCTGACGTGGCGGAGGACTTTAGATACGGTAATGGCGCGCGGATTGATGAACGCATCAACGCCGAGCCGCCGGGCGACGCGGGGATACTGGCTCTGGTTGACCAGCGCGATATTGGCGTGGCAGCCCATTTCACTGGCGATGACCGAGGACAAAATGTTGGTCTTGTCGTCATTGGTCAGCCCCAGGAACATATGGGCATCGCGAACATCGACCTCGCGCATGATGTCTTCGGCCAGCGCATCGCCGAACACGACGATGGAGTGCTTCATGGCCTCGGCCGTCCGCTGGGCGTTTTCGCGGTTGCTCTCGATGATGCGGATCGACACAGAGGGATCGGTTTCCTCTATCCGGCGGGCAACATAGCGGCCGACATTGCCGGCGCCGGCAATGACCACGCGGCTGGGTGGAACTTCATCGCGCCCGAAGAGGCCCAGAACACGCTGGACCTGATCGCGCGCCACGGCCACCACGGCCTGATCGCCGGCGATCATCTGTTCGTGGGAGTGGACGACCCGCATTTCGCCGTCGCGCCGCACACCCATAACGGTCGCCTGAAGATTGGGAAACAGGTCGGTAAGGTGCCGCAGCGGGGTATCGATCACCGCGCAGTCCTCGGTCACGTTGACCTCGATGACCACGACCTGATCGTCCTCGAAGGTCACGATCTCGTTGGCGCCCGGATAGGCCATGCGCTGCAGGATGAGCTCGCCAACCTCCACCTCGGGCGAGATGATGACGTCGATGGGCAGGTGATCCCGGGAGAACATGTTGCTCCATTCGGGATCGAGATAGCTTTGCGAGCGGATGCGCGCGATGCGGGTGGGCACTTCGAAGATCGAATGGGCCACCTGGCAGGCGGTCATGTTGACCTCATCGACCTGGGTAACGGCGATCAGCATATCGGCATCACGCGCCCCGGCCTGGGCCAGAACGTCCGGATGGGACCCGTGCCCATGCAACCCGCGCGCATCGAGCGTGTCCCTGACGCGCTGCACCAGGGCCGGATTGTTGTCGATGACGGTGATTTCATTGCCTTCGGCCGAAAGGCGCTCGGCGATCCCGTAGCCGACCTGGCCGGCTCCGCAGATAATAACTCTCATTTCAGCGTCCCAGATGGAAGCAACGGCGCATGTGTTAGCACGCCATCACCTGTCACTAAAGCCCGAGCGATTTGATCTTGCGGTGCAATGCGCTTCGCTCCATGCCCACAAATTCCGCTGTTTTCGAGATGTTGCCCCCGAACCGCTCGATCTGGGCGATCAGGTACTGGCGCTCGAAAACTTCGCGCGCATCCCGCAAGGGCAGGCTCATCAGGTGCGCCGATGAGTCGGTGTCGCCGATGGTGGGCAGCACCTCGGAAATGTCAGAGGGTAGCATGGCGGCGGTGATGACGCCGTCGGCCGGCTTCTGGTCGCGCACCAGGATAAGCAGGCGCTCAATGGCGTTGCGCAATTGGCGCGCGTTTCCCGGCCAATCCTGGCCCTGAAGAACAGCGATGGCATCGTCGCCGAACAGGAAACGCGGCAGGTTGTGCATGCGCGAAAGCTGGGCCACGAACAGGCTGACCAGCGAGGGAATGTCCTCGCGGCGTTCACGCAGAGAGGTGAGCTGGAGCGGCACGACCGAAAGGCGGTGGAAAAGATCGGTGCGGAATTTCCCCTCCTCGATCAGGCCGGCAACGTTTTGCGAGCTCGATGAGACGATGCGCACGTCAACCGGCACCGGGCCGTGGCCATCGACGCGGGTGAACTTGTTTTCGACGAGTGCGCGCAGCAAGGAGGTCTGCGCCTCGAGAGGGAGCGAGGCGACTTCGGACAGATAGAGCGTTCCGCCATGGGCGCGTTCGAGCGCGCCGACTTCCGTGCGCAGGCCGTTCTTGTCGCGCACTTCGCGTCCGAACAGAACGACGGGAATTTCGTCCGGAGCATAGAGTGAAGCGTTGATTTCGATGAACGGGCCCATGGCACGCGGACTCTTGAAGTGAAGCAGGCGCGCGCACATGCCCTTGCCTGTCCCCGCTCCGCCCGAGATGAAAACGCGCGAACGTGTGCCCGCAGACTTGTCGATCAGGGAGCGCACCTGGGAAATGGCGCCCGACACTCCGACCAGTTCGGTCTCGTCGCCGGTCCGTTCCTTGAGATCGGCGACTTCTATCCTGAGCTTGCTGGCCTCAATGGCGCGTTGGGTGATGAGCAGCAGGCGGTCGATCTTGAAGGGCTTTTCGATGTAATCGTAGGCGCCCCGCCGAATGGCCGAGACGGCGGTTTCGACATTGCCGTGGCCCGAGATCATCACCACCGGAAGATCGGGATGGTCGGTCTGGAGCACATCGAGCAGCTGGAGGCCATCGAGGCGTGACCCCTGCATCCAGATGTCGAGGTACACCAGATTGGGGCGCCGTTTGGCGATTTCGTTGAGTGCGCCGTCGGCATCGGACGCCTGTCGCGGCTCATAGCCTTCGTCTTCGAGAATTCCGGCGATCAGTTCGCGGATATCTTCCTCGTCATCAACAATCAGAATGTCACGAGCCATTTACTTTATTGCCATCGCGGATACGCGCGATGTCTCCTCTTGGGTCGTTTTTTCGGTGCTCTGGCCATGGCCCTGAGGTCCGACCGGCTGTTTTTCACTTTTCTGCAGCGGCAAGGTGAAGGCGAAGCAGGCACCGATCCGGCCATTGGCATCGGGTGCTGCATCGCGCAAATCGACACGACCGCCATGCTGTTCGATGATCTTTGCGACAATAGCAAGACCAAGCCCCGTGCCCTTTTCCCGCGTCGTCATATAGGGCTCGAGGAGTTGGTGGCGGTTTTCCTCCGGCCAGCCCTTGCCGTTGTCGCTGACCTCGATAACCGCTTCGTCGCCGCTCACCGACGCCTCGACAATGACTTCGGGGTCCTCAACCGTATCAAGGCCCACGCTTTCAATGGCTTCAACGGCATTCTTGATAAGATTGGTCAGCGCCTGGGAGACCAGCCTCGTATCGAACTGGGCGTATATCGTCTCGTCGGGCAACGCCGCCTTAATGTTGATTTCGGGCTGGCGAACGCTTTCGAGAAAAACGGCCTGCCGCACGGTATCGGAAAGGTCGGCCCTGACGATCGTTGCCGAGGGCATGCGGGCGAAGGAGGAAAACTCATCGACCATGCGTCCGATATCGCCGACCTGGCGCACGATGGTCGATATGCATTTGTCGAAAACATCGAAATCGTCGACGAGCTTGTTTGCGTAGCGGCGGCGTAACCGTTCGGCAGAAAGCTGGATCGGGGTCAGCGGGTTCTTGATCTCGTGGGCGATACGGCGGGCCACATCGGCCCAGGCGCTATTGCGCTGTGCCGCCACCAGTTCGGTGATGTCGTCGAGGGTGACCACAAAGCCCTTGGATTCGGTGATGGTGCCTTCACGGGTCAGCCGGACCTGATAGGTACGCCGATCGAACCCGGTGGAAAGCTGCACCTGGTCCTGCACCCTGCCCCGACGGGCCAATTGCGCCCGTTCCATGGTGGGGGCAAGTTCGGGAGCAATTTGCGAGAGTTCCTGATTCATCAGGTCCAGTTCGGTCTGGCCGAGGGCGGCGCAGGCCCGGGAATTGACGAGGGTAATGCGACCGAACGCATCGAGCCCGATAATGCCCGCGGAAACGCCCTCCACAACCGCTTCGGTGAACTGCCGGCGCTGATCGTTGGTCCGGCTGGCGGCCACGAGAGCAGCACGCTGATTGCGCAGCTGGGCTGTCATCTTGTTAAAGCGCACTGCAAGGTCGTGCAGGTCGCCGCCCCGTTCGGGAACGGGCAATTGAACGTCGAGATCGCCGCTGGATACGCGGTTCGAGGCGATCATCAGATTTCGGATGGGGTCGATGAGACCGTTGGCCAGAGCAATGCCGATCCACAGTGCGGCGAGCAGGAAAACGAAAGCCACCCCAACATACATCAAGGCAAAAGTGATCTGGAATACCAGTCGGCTGGAATCGTAGAGCCGGTATTCGGTGATATTTTCGTCGGTCAGCCGCACATATTCGAGCACCTCTGGATCGACCGGACGCGCGACAAAGAGGAAAAGATCGTCGTAGCCGCGAAGCTTGACGACAGCGCCGACCAGAGAGCTGGCGGCGCCCGGGGCGATGAGCGTGGGGGCGCCCTCGCCGGCTGCGGCAAGCACGGCGTCGGGAACGCGCGGCGTGGCTCCCGGTATATTGATCTGGGCCCGCATGACAGTTTCGCCCGCCTGATTGACGAGGCTTGTAAACGGTAACGAGCGGGTGTTGGCGAGCGCGGTCAGGATGCGCTGGAAGCGCGGGGCATCGTTTGTGAAACTGTCGCGGGCCGTCTCAAGCTCGCTTGCGACCCAGATCGTATCGTCACGCAGGACCTGCGCATGCTCGAGCATATAGGACCTGGCAACAAGGCGGGAACTCTCCACCATGGAGCGCATGCGCTCGGAGAACCATTGGTCGAGGCCCTGATTGAGCGAGAGTGTGGCGACCACGGCGACGATAAAGGCAGGGCCGGCCGCGACGATGGCAAACATGACGACGATGCGAACTTGAAGCCGCGCACCCTCCTGCTTGCGGATGCGCGTCTGCACCAGCATGACCAGTTCGGTCAGGACCAGCGCGACGACGAGCGTAATCAGGATTGCGTTGGCAATCCATATCCAGGTCCAGACATCGGGCCCTGGCTCGATGTCGGTCGCCCCGCTCATGATGAGGAACGAGCCGGTGGCGACAATGACTGAAATCAGGACAACGACAAAGCCGACCTGTCGCAGCAGGCGGTTGTCGTTGAACAGCGGTGCAGATTTGTCCCCCGAGTGCGATATCTGCCGGTTGCCTGCGCTAACCGCCATGCACACCGCCTCTCCTGCCCCACTTGCCTGGCGGCGCAATGGCTCCGGGGCCGCTATGGAGTGCTGCGCTTGAAAGCATGCAATGGTCGCCCACGCTGACGGTTACAACCGAAGGAAACATTCCGGCTTGGCCGAGTCTGGCCCAACTCGGCCTTTGGTTCAAGATTATTGTTGCCAAAATGTGACAGTGTTTGCCCCGTGCCGGCAAAGGCGGCTTAAAAGGTCCAGTGGACCTTTTAAAGGGGCAAACGCCCGAAGAGCTATGCTCGCAGGGCCGAGCCGGTCTGTCGGCGGCGATTTGCCCTTTGGGACGGTGCTCACCCCAATTGCCGGGAGTGTTTGACGATTTCGATGCCATGGCCCCGGATTTTCTTGCGCAGCGTATTGCGGTTGAGGCCGAGAAGTTCGGCTGCCTTGATCTGATTGCCTGCGCATAGATTGAGAACCGTCGAAATCAACGGCACCTCGACCTTGTCTATGATCCGCTGATACACGCCGGCGGGGGGCAGATTGGGCTCATATTCCCTGAAGAGTTCGGCCAGATCGCTTTCGATAACCGTCACGATGTCCGCAGGTCCGGGCTTTGACGAGAAATTGCCGCGGTCGGCGAGGTTGAGTTCGTTCTGGACAATCTCGAGCGAAATGACTTCGTCGACGTAGAGCGCGGCAAGGCGCCGGACGAGATTTTCGAGTTCGCGGACGTTTCCCGGCCAGTGATATTGCTGCATGAGCTTGAGCGCGTCGGAAGAAAGCACCTTGGGTGCCTCGTTTTCGCGCTGCGCGGCCTTCAAAAAGCTGGCGGCGAGATCGGGCACGTCGTCGATGCGTTCACGCAGCGGCGGCAGGCGGATGGGGACGACGTTGAGGCGGTAATAGAGATCCTCGCGGAACAGGCCCTGCCGGATCAACTGGCTGAGGTCTCTATGTGTCGCAGCGACGATACGCACGTCGGTCTTGATGGCCGTACGGCCCCCGACCATGGTGTATTCACCCTCCTGGAGCACGCGCAGCAGGCGGGTCTGTGCGTCCATGGGCATATCGCCAATTTCATCGAGAAACAGCGTGCCGCCTTCGGCCTGCTCGAACCGGCCCGAGGAGCGCGACGTCGCCCCGGTAAAGGCTCCCTTTTCGTGGCCGAACAGTTCGGCTTCGATCAGGTCGCGGGGAATGGCGGCCATGTTGATGGCAACGAATGGCCCATTCTTGCGCTTGCCGAAATTGTGCAGCGCCTTGGCGACCAGTTCCTTACCGGTACCGCTCTCCCCCGTAATCATCACGGTCAGATCGGTCTGCATAAGGCGGGCCAGTGCCCGATAGATATCCTGCATGGCGGCCGAGCGGCCCACCAGCGGCATGTTTTCGTTCTGGTCTTCCTGACGGCGATCGGGCGCGGGCCGTTTGGCATCGGCAAGGGCCCGGCCAACGACGGCCAGAACCTCGGTAATGTCAAAGGGCTTGGGCAGATACTCATAGGCGCCCATTTCCGAGGCCCTGATGGCCGTCATGAATGTGTTCTGGGCGCTCATGACGACGATGGGCAATTCGGGGCGGAGTTTCTTGATCTTGGGCATGACGTCGAACGCGTTGCCATCGGGCATCGAGACGTCGGTAATGAGAATGTCGCCCTCGCCGCGCGTCACCCAGTTCCACATTGTCGAAATGTTGCCGGTGGGCCGGACTTCGTAGCCGGCGCGAGAGAGCGCCTGATTGAGCACCATGCGGATCGCGGCGTCATCATCTGCGAGGAGAATTGTCTGTCCGGCCATGGTCTTAGTCCTGGTCTTCGGCTTGGCTGATGTCGGTGTTCTGGGCGACGGGCAACAGGATACGGAAGCGCGTTCGTCCCGGCTTGCTGTCGCAATCGATGACGCCGCCATGGTCGCCCACGATTTTTGCGACGAGCGCCAGGCCAAGGCCCGAGCCCGAGAGCTTTGTCGTGACGAACGGATCGAACAGGAACGGCAGGATGTCGGATGGCACGCCGGGCCCATTGTCTTCGATAACGATTTCAAGCGGCAGTGAGACCCGATTGCTGTTTCCCGAAACGCTGATACGGATGCCCGGTCGGAATGCTGTCAAAATCCGAATTTCCGGTTTGTTTGTTCTTTCAAGTGCTTCTGCGGCGTTCTTAATCAAATTCAAGAAAATCTGGATCAGCTGGTCGCGGTCACCGAGCACCGGCGGCAGGCTCGGGTCGTAATCCTCTGAAAACGTGATGCCCTTGGCCACGCCGTTGGCGGCGAGCAGCTTTACCCGTTCGAGAATGACGTGAATATTGATCGGTGTCCGTTCGACGGGCCGTTCGTCGCCAAACACCTCCATGCGGTCGACGAGATCGACAATCCTGTCGGTTTCGTCGCGAATGAGACGTGCCAGCGCCCGGTCGTCTCCCGTTGCCGATTGCTCGAGCAATTGGGAGGCGCCGCGGATGCCCGAGAGCGGGTTCTTGATTTCATGGGCCAGCATGGAGGCCAGGCCGGTCACCGAACGCGCCGCCCCGCGCGATACGAGTTGGCGGTCGATCTTGTCGGCCATTGTCCGCTCCTGGAAGATGAGCGTGACGTGACCGGGCATTTCGGGAATGGGGCTGGCATAGACGTCGGCGATCCTGTCTTCGATCACCCGGGCGGTGCCGACCTGAACGCGATATTCGATCATTGGTGCGAGCCGGGACGCGACGCTTTCGATCAGGCCCAGAATGGGTGAGCCGAACGCAATGAAATCGGACAGTTTCTGGCGCGTCAGGATGGATGCGGAGGCGTGGAAGAACGCCTCGGCCGCGTAATTGGCAAAAGTTATCGAGCCGTCCTGAGCACAGACGATGACCGGCTGGGGCAACGACTGGAGTATGGAGGTATGGAGATCGAGTTCCATAAGCGCGCTCATGCGGCCTGGCTCCATGTTTGTTCGAAAAGTTGAGGCAGCAGGCGCAGGACGGCGTGGGGGTCGTTTTCGGTCATGATCGGGCGGCGGGCCGCATTGGACACTTCGCCAGCAGCATCGAGGTACCAGCCAATGTGCTTGCGCGCCACGCGAACGCCGAGTTCGATGCCGTATTCGGACAGCATGTCCTGGTAGTGGGCGGCGACAAGGTCGATCAGCTCGCTACCCTTGGGCGTGGCCGGGGCTTTGCGTCCATCGAGATGGGCGGCCACCTGCCCGACGATCCATGGTTGGCCCTGGGCGCCACGGCCGATCATGACGGCATCGGCGCCCGATTGGTCCAGCGCGATATCGGCCTCGTCCGGTCCGAGAATATCGCCATTGACGACGACAGGAATATTGACGGCCTCCGTGACCGGCTTGACGAGGTGCCAGCGGGCCGTGTCCTTGTAGAACTGCTGGCGGGTGCGGCCGTGCACCGTGATCATTTTGATCCCGGCGTTCTCGGCGCGGCGGGCGATATCGGCGGCGTTGAGGTTGTCGTCATCCCAGCCGAGGCGCATTTTGACGGTAACGGGCAGGCTGGTGGCGGCGACGACTGCCTCGACGAGCGAGAGGGCGATATCTGGCACCCGCATCAGTGCGGACCCGGCAAATCCGTTGGTGACGCGCTTTGAAGGGCAGCCGAAATTGATATCGATGACGTCGGCCCCCGCCTCCTCGGCTATCCGGGCACCGCGCACCAGCCAATCGGCCTCACATCCGGCAAGCTGCACGATATGGGGCAGGCCGTGGCTGGGCGCCAGCTTGCGGATCATCTCCTTGTGGCCCGTGACAAGGGCTGCACTGGCAATCATCTCGGATACCACCAGCCCCGCCCCGAACCGCGCGGCAAGATCGCGCATCGGGCGGTCGGTAATTCCGGCCATGGGCGCAAGGAAGGCGCGATTTGGCAGGCGGAGGTCGTCTATGCTTATTTCGCAGGCACGTTTGGCCAATTTATTGCCTTAAAACTATACAAGGGCTCAAATTTGGTGACAGATTAGTCAAAATTCGATCCCGTTCAATGGCTGATGTGAGATCAGTTTGCTAAAGACAGCGGTGCTGACCTTGTTTCGCAGGGCGTTGGGCTTTAATTGCGGACGAAGTTTGCGCAACGCGTTGCAGGGATCGAGCAGGGTTTTATGAGCGAAGACAAAACGATCGTTGCGCTGGTTGTCGCTGCGGGACGCGGAGAGCGGGCGGGCACCATCGGCCTTCCCAAACAGTACCGTTCGGTGGCCGGAAAACCTCTGCTGACCCGAACGCTCGACGCATTGCTGGCGGTGAAGGCAATCGACCGTGTCATAGCAGTTATTGGTGCAGGACAGGAAGAGATGTTTGCCGATCTGGGTCTTTCTGACGCAAGGCTGGCAGCTCCGGTCATTGGCGGGGAGACACGGCAGGTTTCTGTGCTGAAGGGACTGGAATCGCTGGCCGGCCAGTCTCCCGATATCGTGCTCATCCACGACGGTGCCCGCCCGTTTGTCGATGCTGCCCTGATCGGCAACGTCATTGCGGCACTGGCCGACGCCGATGGTGCGCTACCGGTGACGCTGGTGACGGACACGATCAAGCGTTCGCTCGATGGCAAGACTGTGGGCGGTACCGAGGACCGCACCCAGCTTTTTGCCGCGCAGACGCCGCAGGGATTTCATTTCAACGCCATTTACAACGCGCACAGACGTGCCATCGAAATGAGCGACGGATTTACCGATGATGCAGCGATCGCCGAATGGGCCGGTTTGAGCGTTGCTCTTGCACAAGGCAATACACGCAACATCAAGATAACGCTGCCTGATGATTTCGAGCGGGCCGAGCGCATGATGACTGAGGGACAGACGATGGAAACACGGGTCGGATCGGGCTATGACGTTCATGCCTTTGCCGAGGGCGACGCCGTCGTTCTGGGCAATATCGCCATTCCGCACACCGCCCGGCTCAAGGGGCATTCGGATGCGGACGTGGTGCTGCATGCTCTTGCGGATGCCATTTACGGCGCGCTGGCCGATGGAGACATCGGCAAGCACTTCCCGCCCGGTGAAATGAAGTGGAAGGATGCCGACTCCTCGATCTTTCTCGAACACGCGTCGGAGCTGGTTCGGCAGCGCGGCGGGCGACTCGTCCATATGGACGCAACGATCATCTGCGAGCATCCAAAAATCGGCCCTCATGTCGGGGCCATGCGGGCGCGGATTGCGGAAATTGCGAGAGTGAGTGTGGATCGGGTTGCGATCAAGGCAACCACTTCGGAGCGCCTCGGCTTTACCGGTCGTGAGGAAGGTATCGCAGCGCAGGCCGTTGCCACCATCGAACTGCCGCGGAGTTAGACGATGCTCGATAACGAAACGCTGGCACTGGCAAAGAAGGTCAATGACCGGCTGATCCTGGCCGGTCATATGATGGTGACGGCGGAAAGCTGCACGGGTGGGCTGATCGCCGGGGCGATCACTTCGGTCTCGGGGTCGTCCGGCATGCTCTATGGCGGGTTTGTCACGTACTCCAACGATGCCAAGACAGCAATGATCGGTGTGCCCGCGGCATTGATCGCGCAATACGGGGCGGTTTCAGAACCGGTAGCGCGCGCCATGGCCGAAGGCGCCTTACGCAAGGCCAGCGTAGACCTGGCGATTTCGGTAACCGGCATCGCCGGGCCGGGCGGCGGATCGGACGAAAAGCCGATCGGGCTGGTTCATTTCGGACTGGCCACACCCGATGGGACACATCATCGCGAAGAGCGGTTCGGCGATCTGGGCCGCGACATGGTCCGGCAGGCCACGGTGCGCGTGGCGCTGGAAATGGTGATGGAGGTTTACGCCCCGTAGCGCTTGTGGGCCTCGGCCACAAACGCATCCATGATCTCTTCCTGCTTTGCCGCGAAAGCGGGTTCGGCCACTGAGCGGATCAGCGGATTGGCGATCTTGAAGTCGATGTCGAAGACGATAGCGGTCCCCTGCCCGTCTTCGGTGAAGCGCCAGGTGCTGTCGAGATGGCTGAACAGGCCATCAACTGCTCTGGCCTTCAATGTCATCGCTTCAGGATCGACCGCGATCCGGCTGGTATAAGCCTGGCTGATCGGGCCGAAGCGGATGTGCATGCGGGCATCGAATTTTTCGTTCGGATTTGCCGCATCGCGGCGCACTTCCATGCGCTCGCAGTGGGGGATGAATTTGGGATAAGTGTCGACGTCCGCCACCAACGCAAGCATTTGCGCTGCCGAGTGCGGCACATGCCGCTCCAAATGCTTCTGCATCAAGCCAGTCCGAGTTTTTCCTGCCGCGCCTTGCGCAGGGCGGCGAAATCCTCGCCCGCATGGTGCGAGGAGCGAGTGAGCGGGCTCGACGACACCAGAAGGAAGCCCTTGGTCTTGGCGACCGTAGCAAAGGATTTGAACTCCTCGGGAGTCACGAACCGCTCGACCTTGTGATGCTTGCGGGTCGGCTGGAGGTACTGACCGATGGTGAGGAAATCGACGTCTGCGACGCGCAGATCGTCCATGAGCTGAAGCACTTCGTTGCGCTCTTCGCCCAGCCCGACCATGATGCCGGACTTTGTGAACATCTGCGGATCGAGTTCCTTGACCCGCTGTAGAAGCCGGATTGAATGGAAATAGCGCGCGCCCGGGCGGACCGTGAGGTATTTGGACGGTACGGTTTCAAGATTGTGGTTGAAGACGTCAGGCTTTGCCGCAACGACGGTTTCCAGAGCGCCCGGCTTGCGCAGGAAATCGGGCGTCAGAATCTCGATGGTGGTTCTGGGATTGCGGGCGCGGATGGCCCGGATAACGTCGGCGAAATGCTGCGCACCGCCGTCGGCGAGATCGTCGCGGTCGACCGAAGTGATGACGACATGTTCGAGGCCAAGTTTTTCGACGGCCTTTGCAACGTTTTCGGGCTCATGGGGGTCGAGCGCGGTCGGCAGACCGGTGCGCACATTGCAGAAGGCGCAGGCGCGGGTGCAGATTTCGCCCATGATCATCATCGTGGCGTGCTTCTTGCTCCAGCACTCGCCGATGTTGGGACAGCCCGCTTCCTCGCAAACGGTGACGAGATTGTTCTCGCGCACGATCTGTTGGGTTTCGCGGTAAACGGCCGAACCGGGCGCCTTGACCCGGATCCAGTCGGGCTTGCGCAGCATCTCGGTGTCGGGACGCTTCGCCTTTTCAGGGTGTCTTGGAGATTTGGTGCCTACGGTATCGAGAAGAGTGACCATTGTGTCCTTTTCCGAACCCGTCAGGCTGATGTGTCCAACACCCTGACAAAGGTTACGACGAATACGGCCCCAGCGGCTGCCACGCTGAGCTGGCGCATGAGCCAGTTTGCTATCGGTACGTCAATGCCAAAATAGGCAATGGCGAAACTTACCGCGAGCGATCCGGCCACGCCTGCGGCCAGATAACGCCAGATCAAGTTGGTTCCAAACAGAAATGCGCCGATCAGGCCAATAACCAGTCCGACCAGCACCCAGTACATCAAGAGCTCTTGAGCCATGACGAACCCCAATATGGACGGTTTCAGATATCTATCCGCTCCATATTTACCACGGGTGCCTTCCTTCCTGAGAGGACATTGGATGAATTGCTTACCGAATTATCAACCTTGAATTTACTTTACGAACGATCGGCCGGCAAAGCCCTGAGCCATTTCATATGTTGAGTGCCTGACCGTATGCGTCAAGTACACTCTCCTTCATCGTTTCCGACAGGGTCGGATGGGGGAAGATGGTGTGCATCAGGTCTTCCTCGGTGGTTTCGAGATTCATCGCCACCACAAAGCCCTGAATCAGTTCAGTCACTTCGGCGCCGACCATGTGTGCGCCCAAAAGCTCGCCGGTCTTTTTGTCGAAGATGGTCTTGACCAGACCATCGGGCTCGCCCAGCGCGATTGCCTTGCCGTTGCCCACGAAAGGGAAACGGCCGACGCGGATGTCGCGGCCGGCTTCCTTGGCCTTCGCTTCAGTCATGCCGACGCTGGCCACTTGCGGTTCGCAATAGGTGCAACCGGGGATCTTTGACTTGTCGAGGCCATGAACCGTCTTGCCGGCGATGGTTTCGACGGCGAGCACGGCCTCGTGCTCGGCCTTGTGGGCCAGCATTGGGGGGCCGGCGACATCGCCGATGGCCCAGATGCCGTCAACATTGGTGCGGCCATGGCCATCCACGACAATGACGCCGCGGTCAATCTTGACGCCAGCCTTTTCCAGCCCGAGATTTTCCGAATTGGCCTGAACCCCAACGGCAGAAATCAGGACATCGGCCTTGATTTCCTTCTTGTCGCCGTTCTTGAGCTCGACATGGGCGGTAATCCCGTCCTTGGATTTGTCGACCTTGGACACCTTGGCATCGGTCAAAATCGAAATGCCGCGCTTTTCGAATCGCTTGCGGGCCAGACCGGCGATCTCGGCATCCTCGACCGGCATGATCTGCGGCAGCAGTTCGATAACGGTCACTTCGGCGCCAAGCGAGCGATAGAAGGAGGCGAATTCAATGCCGATTGCGCCCGACCCCATCACGGCCACGGATTTCGGCATCTTCGCAGGCTTGAGGGCTTCGAAATAGGTCCAGATCTTATCGCCATCCGGTTCGATGCCGGGCAGCACGCGCGGGCGCGCGCCAGTCGCGACGATGATGTTCTTGGCTTTGTAGGTGCCTTCGCCCAGTGTCGTCTTGGGTTTGGGATGCTGAGGTTCGACGGCCTTCTTTTTGGTCGCCTCGACCTTGATCTCACCGGGCTTGGTGATGGTTGCCTCGCCCCAGATGATATCGACCTTGTTCTTTTTCATCAGGAACTGAACGCCATCATTCATCCGGCCGGCAATACCGCGCGAGCGCTTGACGATGGCCTCGATATCGAACCCGAACGTGTCGGCTGTCAGCCCGTAATCCTTGGCATGATCCATGTGGCCGTAGATTTCGGCCGAGCGCAGCAGCGCCTTGGTCGGGATGCAGCCCCAGTTCGAACAGATGCCCGCCATGTGCTCGCGCTCGACGATTGCGGCCTTGAGGCCCAACTGGGACGCGCGGATGGCCGCAATATAGCCGCCGGGACCGGCGCCGATCACGATGATATCGTATTGATCTGCCATGGCTTTCCTCTTGGTTCGGGGCTAGAGCCCCAGCATGTCCTTGACGAGCGGCGCCAGTGCGTCGCCGATTGCGCGTGTGTTGGCCGGGTCGAGATGCACGCCATCAGCCGGATCGGCTTTGGCGACCGTTGCCGCATCGAAGAATTGGCAGCCAAGTTCGTCGGCGACACGCTTGTAATGGTGCGCCAGCTGGCGGCTTTCCGCGATTGTCTCACTGAACCTGGGGTCCAGCGGGGGGCTGGCCGGTTCGATGCAATGGGGTGGTGATATCAGGAGAAGCTGAGCTTGCGGAGCCTCTGCTCTGACGATTTCACCCAGCCGCTTGATGCCGCGCGAAGCGCCCAGGGCACTGCCGCAGACAAAGCTTTTCATGTCGTTGGTGCCGAGCATGATGGCGACGGCATCGAGCGGGGCGTGGCTGTGGATCAGCGTCGGCAGGATACGCGCGCCATTGCGGTCTGCCGTGGTGGTGAAGTCGTCAAAGGCGGTGCTACGACCGCCCAGACCTTCGGCAATAACCCGCGCCTTGCCGCCCAGCCCGACTTCGAGCCGGGTCGGCCAACGGTCTTCATAGGCGTGGCGCCGGCCCTGTACGACAGCGTCGGAGCCATAGGTGAGACTGTCGCCATAGGCGAGGATGGTTTTCATCAGGGGCGCCTCAAGCCAGCATCATCACGGGCGTTTCGATCAGCTTCTTGAACGCGGCCAGAACTTCTGCCCCGAGGGCTCCATCGACCGAGCGGTGATCGCATGAAAGCGTCACGGTCATGAAGCTGCCGGTCTTGATCTGACCCTTTTCCGCATAGACCCGCTCTTCGCCCGCACCGACGGCAAGGATGGTGCCGTGCGGCGGGTTGATGACGGCGCCGAAATGCTTGATGCCGTACATGCCCAGATTGGAGACCGCCGACGCGCCACCCTGATATTCATGGGGAGCAAGCTTTTTCGACCGGGCGCGGGTGGCCAGATCCTTGACCTCGTCGGAAATCTGGCGAAGGCTCTTGGTGTCGCAGGATTTGACGACCGGGGTGAACAGCCCGCCAGGCACGGCGACCGCCACGGCGACATCCGAGCGGTGATGATAGAGGATCGAATCTCCGGCCCATGTGGCGTTGGCTTTTGGCACCTGCTGAAGCGCAATGGCCCAGGCCTTCATGATGAAATCATTGACCGAAAGCTTGTAGCCGGGTTTGCCGTCCTTGTCTTTGGGAGCGGCCGCGTTGATTTCCTCACGCGCTTTCATCAGCGCGTCGATATTGCAATCGAGCGTAAGATAGAAATGCGGCACGGTCTGCTTGGATTCGGTCAGGCGGGCGGCAACGGTCTTGCGCATGCCGTCATTGGGCACGATGTCATAGGTGCCCTCCTCGTACATGGCCAGAACCTGGTTCTTGCCCAGACCGGCAGCCAGTGGCGCACCGGTGGCGGGGGCCGTGCCCGGCTTTGTCGAAACGCCGTCCTTTTTGGCCTTCTCGATATCGGCCTTGATCACGCGCCCTTTGGGGCCCGAGCCGGAAACGGCGGCAAGATCGATCCCGGCGTCCTTGGCGAGACGCCGCGCCAGTGGCGAGGCGAAAACGCGCTTGCCGTCAGACTTGGGCGCGGGAAGCGGCTCGGGAGCTGGCTTGGCATCGGAGCTCGAAGACGGCGCCTTGGGCGTGTCTTTCGACTTTTCCTCTGCCTTGGGTTCCTCGGCATCAGCCTTGGGTTCGTCCTTCGGCGCTTCGGTCTTCGGCGCTTCGGTCGTGGGGGCGGGTGCGGCCTCGTCGATGTCGGAGGCGCTCTCGCCCTCTTCGAGCAGGACGGCAATCACGGCGTTGACCTTGACGTTCTCGCTGCCTTCGGAGACCAGAATCTTGCCGATGGTGCCTTCGTCGACCGCTTCCACTTCCATGGTCGCCTTGTCGGTTTCGATCTCGGCGATCACGTCTCCGGACGAAACGCTATCGCCTTCCTTGACGTGCCACTTGGCCAGAGTGCCCTCTTCCATGGTGGGCGACAGGGCGGGCATCGTGATGTTGATAGGCATCGCAAGAGCCTCCCTTAGCTGCGGTAGGTGACGGCGTTGACCGCGGCGATGACCTCGTCGACGCTGGGCAGGGCCAGCTTTTCGAGGTTGGCGGCGTAGGGCATGGGCACGTCCTTGCCGGTCACCCGGGTGACCGGTGCGTCGAGGTAATCGAAGGCGCGTTCCATGAGGCGGGCCGAGATTTCCGAGCCGATACCGCCCTGCGGCCAACCTTCCTCGACGGTAACGATGCGACCGGTCTTTTTCACCGATTCAATCACCGTATCGATATCGAGCGGACGCAGGGTGCGCAGGTCGATCAGTTCGACATCGACGCCGGCGGCAACCAGCTTTTCGGTGGCCTGGGTGGCGTAGCGCATGCCCATGGAGAAGGACACGATGGTCACGTCCTTGCCTTCACGCGCGATGCGCGCCTTGCCGATCGGCAGAACGAAATCGTCCATCTTGGGCACTTCGCCGGTGGTGCCATAAAGAAGTTCGTTTTCGAGGAAGACGACCGGATTGGGCGACCGGATCGCGGCCTTGAGCAGCCCTTTGGCGTCGGCCGCGGTATAGGGCGCGATAACGGTCAGGCCGGGAACGTGGCTGTACCAGGCCGAATAATCCTGGCTGTGCTGGGCACCGACGCGCGAAGCAACACCGTTGGGGCCACGGAACACCATGGGCGCGGTCACCTGCCCCCCCGACATGTAGAGCTGCTTGGCGGCGGAATTGATGATCTGGTCGATGGCCTGCATGCCAAAGTTCCACGTCATGAACTCGACGATGGGCTTGAGGCCCGCAAACGCCGCGCCCACGCCCAGACCGGCAAAGCCATGCTCGGTGATCGGGGTATCGATAACCCGCTCGGCGCCGAATTCCTGCAGCAGGCCCTGGGTGACCTTATAGGCGCCCTGATATTCGGCCACTTCCTCGCCCATGACAAAGACGTCCTTGTCGGCGCGCATTTCCTCGGCCATGGCGTCGCGCAGGGCTTCACGAACCGTTATGGTCACCATCTCGACATCGTCGGGGATATCGGGATCGTCCTGCGGTTTGAACTGCGGCGCGGCGGGGGCGTCCTTGGCCTTTGTCGTGGGCTCGGTTTTTTCGGCCGCTTCGGTATCGGGGCCGGGCTTTTCGGATTCCTTTGGCTCGTCGGAGCCAATTTCGGGCGTCGCGACATCGTCGGCGCTCTCACCCTCGCCCAACAACGCGGCGATCGGGGTGTTGACCTTGACGCCTTCGGTGCCCTCGGCGACGAAAATCTTGCCGATCACGCCTTCATCGACGGCCTCGACTTCCATGGTGGCCTTGTCGGTCTCGATCTCGGCCAGGACATCGCCGGGGCCGACCTTGTCACCTTCCTTGACGATCCACTTGGCAAGAGTGCCCTCTTCCATGGTGGGCGAGAGCGCGGGCATAAGAATATCGGTTGGCATATCGTGAGGTCTCCCTGCCGGCGCTTATACGGTGATGTCGGTATAGAGCTCGGACGTTTCGGGCTCGGGATCGTTGGTGGCAAAGTCCGCGGCTTCCGTGACGATGGCGCGAATATCCTTTTCGATATCCTTGAGTTCGTCCTCGCTGGCAAATTTCTGCTCGAGAATGCGCTTTCTGACCTGCTCGATCGGATCGCGCTCGGAGCGCATGGTGGTCACTTCGTCTTTGGAGCGGTACTTGGCCGGATCGGACATGGAATGGCCGCGATAGCGATAGGTCAGCATTTCGAGAATATAGGGCCCCTTGCCCGACCGGGCATGTTCGATGGCCCGCTCGGCGGCTTCCCTGACCATGCGCACATCCATGCCGTCGACCTGTTCGCCCTCGATGCCGAAGGACACACCGCGCTGGGACAGATCGGTGGTCGAGGCGGATCGCTCGACGGAGGTGCCCATGGCGTATTTGTTGTTCTCGATCACATAGACGACCGGCAGCTTCCAGAGCTTGGCCATGTTGAAGCTCTCATAGACCTGGCCCTGATTGGCCGCACCGTCACCGAAATAGGTGATCGAAACCGATCCATCGCCGCGATATTTCGAAGCGAAGGCCAGCCCGGTACCAAGCGAAACCTGCGCCCCGACGATGCCGTTGCCGCCATAAAAACGATGTTCGTTGGAGAACATGTGCATCGAGCCGCCCTTGCCCTTGGACAGCCCGCCCTTGCGGCCGGTCAACTCGGCCATGACGCCTTTGGGGTCGAGCCCCATGACCAGCATGTGCCCGTGGTCGCGATAGCCGGTAATCTGGGCGTCTTCGCCCTTCTTGGACGCCATGGTGATGCCGGTAACGACAGCTTCCTGGCCGATGTAAAGGTGACAGAACCCGCCAATCAGACCCATGCCGTACATCTGGCCGGCTTTTTCTTCAAAGCGCCGGACAAGCAGCATTTCGCGGAAAGCGTGGAGTTCCTCTTCCTTTGTGAATTCGGGGGCATTGGATTTGGCCTTGGCGGCCGTCGCTTTACGCGCCATGCGATATCTCCGGAAAGAACGTCATCGCTGCCGCCACCCTTTTGGAGGCTGGACGGGATGCTGAATGCATTGATGCACAATAGACCGAAGGACGCCAGACGCCAAGCGCCGCTACGAAGCCGAAACAATACGCATATCATTGATTTCATAGCACAAAAGACGATAAACATAATTGCGGTTAATTTTATTTCTTAACCGCAATCCGATTAACTTGGATCGTCGGGAACGATTATGATGTCGTCGGGATGCACCAGGCCGAGAAGCGCGCGGGCCCGCTCCGTCAGGATGTCTGGATCGAGCCGCCGCGGGTCAAACAGGGCTATCCGATGCTCATAGGAATCGATCTCGGTTTCGAGAGCCGCCCTGCGGGCCTCCAGCACCTTGATTTCTTCCAACATTTCCCGCTGGCTGTCGATCCCGAACGTTCCGGTGACGACATGATAACCCAGATAGCCCTGAAACGCGAGCAGGCCGGCGGTGATGCCGAGCTTGACCAGGATCGATGGGCGTTTGACGCGGGTGGGCATGAGATCGGACGATACGCAGGAACTGGAAGGCTCCTTATCGCACAGCTATGCTTAAGGACTGGTTTCCGGCGCTGCCAACGGCGCGTGATCGCATCGAAAAAGGGGCGCCCGAGGCGCCCCCTGCCCTGTTACTGCCCCTTGAGGATAGAACGGCCGGCGTAACGCGCCGAGGTCCCAAGGAACTCTTCTATGCGGATCAGCTGGTTGTACTTGGCTAGCCGGTCCGAGCGGGCCAACGAGCCGGTCTTGATCTGCCCGCAATTGAGCGCGACGGCGAGATCGGCGATTGTCGAGTCCTCGGTCTCACCGGAACGGTGCGACATGACCGAGGTGTAGGACGCCTTGTGCGCCATCTCGACGGCCTGCAGGGTTTCCGAGAGCGAGCCGATCTGGTTGACCTTGACGAGGATCGAGTTGGCAACACCCATCTTGATGCCCGAATTGAGGCGCTCGGTATTGGTGACGAACAGATCGTCGCCGACCAACTGAACCTTCGAGCCGATGGCTTCGGTCAGGGCCTTCCAGCCCTCCCAATCGTCTTCGGCCATGCCGTCTTCGATCGAGATGATCGGGAAGCGGGTGGTGAGGTCTTCAAGGTAACGGACCATGTCGTCCGAACCCAGCGTCTTGCTCTCGCCCTTGAGATTGTAGCTGCCATCCTTGAAGAATTCCGTCGAAGCGCAATCGAGCGCCAGATAGACGTCCTCGCCCGGTGCGTAGCCGGCCTTTTCAATCGACTTCATGATGAAGCCAAGGGCGTCCTCGGTGGAATTGAGATTGGGTGCAAAGCCACCTTCGTCACCCACATTGGTATTGTGCCCCTCGGCAGCCAGCCCCTTTTTCAGGGTATGGAAGATTTCCGAACCGATCCGCACCGCGTCAGCGATCGAGTCCGCACCGACCGGCATGATCATGAATTCCTGGATGTCGATCGGGTTGTCGGCATGTTCGCCGCCATTGATGATGTTCATCATCGGCACTGGCAAAAGACGAGCATTCGGGCCGCCGACATAACGCCAAAGCGGAAGCGCGCTGGATTCGGCAGCGGCGCGGGCCACGGCCAGCGATACGCCGAGAATGGCGTTGGCGCCGAGCCTGGCCTTGTTCGGTGTGCCGTCAAGGTCGATCATCGCCTGATCGAGGGCGATCTGGTCGAGGGCGTCGAGGCCCTCGATCTCGCTGGCGATCAGGGTGTTGACGTTATCGACGGCGTTCAGCACGCCCTTGCCCAGATAGGCTTCGCCGCCATCGCGCAGCTCGACAGCTTCATGCGCGCCGGTGGAAGCGCCCGAGGGCACCGCGGCACGGCCAAAGCTGCCGTCATCGAGAACCACGTCGACTTCGACGGTCGGATTGCCGCGGCTGTCAAATATCTGACGGCCAATGACGTCAACAATTGCAGACATAGAAGCGCCCTTCGTTTCATGGGGAATGCCGGTTGCAGCCCTTCTAATAAAGGCGGCCCGGCTTAGGAAGGGCTTGGCGCAAAAATAATACGGCCCGATGACAGAGCATCGGGCCGCATGGGCCATTGCTTATATTACTTGCGGCTAATGCCAGTATGGATCGACCTTGTAATAGGAATAGGCTTCCTGGCGGGCATGAAGCCCGTCATCCTTGGTCAACTCGGTGATGGTGTCGGCTGGACCTGCTTCAAGCTCGTCGCGGGTGAAGGGCACGACATAGCCCTCCTGGTCCTGATCGTAATCGAGCGTTGCCCAGGGAAGAGCGTGAAACTTCTCGCCCATTCCAAGGAAACCGCCGAAACCGACAACGGCAAACATTATGGAATTGTCGGTCTTGTCGAGAACGATGTCTTCGTCCGTGCCAATCTTCTTTCCATCGAGATTATAGACATCGGTGCCAACAGCGCGCGTGGCGCGGATGGCGGTTGTGTGTCCGGATGCAGTAGGCATGAGCAACCTCCGTTTTGGGGTCTTTTGTTATGAGCGTGCACAACGCCCCTGAACGGATCGGGTTCCTACTGGTCGTCTTGGGATTGACGTTTGTGAAGATCGAGATGTTTCGCGTCGCGGCCAGCCTGTTTCTCGGCCGCCTGGCGTTCGGCCTTGCCGCGGCCGAATTTGGCGCGATTGGCATCCGCTGCGCGCTCTTTTTCAGCGCGCAGCTTGTTCTTGCGGGCCTGACGGAGATTGACGATCTCGGCCATTACCCGGCTCCCTGCCCTAAACCAGACGGCTCTGTTCGACCGCGGCCGCAATGAACGAGCGGAACAAGGGGTGCGGCTCGAACGGGCGGGATTTGAGTTCGGGATGGTACTGGACCCCGATGAACCAGGGGTGATCCGTGCGCTCGACGATTTCGGGCAGCATCCCGTCCGGCGAAAGACCCGAGAACAAAAGCCCATTGGCCTCCAGCACCTTGCGGTAGGTCATGTTGACTTCGTAGCGGTGCCGATGGCGCTCGGAAATCCGGTTGGTGCCGTAGATGTCTGCCACCCGGCTGCCGCGCACGAGCTGGGCGGGATAGGCGCCAAGGCGCATGGTGCCACCCAGATCCTTGTCCGAACCGGCACGCTTTTCATTGTCCTTGACCCATTCGGTCATCAGCCCCACGACAGCTTCCCTGGTCGGACCGAATTCGGTCGAAGAGGCTTTGGGGATGTGGGCTGTGTTGCGGGCGGCTTCGATGCAGGCCATCTGCATGCCGAAACAGATTCCGAAATAGGGAACGTCGCGGATACGGGCGAACCGCGCTGCATTGATCTTGCCTTCCGAGCCGCGCTCGCCAAAACCGCCAGGCACGAGAATGCCGTGGATACCTTCAAGGTAAGGCGCCGGATCGTCGCGCTCGAACACCTCGGAATCGATCCATTCGAGGTTGACCTTGACGTTGTTGGCGATGCCGCCATGCGCCAGGGCCTCGGACAGCGACTTATAGGCATCCTTGAGCCCTGTATATTTGCCCACGATGGCGATATTGACCGTGCCTTCGGGCTCGTGGACGCGGCGCGAAATCTCGCGCCAGCCATCGAGTTCGGGTGCAGGAGCGTCCTTTATCCCGAAGGCGGCCAGCACTTCGTCGTCCAGTCCTTCCTCGTGGTAGGCAATCGGCACGTCGTAGATCGAGGCGACATCGAGCGCCTGAATGACTGCCGAGGGCCGCACGTTGCAGAACAGGGAAAGCTTGCGCTTTTCGCCTTCCGGAATCGGCCGGTCGCAGCGGATCAGCAGAATGTCAGGCTGAATGCCGATCGAGCGCAGTTCCTTGACCGAGTGCTGGGTCGGTTTGGTCTTGAGTTCGCCGGCGCTGGGGATGAATGGCATCAGGGTCAGATGCACGAACACCGCATCGCCGCGCGGCAGTTCATTGCCGAGCTGGCGAATGGCTTCGAGAAACGGCATGGCTTCGATATCGCCAACCGTGCCGCCGATCTCGCACAAAACGAAATCGAAATCGTCATTGTCGGAGGTGACAAAGGATTTGATCTCGTCGGTGACGTGGGGGATCACCTGTACGGTGGCGCCGAGATAATCACCGCGGCGTTCCTTGGTCAGGATGTCGGAATAGATCCGGCCGGTGGTCACATTGTCTTTCTGGTTGGCAGAGCGGCCTGTAAAGCGCTCGTAATGGCCCAGATCGAGGTCGGTTTCCGCGCCGTCGTCGGTCACGAAAACTTCGCCGTGCTGATAGGGCGACATCGTGCCCGGATCGACATTGAGATAAGGATCGAGCTTGCGCAGCCGAACCTTGTATCCACGCGCCTGCAGCACGGCGCCAAGCGCCGCCGAAGCAAGACCTTTTCCGAGCGAGGAGACCACGCCACCGGTGATGAAAACGTACCGAGCCATGGAGTTTTACCTTACATAAGCCGCGTTCGATTCGAAGCGCGAAAATGATCGCGCCCACACAAAAAAGAAGGGGATGTTTCCATCCCCGTTCTTCGTACCATATTCCGGCGTCGCTAGTTTGGCGCCGTTTCCTGCGCCGGCGCCTCCTGGGCGGCGGGCTCCTCGGGCATTGTCGACATCATCGACGCGCCGGGATCGACCACTTCGGGTTGCTCGGCAGCAGGTTCTTCAGCCGCCGGGGCCGCTTCGTCGGGCGCCGCCGGCACGAGCAGATCGTCATTGGTCGCGGCGGGCTGCGCGGGAACGGCAAGATCGTCGTTTTCGGTGCCCATGGCGTCCAGAGCATCCAGCACCGTCGCTGGCGTGCCGTCTGGATTCTGCGCGGCCTGATCGAGGATCGAGGTCGAGCTGCGATCGGTCTGGCTGATGATGGTGAGGCCAATGGCCGTGACCATGAACAGCGTACCCAGTATGGCAGTGGTCCGGGTAAGAAGATTTGCCGAACCGCGCGAGGACATGAAATTGCCGCCACCTCCGCCGCCCATCCCAAGGCCACCGCCTTCGGAGCGCTGGAGCAGGATCACCACGATCATGGCGATCACGATCAACAGATAGGCGACAATAAGTACTGTGGCCATTTAACGGTTCGTCCTTCAAATGCTCTCGCGCTCAAGCCGGGACATATGGGAAGCGAATCCCGGCAACGCAATATCTCTTAGATGCGCGTGGTTCGTGTTCGCCTGGGAAGGCTTAACGGCTCAAGCCCTGCCCCGACCGTCCGGCCGGCAAGCAAGGTTCTGCACAGGCATCGCGTTGGCGGGCGTTCTACACGCAAAGATCGGCATTGGCCAGCCCTCCGGAGCGACAGTTTCCCGTTCACATTTCAGGCCGCGACAATGATGGAAAAGAAGTCGTCGGCGAGAAGGCTCGCGCCGCCGACCAGTGCGCCGTTGACGTTGGGTGTGCGCAGGATTTCTTCCGCGTTGGAAGGCTTTCCCGAGCCGCCATAGAGCAGCAGGGCCGCTTCGCCGGTCTTGCCGAACCGTGCGACCAGGAGCTGGCGCATATGGGCATGCATCTGGGCGATATCGTCAATCGTGGGTGTCCGCCCGGTGCCGATGGCCCAGACGGGCTCATAGGCCACGATGATCGGCGTTTCGCCGAAGGTTTCGGGCAGCGAAAACTTGACCTGTTCGCCAACCACCTGATTCGCGGTTCCTGCCAGGCGCTCGGCCTCGGTCTCACCGACACAAATGATCGGGACAAGTCCGGCGGCAAGTGCGGCCGCAGCCTTTGCCCTGACGGTTTCGCTGGTTTCGCCATGGTCGGCGCGGCGCTCGGAATGGCCCACGATAACGTAAGAGGCGCCGGCGTCGAGCAGCATGGAGGCGCTGACGTCGCCGGTATGGGCGCCACTCGGGTTTGCATGACAGTCCTGACCACCGATGCGGAGCGTACTGCCCTGGGCTCTCTGGGATGCACGTTCCAAAAGGGTGGCTGGCGGACAAACAAGAACGTCACTGTCGATATTTCCGGCTTCACCGAGAAGGGGCTTGAGCCGGGCGATCTGCTCGAGCGCTGCGCTTGTTCCGTTCATCTTCCAGTTCCCGGCAATCAGTGGCCGCAATCGCTCCTGCATCCCCTACCCCAACAACACCTTGCACGCACACGGAGAATGGCTTAACCGGGCGTCCTGCGTGCGGCTTGCAGGGCCCGATACACCCTGTCTATTATGCGCGCGCTTGGAATGCCATAGGGTGAACCTACGACAATAGGCTAGAGTCCGCCCTCAACCGATCGGTACTAAATGCTCGATAATCTTCGCAATTTCGGCCGCAGCTGGGTCGCCAAAGTCTTCCTGGGTGTTCTGATCATCGCGGTCGCCGGTTTCGGCATTCCGAGTGTCTTTCTCGACCTCAACGCCAATACGGTGGCCCGGGTCGGGGACCAGAACATTTCGGTACGCGATTTCGACCGGGTCTATCGCAGCCAGGTCAACCAGTTCGCCGCGCAGACCGGTATGGCTCCGAGCGCTCAGCAGGCGGTCAGTTTCGGCATTCCCAATTCCGCCATCGCGCGGCTGGCCAATGACGCATCGATCGAAATCCTGGCCAGCGATCTGGGGCTTGGCGCCTCGGATGCCAAGCTGGCGGAACTTGTGCGGCAGGATCCCAACTTTGCCGGCGCGCTGGGCCTGTTTGACGCGAGCGAATTTGTCTCCATGCTGCGCCAGTCCGGCTACACCGAAACCGAATATCTCAACCTCCAGCGGCGCGCGGCGGCGCGTGAGCAGATCGGAACGATTTTCGCCGGCGCCGACGTTCCCCAGGTCGCGCTCGATATTGCGCGGTCCTATGACGGCGACCAGCGCACCATCGAGTATGTCGAACTCAATCCCGTGCTTTTTTCGGTGACCGAAGAGCCTAGCGACGAGCAATTGCAGCAGTTCTTTGCGGAAAACCAGGCCCGGTTCCGCACCGTTGAAACCCGGTCGGTAAGCCTTTTGCCCCTGACAGTCGATGCGCTGGCGCAGGGCATCGAGGTCACCGAGGAGGAAATTGCCGCCGAGTACGACCGGATTTCCGGGCAATTCATTGCGCCCGAACGCCGGACAATCAGCCAGTTGGTTCTGCCTGATGCCGAAGCCGCGCAGCCGTTTATCGACGGAGCCGAAAGCGGCGCGAGCTTTGCGAGCGTGGTGTCGGAAGCGGGTTTGCAGACCGAGGTCGCCTCGCTCGGCACGCTGGCGGAAAGTCAGATCACCGATGCCAATCTGGCGCAGGCCGCGTTCGGGCTCGAGCAGAACGGATATGTCGTCCTCGAAGGCAGCAATGGTTATCGCGTCATCTGGGTGAGTGCGATCGAGGACGGCGGACAGCAGCCGCTTGAGGTCGTGCGCGATCAGGTCGAGCAGTCGGTTGCGGCGCGCAAGGCGCAGGATATGCTCTTTGACGTTTACGACGAAATCGAAGAAGCCCGGGCAGCTTTCCAACCGATCTCCGAGGTTGCCGAACAGTATGGGCTCGAGATCCACGATCTGGACCTGACAGCGGACGGGGCGCAATTGGCCGATATCGCGACGCTTCCGCAAGGTTCGACCCAGACGATCACGAATGCGGTGTTTGCCGCCTCGCCCGATGCGCGCGTGACCCCGGCCATCAGCCTCGGTTCGAACCGCACCGTTTTCTTCGAGCTTTCCGAGGTTCAGCCAGCGCGCGACCAGACGCTCGACGAGGTGCGGGATGAGGCGATCGCCGCCTGGCAGGATCTGCAGACCGATATGGAAATGACGCGCACTGCAGATGATATCGTGGCCGCAATCGATGGCGGCAGCGACATCTTCACGGTCGCCGCCGACCAGGGCCAGATTCCCCAGAGTTCCGCACCTTTTTCGCGCAACACGGCCGGTGCTGCGGTCGACCCCGACGTGGCTCAGGCGGCGTTCCAGGGCGGTGAGGGGTATGCCGATTACGTCTCGACCCAGGACGGCGATGTCGTTGTATTCCAGGTGACCGATGTGACGCCGGCCGCGGAGGATGCTCCGTCCCAGGTTGCCGAGGCCCTGGAAGTGGATTTCCCCGATCTGATCTTTGCCAATTTTGTCGAAGGACTCCGGTCCGACGTTGGGATCAGGATCAATGAGGAAGCCCTCAATCGCGTGATCGGGCTCGAATAGGTTCGCCATGCCTGACGGCTATGACTCTGTTTCCTTTACGGAAATCTATGATGCGGGCAAGGGACAGGTTCTCTACAAGCGCATCGTGGCCGACCTTGAAACGCCGATCGGTACCTATCTGAAATTGGCCGAAGGGCGGCGCTACAGCTTCCTTCTCGAATCGGTCGAAGGGGGTGCTGTGCGCGGGCGTTACTCGATCATCGGGCTCGATCCCGACCTGTTGTGGCGGGTTCGCGATGGCGTGGCTGAGATCAACCGCTCTGCACAAACGGCCCCCGATGGCTATCGTGCGCTCGGTGAACGTCCCCTCGACGCCCTGAGGGCGCTGATCGCCGAGAGCCAGATCGATATGCCTAACGCGTTGCCCGCCAACTCGGCAGGCGTGTTCGGGTATTTAGGTTACGACATGGTGCGGTTCATGGAAGAGCTGCCCGACACCAATCCCGATTCGATCGGGGTGCCGGACGCGATTATGATGCGGCCCTCGTTGCTTGCCGTATTCGACACGCTCAAGGATGAATTGTTTCTGACCGCACCGGTCTATCCCCGCGAGGGCGTCACGGCCCGCCAGGCGTTCGAAGCGGCCAATGAGCGGATCGAGGATGCGATCGTGCGGCTGGAAAAGCCCCTGCCCCGCATGAGCGAAATTCCCGATCTGGCAAAGATCGAGATCAGCTCGAACACCTCGCGCGATGATTACTTTGCGATGGTTCGCACGGCGCAGGATTATATCGCGGCGGGCGATATCTTCCAGGTGGTGCTCAGCCAACGGTTTTCCGCCGATTTCACTTTGCCGCCCACGGCGCTTTATCGCGCGCTGCGGCGTACCAACCCCTCGCCCTATATGTATTTCCTCGATTTCGGCGACTTCGCCGTGGCGGGATCGAGCCCTGAAATCCTCGTCCGCGTCGATGAGGGCGAAGTCACGATCCGCCCGATTGCCGGAACGCGCAAACGCGGCGCGACACCCGAACAGGACAAGGAGATGGCCGAGGAGTTGCTGGCCGATCCCAAGGAATTGTCCGAACATCTGATGCTGCTCGATCTGGGCCGCAACGATGTGGGGCGCGTGTCGCAGATCGGGACGGTGAAGGTCACCGACAAATATTTCCTCGAATACTATTCCCACGTCATGCACATCGTTTCCAATGTGGTGGGTAAGCTCGATCCCAAATACGACAATATCGATGCGCTGGCCGCCGGGTTTCCCGCTGGCACCGTTTCGGGTGCGCCAAAAGTGCGCGCCATGGAAATCATCGACGAGCTCGAAGTGGCCCGGCGTGGCGTTTACGCCGGGTGCGTGGGCTATTTCGGGGCTGACGGGCGCATGGATACGTGCATCGTCTTGCGCACAGCAATCCTCAAAGACAACAAGCTCTATGTGCAGGCCGGCGCCGGGATCGTCGCCGATTCCAAGCCCGAACTTGAGCAACTCGAATGCGAGAACAAGGCAAAGGCTCTTTTCAGCGCCGCCGAGGAAGCGTTACGCTATGCCGGCCAGGCCAAAGTGGGTCAGTAGCGGGTAAAAAATGCGCGTCTTGATGATCGATAATTACGACAGCTTCACCTACAATCTCGTCCATTACATCGGCGAGCTGGGGGCCGAGGTCGATGTGGCGCGCAACGACAAGATCACGCTCGATGAGGTCGCCGAAAAGGCGCCCGACGCTATCGTCATTTCGCCCGGTCCATGCACGCCCAACGAAGCAGGAATCTGCCTGCCGCTGATCTCGCGTTTCGCAGGCGAAATCCCCCTGTTCGGGGTTTGTCTGGGGCTGCAATCAATGGGTCAGGCCTTTGGTGGCGACGTGGTGCGCGCGCCGCATCCGATGCACGGCAAGGTTTCCACCATCACCCATGACGGGCGTGGCGTGTTTCGCGGGCTCAACAAGCAGTTCGAGGCCACCCGCTATCACTCGCTGGTGGTGCGTGACGATCCCCTGCCCGCCGAACTGACCGTGACGGCCCGATCCGATGACGGGCAGATCATGGGGCTCCAGCATCGCGACTTGCCGGTGCATGGAGTCCAGTTCCATCCCGAAAGCATTTCCTCGGAAAACGGGCACGCCATCCTGCAGAATTTTCTCAATATCGCGCGGGATTTCAACGCCGACCAGGCCGCTTGACCGGCTATTGTCGACTGCGAGCAGGCAAGCGCCCTCCGCAGTCTTTCGCCACCACTTACCCCACTCATTGTCGTTCTCGGGCTTGACCCACTCCCGGCCCTATCACGGTCGCTCGCCCCACCCCCATCGTCATCCTCGGGCTTGACCCGGGGAGTGAGTGCCGTCCGTAGGCAAATCGCTCCGGTGGAGCGATTTGAGGCGCGAACGCCCGGAGCGCTATGCGCGAGGGCAGCAACGCCCGAGGATGACGTGGGTGAAGGTGGAAACGCTGCGTAAAAAACTTTATCCCCGTCCCCAGTCCCTCATGGCATTCTCCTCGCACGGCTGCACCAGAGACGAGGATGCATACGAGCTTCCGGTGAGGGCGGGATTGGAGAAGGGGGAGCATGGGTCCGAGCCTTAGGACCGCATTGGCCCTCGGGCACTTCGATCCCATCCGACAGGCCGATCCGGGTTCCATGCGGGTCGCCGCAGGGAAGGCCCAAAGCGGACGGATGGCCGGGCGAGGATGGGAGTCCACGTCGTACTCCCGAAAGGG
>PBNW01000008.1 GCA_002723255.1 Pelagibacterium sp. | reverse complement strand
GCTGTTGGCTGACATACGGCCGCTGGGCGGGGACGATCCGAGCCAGGAACCGTTCATTCCGCCCTATGAGCCGGTGGAGTTGCCCGGTGCGATCAACAGGTTCAAGCGGCGGCTGCTGCTGGCTGAAATCATCGAGCGCTGGCTGGCGGTGACGGGCGAGGGTGCGTTTTCGGCGCCGGGTTTAGGCGGGGTTTCAGGGGCGCCCAATGGGGCGGAAATTTTCGCGCTGGCCGATTCGCTGGGCACGCTGATCGACGATTTCACCATTGCGCGGCGCGATCCGCGTTCGCTGAAAAGCATCGAGAGCGATCAATTGCCCGCCCAATGGCAAGAGCACCTCGATTTCGTGACCTTCGTTCTGGACGCCTGGCCGCAGATCCTGGCCGGTGAAGGTGAAATGGAGGCGGCCGAACGCACCAATATCCTGCTTGAGCGCAAGGCGGCATCACTTGCGCTGGTGCATGGGGACAGACCCGTGGTGGTGGCCGGTTCGACCGGGTCGATCCCGGCGACGGCGGACCTGATCGCTTCGGTGGCAAAGCTGGCCAATGGGGCCGTGGTTCTGGCCGGGCTCGATACGCGGATCGATGGCGGCACCCTTGCCGCACTGGACGATCCGAAGCGCAATCCGCATGGGCATCCGCAATACGGGCTGGCGCGTCTGCTCAAGCGGGTCGGCACGCTGCCCGAGGCGGTGACCGAGCTGGCGCCTGAGGAGGCGCCGCGCACCAAAATTTTGAATGCGGCGCTGGGGCTGCCGGACGCCACCGCGCAATGGCAGACGGTTGCGCAGGATCTGGGCGCAGAGCTGCAGGCAGGCACACAAGGGCTGTCGCTGGTCGTGGCGCGCACGCCGGAGGAAGAAGCCCGGGCCATTGCCGTGTGCGTGCATGACGCGCTGGAATACGGCAAATCGGTGGCGATCATTGCGCCCGACCAGACGCTGGCGCGGCGGATTTGCGCGGAACTGGCGCGGTTTGGCGTGCCGCTCGACGATGCGGCGGGGACGCCATTGCTGCTCTCGCGCGCCGGGCGGCTGGTGCGGCAAGCGGTGAGCGTTCTGGCCAATGGGCTGAACGCCGTCGATATCATGGCGCTGCTGCGCAACCGGCATGTGGCGCTGGGACTGGGGCGGGGGGCGGTGGCACCGGCGAGCGAATGGCTCGATCTGGGGATCCTGCGCGGGCAAAGGCCCCTGCCCGGCTTTGACGGTTTGCGGCGCGCCGTCAGCGACAATCGCGACGGTATCACCAGGCGTCCGGCGCTCAAGCTCGATGCGGACAAGGCGCAGGCGGTTCTTGGATTGATCGATGCGCTGGAGGCGGGATTGGCGCCATTGGCCGGACTGATGGCGCGGGATGAGTTTGCGGCGAGCGCGGTCGCTGAGGTGATCGGCGAGACAATCGAGCGGTTGAGGGACGTACCGCAAGACGAAAAAATCGCGCCCCTGGAGGGCGAGGACGAACTGGCACGCTGGATCGAGCTGGCGGCTCGGCAGGGCGCGCGGGGGCCAAGACTTTCGGGCGGCGGGCTGGCGTTTGCGCTGGAGGGGCTGATGGCCGGCCAGAGCGTGCGGCCGCGCCAGCCCGATGCCGAGGACGTGCAATTGTTCGGGCGGCTGGAAGCGCGGCTGATGGATGCCGACCGAGTGATTTTGGCCGGGATGATCGAAACGGTGTGGCCGGAAGTGGCCGATCCGGGGCCGTGGATGAGCCGGGGCATGCGGCTGGCGGCCGGGCTGGAGCCGCCCGAAAAGCTGCATGGGCTGGCAGCTCATGATTTTCTGATGGCGGCGGGCGGGCCTGAAATCGTGTTTACCCTGCCCGAGCGGGCCGGGACATCGCCGGCCAATCCCTCGCGGCTGATCCAGCGGCTGGAAGCCTTTGCGGGGCCCGAGATCAACAAGAAGATGCAGGAGCGCGGCGCGGTCTGGGTGGAGATGGCCCGGCGGCTCGACGCCACGGGATTGCCGCCGCAACCGGCGGGGCGGCCGGCGCCCAAACCGCCGGCGCTTATGCGCCCGCGCAAACTCTCGATCACCGAGGCGGAAACGCTGTTGCGGTCGCCCTACGATCTTTACGCGCGCCACGTTCTGGGGCTGCGGCGCATCGATCCGCTTGGCGCCGACCCCGATCATGCCGAGCGCGGCACGCTGATCCACGATATTTTGGGCGATTTTCTGACCGAAGGGCACGATCCGCAAAGTGCCGGCGCGTTTGACGCGATCATGGCCATCGCCCAGGAACGCTATGGGCGGCTCGATGCCATTCCGGCGCGGCGCGACATCTGGCTGGCGCGGTTTGGCGCGATTGCGCGGGCGTTTCTCGAATTCGAGCGCGACAGGCCCCAGATTGCGGCGCGGATGGCGGAGATTTCCGGCAGCATCGAATTGCCGCTCTCCGATCCGCCTTTCGTTGTTTCGGGGCGGGCCGACCGGATCGACAGGACGCGGAGCGGCGGGCTCGAAATCATCGATTTCAAGACAGGTCAGGCGCCGGCGCCAAAGGAGATGAAGCGGTTCTTTGCACCGCAATTGCCGCTCGAAGCGCATATGGCACGGGTTGGCGGATTTGTGGGGGCCGAGGGCCGGACCGAAAATATGGCGTTCATCAAGCTCTCGCACGGACCCAAGGCGCTTGAGATCACCCAATACGCGGTGCCGGACGGGATGAGTCTTGCCGATGCCATCGATACGAGTTTCACCCTGTTCCAGAACCATGTGGCGGCGATGCTGCTGCGCGACGATTTTCCGATGACGGCGCGGGTTCTGCCCAAGCCCAGCCAGCGGTTCAAGGGCGATTACGACCATCTGGCGCGCACCGAGGAATGGACGCTGCTCGATGGCGGGGAGGAGGGCGAATGAGCCAAGAAATCCTTCGCGTCCCGCCCGATACCAATGCCAAGCAGGCGCGGGTGGCCGAGCCGCGGGCCAATGCCTGGGTTTCGGCCAATGCGGGGTCGGGCAAGACCTATGTGCTCTCGCGCCGGGTACTGCGGCTGTTGCTGGACGGGGCGCAGCCCGAGGCAATCCTGTGCCTGACCTATACCAAGGCGGCGGCGGCCGAAATGCGGCACCGGGTGACGGGGATTCTGGCGGGGTGGGCGCGGGCCGGCGAGGCCGGGCTGGAAGAAGATTTGTTCAAGCTTTTGGATTACCGCCCGTCGGAGGCCGAAAAGCTTAGGGCACGGAGCCTTTTCGCCCATGCGCTCGATACGCCGGGCGGGCTCAAGATCAACACCATCCACGCCTTTTGCGAGGCTGTGCTGCAGCGCTTTCCGCGCGAGGCCGGCGTGCCGGTCAATTTCACGGTCATCGAGGACGCGGACGCCACGGCGCTGTTGCGCGAGGCGCGCGAGGGGGTGATCGCCGAAGGGCTCAAGGCCGAAGGGCCGGTGGGCGCGGCGGTGCGGGCGCTGTTCGATGCGCTCAGCGACAGCCAGATCGAAACCGCGATTGGCCAATGCCTTGCCAACAACCGCAAGCTGGGTCCGATCCTTGCCGATCCCGAGCGGGCGATTGGAGCGATGCGGGCCAGCATGGGGCTGGGCGCGGGCGAGACAATCGAAGCGTTCAATCGCCAGGTTGTGGATGGGATGCTGGTTTCGACGGGCGAATTTCCCGTGATCTGGTCGCTGACACCGCCCGGCGTCGCCAAGCGGGCCGGGTTCGAGGACAAGCTGGGGCGGATCGACCGGGCGGCCCCAACCGCCAGCCAGCTTTTCGCCGCCTATCTCACCGCAGCAGGGACGGCGCCCAAGCGTGGGTTCCCGGCCAAAGCCATTGTCACGGTCATGCCCGAACTGGCCGAGCGGCTGACGGCCGAGGCGGAACGGCTCGAAGGGCTGTTCGAAAAATCCAAGGCCCTGACCATCGCCGAAAACAGCGCGGCGCTCACAAGGGTTCTCGCGGCAATCCTGAAACGCTACGAGACGCAGAAGCGGGCCCGCTCGCTTATGGATTTCGACGATCTGGTGGCGCGCACGGCGGCGTTGCTGGGCGACAGGGGCATGGGCGAATGGGTGCGCTACAAGCTCGATGCGGGGATCGACCATATCCTTGTCGATGAAAGCCAGGACACCAATCCCGAGCAATGGGCGGTGATCGATGCGCTGGTCGACGATTATTTTTCCGGAGCGGGGGCAGCGCAAAGGCCCAAGACGATCTTTGCGGTGGGCGACCCCAAGCAATCGATCTATTCGTTTCAGGGGGCCGAGCCAAAACTGTTTCTGGACAAGGGACGCGCGCTGGCGGCGGCAGCCAGGGCGGCGGGGCGCATCTGGTACGGAGAGACGCTGGAAACAAGTTTTCGCACGCTGGGGGAAATCCTTATCGGTGTGGACAAGGTGTTTGGCCGGCCCGATATCGCAGCATCGCTTCTGGCCGAAACCATCCGGCATGAGCCGGCGCGGACGCGGAAGGGCGGGCGGATCGAAATCTGGCCGGTGATCGAAAATCCCGACAGCCCGGAGATCCCGCAAGCCTGGCCGACCGAGCCGGTGGAAAGCCTTGCGGCGGCGCCAAAACAATTGGCGAACCGGATTGCCGATACGATTGCCGGCTGGATCGAAAGCCGGGCGCCGATCGGGCCGGGGGGGCGGGCGATGCGGCCCGAGGATATTTTGATCCTCGTCCAGAAGCGCAAGGGGATTTTTCCCGAGATCGTGCGGGCGCTCAAACAGCGCAATATCGCCAGCCCAGGCGCCGACCGGTTGCCGGTTTCGGCCCATATCGCCATCGACGATCTGTTGGGGCTTGCCGATTTCCTGCTCAATCCGGCCGACGATCTGACGCTGGCGGCGGTCTTGCGCTCGCCGCTGTTTGCGATTTCCGAGGAGCAATTGTTCACGCTGGCGCATGGGCGGGGGAAGGCGAGCCTTTATGAGCGGCTGGGCGCGAGCGGGATGGAGGCCGCGCAGGCCGCATATGAGCGCTTGAGCGGGCTGCGGCAGCGACTCGATTTTGATCGGCCGTACGAGTTTTTCGCGCATGTGCTGTACGGGCAGGGCGGGCTGAAACAGTTTCACGCACGGCTGGGCGAGGAAGTGGACGAGGTGATCGCCGAGTTTTTAGATCTTGCCCTCGAGCACGAGACGTCAGACCAGCCATCGCTGACCGGGTTCGTCGCTTCGATGCGGGCCTCGGACATTGTGATCAAGCGCGATCTGGTGGCCAGAGCGGGCGGCGTGCGGGTGATGACGGTGCATGGGGCCAAGGGGCTCGAAGCGCCCGTGGTGATCCTTGCCGATGCGGCGACCAAGCCGCGGGCGGTCTCCGATGCCGTATTTTTCGGCACCCGTGATGGCGAGGCGTTTTTGCTCTATTTTCCGAGCAAGGACAGCCATTGCGAGGCGTCACGGCCGCTGCGGGCCGAGGTCGAAGAACGCAATGTCGCTGAATACTGGCGCAATCTTTATGTGGGCATGACGCGGGCCGAGGAGGCGCTCCATATTGCGGGAACGCTCGACAGGCGCACCAAGGTTGAGGAAACCTGGTTCGGCGCCGTTTCGGGCGCTCTGGGCGAGGAGAGCGCTACGGTTTGCGACCATCGGGGGGACGTGTTGCGGTTTCCGGTGGCGGGGGCGGCTGACGGGGCGGGTGGGCAGGCGAGCGATGATGTGCGTGCCTCAACGCAACCGCTGAGGTTGGGGCCGCCGCAAAGGCGCGCGGCGTTGCCGATCATCACCCCGTCGCGGCATGATGAGGTCTGGGCGCCATCGGGGCTGGAAACGGCGGCGGAAAGCCTGCTCGATGCACGCGGGGCGCGGCTGCGGGGCATTGCGCTGCACGCGCTACTGCAGCATTTGAGTGCCGTACCTCAGGAGCGGCGCGAGGCCGTGGCGCTGAGCGCGGCGCAGACGCTCTTGCCCGACGATCCCGAACTTGCCGGGCCGGTGGCCGCGCGGGGGCTGGCGATCCTTTGCGATCCGGCGTTGGCCGGTCTGTTCGGAGCTGACAGCCGCGCCGAGGTGCCGTTCTCGCTTAAAGTGCGGCAGGGCGGGTCCGAGGCGCGGCTTGAGGGGCGGATCGACCGGCTGGTGGTCGGGGAGAGCGTTCTGGTGGTCGATTACAAGTCCGATGCGGGGGTGCCGGGCGGGCCGGAGGCGGTTTCGGTGGGGTATGTGCGCCAGTTGGCGCTATACCGGCTGGCAGCGCAGCGCCTGTTTGCGGGAAAGAGGGTCGAGGCGGCGATCCTGTGGACGGAAAATTCGCGCCTCATGACCATTCCAGCCGGTCTGCTCGATGCGGCTGTGGGCGACGTCACGGTGCTGTGAGAAGGACACCTGACAGGGAGGCTTGAACTGGCTCCCGACTCTGCCTAGCTATAGTGCAACGTAATTCTCAAAGGTCCATATGTGGGGCCTGACAATAAAGGTAGTGCCATGACCGGACACGTTACAGACGCCAATTTCTCCACGGAAGTCCTGGGCTCGAAAGAACCTGTGCTCGTTGATTTCTGGGCGGAATGGTGCGGTCCTTGCCGGGCGATCGCCCCGATCCTCGAAGAGATTTCGGGCGAGATGGCGGGCAAGGTCAAGATCGTAAAGCTCAATGTCGATGAAAATCCCGGTGTTGCCGCGCAGTATGGCGTGCGCTCGATCCCGACCATGATCCTGTTCAAGGGCGGCGAAGCTGCCGACATCAAGATCGGTGCGGGCACGCCCAAGGCCGGTCTCGTCAAATGGCTCGAAGGCCACGCCGCCTAGGGATTGGCGGATGAGGGCTGGCTGCAAACGCGGGTTTTCGCTGACGCGGACCTTCGGTTCGCTCAGCCCTGACCTGTCCTGAGATCCATTAAGGTTTCAAGATTTCTCGCCTCTCCTTTCGTTTGGGCGAGACAGCAGAACGCCTCCAGCCTTCGGGTTGGAGGCGTTTTGTTTATCGGGGCAAACTTGTGAAATCGGGCGATTGCGGGTTCACTGGCAGTGCTGTTTTGACCACTGCATGGGACCGGGCCTTATGTTTTTTTCTTTCCTGCGCGCTGCGCTGTTCGCGATTGTCGCCGTTTCGACCGCGATTGCCACGGGGCCCGCCGGCGCCCAGAGCGACCAAACTCCTGTTCCGTCAGCAGACCAGCCCCTGACCGTGGGCGTTTATGTGCACCCGCCCTTTGTCATGGAAGCCGACGGGCAATTTGACGGCATGGCGATCGAGCTGTGGCGGTGGCTGGCCTCCCAGCTCGATCTCGACAGCGAATATGTCGAGTTCAACACAATCGGCGACCTGGTGGACGCCACGGCGTCCGGGGAGGTGGACGTTGCGGTGACCAACATTACCGTGACGCGGGGACGGGCCGAGCGGATCGATTTCACCCATCCCTGGTTCGACGCCGGCCAGCGCATCATGGTCGACGAATTTTCCGGGGGGAGCTTTTTCGATCTTGTCGCGGGACTCAACGAATCGGGCCATTTGCGCGCCTATGCCTGGATTCTCGTCGTCATGATCGTCGCCACGGTTCTGGTGACGCTGTTCGACCGTCGCTTCGACAAGGATTTTCCCCGCCGCTGGAGGGACGGGCTTGCCGAGGGATTTTACACCGTCATGTCGGTTGCGACTTCGGGCAAACCGCCGGCGCGCAAGAACCTTTTCGGCTGGGCCGGCCGATTCTGGCAGGGGCTCTGGCTGGTCTGCGGCATTGCGGTTCTGGCCTATCTCACCTCATCGGTGACGAGCGTGATGACCACCCTTTCGCTCAACAACCAGATCAATACCGAGGCAGACCTGCCCGGCAGGGTGGTCGGGGTCCAGCCGGGTAGCGTATCGGAGGATTATGCACTCGAGGCCGGGCTCAACATCCGGCCGTTCAGCCATATCGATCAGGCCGTGGAGGCGCTGGTGGCGGGTCGGATCGACGCAATTGTCGGAGATGCGCCGGTGCTCGAATATTACGCGCATACCAACCCGCAACAATCGGTATCCGTTGTCGGCCCGATTTTTGCGCCGGACAAATATGGCTTTGGACTGCCCCAGCGCAGCGAGATGACGCGCCAGCTCTCGGTGGAACTGATCGGCGCACATGAAAGCGGGCTGATCGCTGAGCTTAAGACACGCTATTTCGGAGACGAGTCCTAGAGTCTTGTTTTGTCGCCTGTTCGAACCGCATAGCCGTTTCCACTCTTGCGGGACACGCTCTAAATGGCGCTTGCGGCGAAGCCCGGAATAGAGCCCGGTTTCAAACCGGCGGGGTCCTGTTCTGCCTGAGCACGGCCCCGGCCAGATAGAGCGAGCCGCAGATGACGATGCGGGCGCCTTCGAAATGGGCGGCGCGCTGCAGGGCGGCGGGGATCGAACGGGCGATGGTGGTGTCGATACCCCTGGCTTTGGGGAAACCGGCAAGCGCGCGGGCCGGCAGGGCGCCGGTTTCGCCGGGGATGGGGACGGTAAAGACGTGGCTGGCCATATCGGCCAGAGGCGCAAAGAAATTGGCGGCGTCCTTTGAGGCCATCATGCCGCACACCAGAACCAGCGGGGCGGGGCGCGCCTTGTTCATGTCCTTGAGCGCAGCAGCAAGCACCCCGGCACCGGCCGCGTTGTGGCCGCCATCGAGCCAGAGTTCCTGGCCCTCGGCGAGGTAGGACGACAGCGCGCCGCGCAGCGGCATCAGCCTGGCCGGCCAGACCACCGAGCGCAGCCCTGCGCCGAGCTGATCCTCGTTTCGGACAAGGTGGAAATGGCGCATGGCGGCAAGGGCGAGCGCCGCGTTGTCGACCTGATGGGCACCGGCCAGGGCCGGCAGGGGCAGGTCGAGCAGCCCATCCTCATCCTGATAGACGAGCTTGCCGCGCTGGGCAAAGCCGTCGAAATCGACCCCGGCGGCAAAGGGGACAACGCCAAGTTTTTTCGCTTCGGCATCGATCACTGCCATGGCGTCATCGGGCTGGCGGGCGACGACCAGCGGCGCGCCGCGCTTTATGATGCCGGCCTTGGCCGAAGCGATTTCGGCGATGGTTTCGCCCAGGAACTGGGTGTGATCGGAGGAAATGGGGGTGATGATGGTGCCGTGCGGCTTTTCGATGACGTTGGTCGAATCGAAGCGCCCCCCGAGCCCCACTTCGAGCAGCAGGTAGTCGGCCGGCATGCGCGAGAACAACAGGAAGGCAGCAGCGGTGGTGATCTCGAAAAAGGTTATCGGCCTGCCGCCATTGGCCGCTTCGCATTCTTCGAGCGCGGCGTTGAGCGCCCGGGCGGAAACGAATTTTCCGGCCAACCGGACCCGTTCGCGGAAGGCGACCAGATGGGGGGAGGTATAGACATGGACACGTTTGCCCTGCGCTTCGAGCATGGCGCGCAGGAAGGCTATGGTCGAACCCTTGCCATTGGTGCCGGCCACATGGATGACCGGCGGCAGGCGGTCCTGCGGGCGGCCGATGGCCTCAAGCATGCGCTCGGTGCGCCCAAGCTCGAGATCGATGAGCTTGGGGTGGAGCGTGAGCAGCCGCTTGAGGATCGCGTCGGTGCGGGACACGGCTGACCTATCGATTCAAAGGTTTATTCGGCGTGACCGGCGACGGCGGCATTGGCGAGGAAATCTTCGTCACCATCGCTTTCGGCGGCAAGTGCGGCGTCGCGGGTGGTGACGGTGGCGACCGCGGCCCCGGCAACGGCACGGGCAGCGGGAATGGCCTCGTTGACCGGAGCCCGGGTCAAAAGACCGATCAGCGAACCGATGGTCGAGCGCAGATCATGCCGATGGACGACCATATCGACCATGCCATGATCATAGAGATATTCGGACCGCTGGAAGCCCTTGGGGAGCTTTTCGCGGATGGTCTGCTCGATGACGCGCGGGCCGGCAAAACAGATCAGGGCACCGGGTTCGGCGATCTGGACGTCGCCCAGCATGGCATAGGAGGCCGTGACGCCGCCGGTGGTGGGATTGGTCAACACCACGATATAGGGCAGACCCGCTTCGCGCAGGCGCTGCACGGCAACCGTGGTGCGCGGCATCTGCATGAGCGAGAGAATACCCTCCTGCATGCGGGCACCGCCCGAGGCGGTGAAGATCACGAAGGGGAGCTTTTTTTCCACAGCCAGCTCAAGCCCGGTGATGATGGCGGACCCTGCCGCCATGCCGAGCGAGCCGAGCATGAAATCGCCATCCTGAACGGTGACCACCGCTTCCTGGCCATAGAGTTTGCCGGTGGCGACCACGATCGCATCGTCGCGCCCGGTGGTGTTGCGGGCTTCCTTGAGACGGTCGGTGTAGCGCTTGGTATCGCGGAATTTCAGTGGATCGGCGGCGACCGCGGGCAGGGCGATGGTTGTGTATTGGCCATCGTCAAAAAAGTGACCCAGACGATCGGTTGGCTTGATCTTCATGTGGGAGCCCGAATTGGGCACGACCCACTGATTGGCCTCCAGATCGCGATGGAACACCATTTCCCCGGTTTCGGGGCATTTGACCCACAGATTGTCCTCGACCTCGCGGCGATTGAGGAAGGAGCGAATCTTGGGGCGAACGACGTTGTCGATCCAGTTCATTTTCTCTCGTCTCAGCTTTTCATTCGGGCGGAAAGCGCTGCCCAAGATGTAGGAAGCAATTGTGGCAATACTATCAGCTTCTGGCGCTGCGTGCACCCTGCGCCAACGTGCGAACCAGATTGTGAACAGCCTGTGGAGTGCCCAGGCTGGCGCGGCCGTTTTCGAGCGATTTCTCGATTGCGGAGACCAGTGCGGAACCGACCACGACGCCGTCGGCGTCCTTGCCGATCAGCGCTGCATCCTCGACCGATTTGATGCCGAAGCCCACGGCAACGGGCAGATCGGTGACCGATTTGATGGCTTTGACCGCCGCGCCCACCGCCGCGCGGTTGCTGATTTCGGCGCCGGTGATGCCGGTCATCGAAACATAATAGACAAAGCCCGAGGCGTTGTTGAGCACGGTGGGCAGGCGGTTTGCGTCGGTTGTGGGCGTGGTCAGGCGGACGAAGTTGAGCCCGGCCTTGATCGCGGGGATGCACAATTCGTCATCCTCCTCGGCGGGGAGGTCGACGACGATCAGACCATCGACGCCCGATTTGACCGCTTCGGCAATGAAATTTTCGACGCCATAGATGTAGATGGGATTGTAGTATCCCATCAAAACGATCGGGGTTTCATCGTCCTTTTCCCGGAAACGGGCGACCATCCGGAGGGTTTTTTCAAGGCTCATGCCGGCGGCAAGGGCACGCTGGCCGGCGAGCTGGATGGCGACCCCATCGGCCATGGGATCGGAGAAGGGCATGCCCAGCTCGATCACATCGGCGCCGGCCTCGGGGAGCCCGGCGAGAATGGCGTCGGCGGTTTCGGGATCGGGATCGCCCGCCATGATGAAGGAGACGAAGGCGGGGCGGTTTTCGGCCCGCGTCTTTTCAAACCGCTTGTCGATGCGCGAGGCGCCCATGAAATCTCCCGGTAGAAATGCCAGTTGTCGCGCGGATAAAGGACAGGTTGGGGGGTCAAGTCAACTCCGGAAACACAAAAGGCACCCGGCGTAAGCGGGGTGCCTTTTTGATGTCGGTCGCGAAAGCGGAAAATTACTTGGAGTTGAACGCGGTATCGAAAGCGTGGCGAGCCAGATCGGACCGGTTCAGACCGCGCGAGCGCAGCGCGTCGTCGGACATGCTGGACAGATCGGAATAAAGGTTCGAAGCATTGCGGGCGCGGCCCACGTCACCGAAAAAACCCGATATGGAAGCGAAAACGCCGTTGCGTGCCATTGTTCAAATCTCCTGAAAGGTGCTTGATTTCTTTAGATTTAAATGCGCTCACCAGGGGCAATAAACAAGAGCTCAATGGGTATTCCAGCCATGCGCAGAACGGAGGGCTGACGGCCAGGGACGCCCGAGCCGTCAGCCCCGGTATGCTAGGCCTTGCCCTCGGCCAGCAGCTTTTCGAGGTTGGCCAGGTTTTCCTGCCAGCCCCATTTGGCGCCGCCGATGGCTTGTTTCTGGTTGGGGTTAAAGCCGGTCTGCTCCATGCGCAGACGGGTGCCCGTGGCAGTGGGGGTGAGGGTGAAGACCACGACGCTTTCGAGCGCGTAGGCGGGATCGGAGTGCGGGTGGTTCCAGGTGTAGGACAGGGTCTTTTCGGGCTCTATGGCCAGAACCTCACATTCCACGCCGCCCCAATCGCCGCGCAGGGTGAAATTGTGCCCGATCTCGGGCTTGAAGTCGGTCTTCATCAGCCATTCCTCCATCAGGTGGGGCTGGGTGAGGGCGCGCCAGATCTTTTCGGGCGGGAAGGGGATTTCGCGTTCGACGGTGACGGTGACGGGCTGGGTCATGGCGGTTAATCCTTGGCGGGCTTTTTGGACCGGGCCGGCTTCTTGACGGCGTTGAGCGCGGCGGCGGCAGAGATCAGGGCCTTGACGGCATCCTCATCGATTTCTGCGCCTTCATGGATATCGATGGCGCGGCGCATGTTGCCCTCAAGGCTCGAATTGAACAGGCCCTTGGGGTCATTGAGCGAGGCGCCCTTGGCGAAGGTGAGCTTGACGTAGGTCTTGTAGGTTTCGCCGGTGCAGATGATGCCGGCATGAGACCAGACCGGGGTGCCACGCCATTTCCATTCCTCGAGAACTTCGGGAACGGCCTCGTGGATCAGCGCGCGGACACGGGCGAGGGTTTTTCCACGCCAATCGCCAAGATCGGCGATGCGGGCATCGATCAGGCGCGTCGCATCGGCCTGGGTGTTTTCACTGGTTTGAGGCGATTTTTTCATAAGGCGTACCGTTCAGAGTTTTTCGCCGGGCAGCTTGCTGGCCTGTTCGATCCATGCGGCGAACCGGTCCTCATCGAACCCTTTGTCCTCATAGATATCGAGATAGCGCACTGCCGGATATTTCGAGGTGCCGGGCGGGGGCGGATCGAGATCGCTGCCCCTAAAGAAGGTCACCTTCACGTATTTCGTCATGCAGTGGTAGGAGGTGAACCAATAGTCCTTTTCGACCCCGTAAAAGGGCGAGTTCCATTTCACTGCCTTTTCGAGGTTGGGCACCACGCGCTCAATGATGGCATCGAGGCGGCGCCCGATATCGCCCTTCCAGCCCGGCATGGCGTCGAGGTAGGCGGCGACCGGGCCATTGCCATAGCCCTTGGGAATCTGGGGATTTCCGCCGGACAACAGCACCGGCTTGTCTTTGGATTTGCTCATGGGGTCATGCCCTTTCGCCAATGCGCCGCCCGCCGCGCCATTTGACGGCATAGGGTAGCACGAACAGATAGAGCCCCGTAAAGAGCAACAGAAACAAGGGAATGAGGGCGAGCAGATAGACCCAGAAGGCGGGCTCTTCGCCACCGCCCAGAGCAATGAAATTGACGATGACGCCAAGCGTGAAGGCGATAGCGAGCCAGCGGTGAGCCCGGCGAAACCAAGCGTTGATTTTCATTGATCCATTCTCCTCAACAAATCTTCGAGATCGTCGAACCGGCTGTTCCAGAAGCCGGCCATTTGCCGGGTCCAGTCGGCCAGGGGGGCCAAAGCATCGATGCGGGCGCTGTAATGGGTGTGGCGGCCCTCGTGGCGATCGCTGACCAGCCCGGCCTGCCGCAGCACGCCGAGATGCTTTGAGACCACCGGCTGGGACACACCAGCGCCCTCGGTCAACGCGCCGACCGTAAGCTCGCCGTTTTTGCACAGGCGCTCGAACAGGGCCCGGCGGGTCGGGTCGGCGAGAGTGCGAAACAGAACATCGGGGGTGGCGGACATCGATGACATATATCCCGTTGGCTATGGGTCGACGTATAGCTAGATAGGTATGTGTTTGTCAAGCTCCTTGGGCGGTAACGATATGAAGAGTTAGGTAGCGCGATAAACGCATACCATTTGGGGCATGTGTTTGGAGCGACGCTGAAAGATGGACGGCGAGAATTGACCCCGGGCCGACAGGGGGCGGTGAGGCGTTTGGGCAAGCGTCGCAAGCGCTGGGGGTACTGGGTCCCGGGTCTTCGCCCGGGATGACGGTGGGGAGGGAGGGGAAGGCGACGTGACACTGCCGGCGCTCAAGGCCCCCTCACCGGCATGCCGGCCTTCTCGCCTAAGGTGAGGGTAAATAATGCTTGCAGCGTTTGAGACAGGCACGGTGGATCGTCGCGGGTTTCCGGGTTCATCCCGAACCGGCCCCTCCTACCTAGGTCATCCCGGGCGAAGACCCGGGATCCAGTAAGCGGCAGACTTGCGGTTCTGTCTCGGTGCCGAGCATACTGGACCCCGGCTCAGGGCCGGGGTGACAGCGAGGTGGTTTTGGCAAGGCAGGAGCCTTTGCCCCCGAAATGTCGATTGGCCCTAAAGCGCCATGCCCAGATGCTTGCCGACGGATTCGACGTCCTTGTCGCCGCGGCCGGAGAGGCAGAGGACGATGATGTCGTCCTTGGCCATTGTGGGGGCGAGTTTAATCACGTGGGCGAGGCCGTGGGCGCTTTCGAGCGCAGGGATGATGCCTTCGAACTTGGTGCAGGCCATGAAGGCGTCGAGCGCCTCTTTGTCGGTTATGGGCACGTAGCTGACCCGGCCGCTGTCGCGCAGGAAGGCGTGTTCGGGGCCGACACCGGGATAGTCCAGACCGGCGGAAATCGAATGGCCCTCGGTGATCTGGCCGTCGGCATCCTGGAGGAGATAGGTGCGGTTGCCATGCAGCACGCCGGGGCGACCGCCGGTCATCGAGGCGGCGTGGCCGTCTTCCACGTCGAGGCCGTGTCCGCCTGCTTCGGTGCCGAAGATTTTCACATTCGGCTCATCGAGAAAATCGTGGAAGGTGCCGATGGCGTTCGAACCGCCGCCGATACAGGCGACCAGCGCATCGGGGAGCCGGCCTTCGGCTTCCAGAATCTGGGTGCGGATTTCCTCGCCGATCACCTTTTGAAAGTCACGCACCATTTCAGGGTAAGGATGCGGGCCGGCCGCCGTGCCGATCAGATAGTAGGTGGTGCCGACATTGGTCACCCAGTCGCGCAGCGCCTCGTTCATGGCATCCTTGAGCGTGCCGGCACCGGCGGTGACCGGACGGACCTCGGCGCCGAGCATTTTCATGCGCAAAACGTTGGGCATCTGGCGCTCCACGTCGGTGGCGCCCATGAAGATGGTGCAGGGCAGGCCGAACCGGGCGCAGACCGTGGCCGTGGCCACGCCGTGCTGGCCGGCCCCGGTTTCGGCGATGATCCGGGTCTTGCCCATGCGCTTGGCCAAAAGGATCTGGCCGATGCAGTTGTTGAGCTTGTGGGAGCCCGTGTGGTTGAGGTCTTCGCGCTTGAAATAGATTTTCGCGCCGCCAAGCTCATTTGTCATGCGCTCGGCGAAATAGAGCGGGGAGGGACGGCCGGCGAAATGGGTGCGCAGATCGTCCATTTCAGCTAGGAATTCTTCATCGGCCTGGGCGGCGCGATAGGCCTTTTCCAGATCGAGGATCAAGGGCATCAGGGTCTCGGCCACGAAGCGCCCACCATAAATGCCGAACTTGCCGTTTTCGTCGGGTCCCTGACGCAGGGAATTGGCGCTTTGCTGGCTCATAGTCGTAAAACCTTACTGTGCCGCCGCCCGGGCGCTGGCGATGAACCGGGAAATCAGCCCGGCGTCCTTTACGCCCTTTTCGCGCTCGACGCCCGAAGAAACGTCGAGGCCGAAGGGCTTTAGGGTTTTGACGGCGCGGGCCACATTGTCGCCGTCAAGACCAGCGGAAAGCATGAAGCGGACCGCAGGGTCAAGACTTTCGAGCAGCGACCAATCGAACACCATGCCCAGACCGCCTGGACGGGTGGCATTTTTTGGCGGCCGCGCATCGAGGATCAGCCGGTCGGAGACGGGGCGATAAAAGGGGACCTGACGCACGTCGTTTTTATCGCCGATGGGCAGGGCCTTGATGATTTTCAGCCCCGAGCGCTCACGAATATCGGCCACGCGGCCCTTGGGCTCAGACCCATGAAGCTGGAGCCATTGGGCGCCGGTTTCGACAGCGGCGGCGACGGTGTCGTTGTCGGGATCGACAAGCAGGATGACCGTTTCGATGCGGTCACCGGCCTGGGCGACAAGCCCTGCAATCGTATCGAAGGGGATATGGCGCGGGCTTTTTTCGAAATGAACGAACCCTATCATGTCGGCGCCTTGCGCGATGACATGATCGAGGATGTCGGGGGTTTTGACCCCGCAGATCTTGATGATGGGCTGGTCCATCAGACCAATTCGTCCGTGGCGAGCAGCGCGGCATCGGGCTCACGCGCCGGGGCGCGGCGGGAGCGCTCGAGATCGGCCTTGAGCTTTTCATTTTCGCGGCGCAGGCGGCGTTCGTGCTTGCGGTGCTGGCCTTGCGTGAACCAGACAGCCAGGCCGCCGAGCGAAATGCCGATGAACAGCACGGCATAGATCACCAGAAACAGCGGCACGCCGAAGCCGGGTGCGGCCTCGTCGGCGGCAACAAGAGGATTGAAATTGACGGCGACCGTGTGCCGGTTGGCCAGGGCAAACACCAGGACCAAAAGGCAAAGGGGCACGAGAACGAGCCAGCCGACGATGCGTTTGCGCATAAGAGTTCACTACATGGTTGCCGCGTGGGCAGCGAGGAAAGCGCCGCCGGCGCTGCCGGTTACTGGATCCCGGATCACGTCCGGGATGACGGCGGGACAGGATCGAGCTTACGATCCCTTGCCGCAACAGTCTGCAGGCCCATAGGGGCTGTGGGGTTCAGCCGCCGTTGAGCCGTTCGCGGATTTCCTTGCCCGCCTTGAACTGCGGCACGTATTTTTCGCCCACATCGACCTGTTCGCCGGTGCGCGGGTTGCGGCCGACCCGTGCCGGGCGGTTCTTGACCGAAAACGCCCCGAAACCGCGCAATTCGACCCGGTCGCCCCGAGCCAGCGCATCGCCGACCTCATCGAGGATGGCGTTGACGATGTTTTCGATATCGCGATGGAAAAGATGCGGGTTTTCCGCCGCGAGCGTTTCGATGAGTTCGGATTTTATCATTGTCTGTCGCACGCCCCCCGGCGCAAATTGGGGTGTTTGACACCCTCGGGCTAATTATCTGTGGGCTAGACGTTTTATCGGGCTTGAGGGTGCCAAAGCGAGACCAGCCCGTCAAGCGGCAAGCCGGGCCATCCGGTTTCGCCGAACGCACCGGCCAGCGAACCAAACAGCAGATCGAGCCAGCCAGGGGCGCGCTGGCGCGGCCAGACCGGGACAATATCGAGATCGGGGTCGATTTCCCGCTCGGTCTGCAGCCAGGCGAGCGCCTCGGTCTCGCCGCCTGCGGCATCGATCAGCCCGGCATCGATTGCCATGACGCCCGACAGGATGCGGCCATCTGCCAGGGCGAGGGTATCGGACCGGGTGAGCCCCCGGCGTTCAGCGACCAGATCAACGAAATACCGGTAGGAGGAATCGACGAGTTCAACCAGGGAATCGCGCACTTGGGGGGAGATCGGCTCATCGAAATCGGGTTTGCCCTTGAGAGGGCCCGAGGCGACCTTGTCGAGATCGACGCCGAGCGTTTCAAACAGGCCCGAAGCATCGACGTGCTGGTAATAGACGCCGATGGAGCCGACGATGGAAAGATTGCGCGCATAGATACGATCGGTGGCGATTGCGGCCATATAGGCCGCCGATGCCCCCAATTCGCCAATTGTCGAAACGACGGGTTTTTGTTCGGCCAGGGCGCGCAGGGAGGCATAAAGCTCCTCGCCGCCGGCCGTGGTGCCACCGGGGGAATTGATGGCGACAATGACCGCGGAGACCGAATCGTCTTCGGCGAGGTCCTCGAGCAGGGCTGTGCGTTCGGGATCGGTGGTGATGGTGCCCGAGATGGTGACGCGGGCAATCACATCACCCACCGGAGCCATGAGCGGGTAAAAACGGGCAAAGCCGACCAAAGCGGCGACGGCCAGCACCACGAAAGCGAAAATCCGCCAGCGGCCGCGCGAACGGCGCAGGGCGCGGGTGACGGGGATGGTGTCGACAGGATCGTCTTGAAGCGACATGGGGCGTCCGGATTGATGGTCTCCCGAAGATGGCTACCGCCAACGGGAGGCGGGTGCAACCATGTAGCGCGCGTCCGGGGCGTAGCTTTTGAGCTTTGCGGCGAGGCGGGGGGCATCGGCCACGGCAAATCCCATGCGGGTCCAGAAGGGCGCCGAGTTATTGACGGCGACAAGACTGAGGGGGCCGAGGGGGGCGGCGCGGGAACTCAGGGTCTGGACAATCCGGCGCGCAGCCCCGCTGCCGCGCGCGACGGGCAACAGGGCCAGATCGTGGATATAAAGCGTGTCGCAAGCCTCGGGCAGGCGACCCAGGACCGTATTGAGCGCGGGAAGGCTGCCGAAGCGGTAGGGGTGGGCAAGAACATATCCTGCGGGGGCAGCATCGATTTCAAAAAGGAAGCACAAATCCGGCGCGATGGCCTGCCGGTCGGCAAACACCGCGTCGTCCTCGGGGAAATCGGGATGCACCCGTTGGGCGATGGCCGAGACGGCAGCAATGTCGGTGGGGAGAAGCGGGCGCCAGAGACCGTTCACGGCGAACCGACCATTTGAACGATCTGGATGAGATTGCCGCATGTGTCGTCGAGGACGGCCATTTTGACCGGGCCGGCATCTGTGGGCGGCAGGGTGAAGGCGACGCCGAGCGCTGTGAGACGCTCATATTGGGCGCCAATGTCATCGACCTGAAACGAGGTCATCGGGATGCCGTCGGCGACGAGGGCCTTTTTGAACGGCCTCACGGCTGGGTGGCCGGAGGGTTCGAGCAGCAGCTCCACGCCATCGGGCGCGTCGGGACTGACAACGGTAAGCCAGCGGTTTTCGCCATCGACAGGGATGTCGTTCTTTTTGATGAAGCCGAGCTTGCCGGTGTAGAAATCGAGGGCCTTGGCCTGGTCGTCGACAAAGACGGACGTGACGTAGATTTTCATTGGGGGTCCTCCTCCAAGGATTTCAGCCAGCCCGATTTGAGCTGCAGTATGGGATTGGCGTTGAGGCTGTGGAGTTTTGTGGTGCCCTGCCATTCGATTTCGACAAGCCCGGCCTCTTGCAGCGTTGTCAGGTGCCGGGAAAACCCCTGGCGGGTCTGACCGATGCCGTGGTTGGAAACCACGCGGGTGTAAAGCTCGAACAGGGACTGGCGGTCGCGCTTGCCCAGTTCGGTGATGATGTTTCGTCGCGTCGTATCGCCCAGGGCGCGGAACAGGCGGTTGAGGGATTCGTCGTCGATGGTCATGCCACTTAATGCAACAATATTGTTGCATAGTCAAGCCGATCTTTAAATTGTCATTTAGTGTCTTATATGATGTCACTAAGTGACAGGTGAGTTATGGAAACAGATCCGGATACGGCCAGGCTGGCGGTTTCGCGGCACGCGGCGCGGCTCTTTCTCGAAAAAGGGGTAAGCGGCACCAACGGCGAGGATATCGCTGCGGCGGCGGGAATTTCCAAACGGACGGTGTGGCGCTATTTCCGCAACAAGGAAAATTGCGTTGCGCCGTTGTTTGAAAAATCGTCGCTGCAGTTTACCGCCCAATTGCAGGACTGGCCGGCCAATCTCTCGATCGAAGAGCATCTGAGCCAATGCCTGGCCATTGAAACGCAATCGGCCCAGGACATCGAGGACGGCATTCTCGTGGTGCGGCTGGTGGCGGCACTTGGCGACGAGCCCGATCTCAAAGCCGAATGGCTGATGGCCTCTAGTGCGGGCGAGGCCGGGCTGGCCGAAGTGATCGCAACCCGGCTCGAGCGCTCTGCCAGGGATTTCGACGTGCGGTTGTGCGCGGCTCTCGTTTCGGCAGCGATCCGGATGATCGACGAAGCCATTTCGATGGCGGCGATCCGGCATGGCCAGATATTTGACACAGCCGAGGTGGTCGCGCGGCTGGCCGGGACCATGCGCCGGGCCAGCATCCTTAATTTCTGCGACCCTGTGATTCCCAACATTTTTGGCGACGCGTGAGCGTCCAGCACAGGACTATCGAAATGAACACACAGACACATATCCGCCCCGGCTGGCCCGAGATCATCGTCGGGCTGATCGGGATTGCCATCGTCGGCATCGGGGGCGCCATTCTCGTCAGCCGGTTGCCGCTCGATCCGGTCACGATCGGGCTGATCTTTACGGCGATGTCGGGGATTGGCGGGCTGGCCGGATTTTTCATCGCGTATTTTTTACGCATCCGCGAGTGGAGCGCTTTCGGGATACGGGCGACCAGTTGGCGCTGGGTGCTGATCGGGGTGGGGGCCGGGGTGCTGACCTTTATCGCCAAGGGACTGTCGATCCTTGTCTATACGGCGCTGACCGGGGACAACACCAATGTTCAGCAGGTCTATGCCGAGGGCGGCAGCGGGGGGATGGTATCGCTCGTTCTTGCCACGCTGTTTCTGTCGGTGCTGACCCCGCTGGGCGAAGAGTTCCTGTTTCGCGGCGTGGTGACGAGCGCCTTGTTGCGCTATGGGCCGTTTGTCGGTGTTGTGGGCGGCGCGCTGATTTTTGCGCTGTTCCACGGGATCAACCCGGTATTTCCCGCCGCGCTGGTGACCGGGCTGGTGGCGGGAGAAATCTTCCGCCGCTCAGGCTCGATCTGGCCGGCGGTCGTGGTGCATGGCGTGGTCAACCTGCCGACCGTGCCAGTGCTGGTGCTGGCCAGCATGGCGGCTTAGGCGGCCCCCTCAGGCGACGCCGGTCGTGAGACCGACGCCCGCGAGCTCTTCGGACACGTCCCAGAGCCGTTCGGCGACCGCGCGGTCGGTGGCCTGAGGCGGAATTTTCGCTGGCGCGGGATCGCCGCGGGTTTCGCTCAATCCGTTCGGGCCGTAATAGGCGCCGGGCTTTGCCTGCGGCGCCGTGGCGGCGTAGAGGGTGGGGAGGGCGCCCTGGGCGGCGGGCTGGAACAGGAACCACAGGGCGGACCGCGTTATGCCGCTAACGCTCATGCGGCCGGGGGCGTTGTGCAGCAGGTCGGTGCGGGAGACACCGGGATGGGCGGCAAAGCCGGATACGCCCCAGCCGCCCGCTTCGGAGCGGCGTTGCAGCTCGAAGGCAAACATCAGGCAGGCGAGCTTGGATTGGCTGTAGGCCTGCATGGGGACGTAGGCGGCCTGCGATTGGAGATCGGCAAGATCGATCCTTCCTTGACGGGCGGCAATGCTGGAGAGGGACACCACGCGCGGGTCAGAACCCCTGGTCAGCAGCGGCATGAGATGGGCCGTCAAAGCGAAATGGCCAAGATAATTGGTGCCGAACTGGAGTTCGAAACCGTCTTCGGTGAGCTGGCGCCGGGGCGGCACCATGACGCCGGCATTGTTGATGAGGATATCGAGGCTGTCGCGCTGCTGGCGCAGCCGGACACCGAAGGCTTCGACCGATTTGAGGTTGGCCAGATCAAGCTGCTCGAAGCTGATATTGGCACCGGAGACCTCGTTCCTGATCCGGTCGAGCGCAGCCTTGCCCTTTTGCGGGTTGCGGCCGGCGAGGATGATTTCGGCGCCGGCGCGCGCCAGGGCCAACGCATCCTCGAACCCCAGGCCGCCGGTTCCGGTGATGACGGCCGAGCGGCCGGTGAGAGGGGGGATTTCCAACGCTGTCCATTTTGCCATAAATTCAACCCTTCGATAAAAAATGCACTCGGTGCATATTTATATTGCACTGAGTGCAGTTTTTGACAAGGGCAATGTGGTGACGAACGCAAAAGAGCCGCGCGAATCGGGTCTGCGCGAGCAAAAGCGCAAACAGACGCATGCGCGCATTACCGAGGCGGGGCTGCGGCTGTTCCGGGCGCAGGGGTATGAGGCGACGACGCTGGACGCCATTGCCGCCGAGGCAGGGATTTCGCGCCGGACCTTTTTTCACTATTTCAAATCCAAGGACGACATTTTGCTCTCGCTGCAAAGCGGGCCGGGGGAGGCGCTGGCTGCGGCATTGGCCGCGCGGCACGAGGGGCTGACGCCGTTTGCGGCGGTGCGCGGGGCGATGCTGGCGCTGGTGGCGCAATACCCGCCCGACGAGCTGATTGCTCTCGATAAACTGATGCGGTCGAGCGAAGCGATCCAGGCGCGCAAACAGGCAAGCTACGCGCGCGACGAGGCGCTGGTTCTCGAAGCGTTGCGGACCCATTGGCCCGAAAAGAGCGACACCCATCTGCGGATGGTTGCCATGCTGGCCATCGGAGTGTCGCGGGTGGCGCTGGATGGATGGAACAAGGATGGCGGGCGACGGCCGCTCGCCGATTTTCTGGCCGAGGGGTTCGATGCCGTCGAAGCGATGGGCGGGCAACAAAGCGGTTGAAATTATGACCCGCAGCGCTGGGAGAAGGGTGTCGATTAAGACCCCGTTAACCCTATTGGGACCTGATGGGGCCGATTGTGTATTGGCTGATTTGGGGTTGTTGGAGATGAGGCAGGCAGGCGCGCATATCATTGCTGTGGGCAATGAAAAGGGAGGGTCGGGCAAATCGACGACCTCGCTGCATCTGGCGGTCTATCTGCTCCATCAAGGGTTTGCCGTGGGGACCGTGGACGTGGACAGCCGTTAGCAGACGCTGACGCGCTATGTGCGCAACCGGCGAGCCAGCGCTGAGGCGCGCGGGCGCGACGTGCCGATGCCCAAGCACCTTTATATCCCGACGGCCTGGGGGGATTCGATTTCGGAAAACCAGGCGGCCGAGCGCGAGATTTTCGACCGCTCGGTGGCGGGATTGCGCAAGGAGGTCGATTTCATCGTGATCGACACGCCGGGGTTCCACTGCAACCTGGCGCGGGCGGCGCTGGAGATTGCCGATACGCTGGTGACCCCGCTCAACGATTCGATGATCGATCTCGACGTTCTGGCCCGCATCGACGAGCAGAGCGGGCAGCCGATCCAGACCAGCCCCTATTCGCGCACCGTGCAAAAGGCGCGCGCCGAGCGGCTGGAGCGCACGGGCCAGACGATCGACTGGGTGCTGGTGCGCAACCGGATTGCGCAACTGGGCTCGCGCAACGCCAGCGAGGTGCAGCAGACCATCGAGATGGTCGCCGAACGGCTGGGGTGCCGGGTGGCCGAGGGGATTGCCGAGCGGGTGATCTTTCGCTCGCTGTTCAAACTGGGGATGACGGTGTTCGACCCGCTGGACGCCGAAACGCTGGGGGCCGCGCCCTCGATGTCGCATGTCAATGCGCGGCAGGAATATCGGCGGCTGGTGGCGGCGATGCGGCTGCCGGTGGGCCTGCCGGTGCCTGAGGCGGACAATGGGACGAGCGCGGCGGAGCGGCATTCGGCTTAGAGGCTGGGGTCGGCGGCAGGTCGCCGCGTTCTGCGACCGGCCTCGTGTGCATCGGGAATTTTTTTGATGCACACTTGATGTTTGTGTGCAGCAAACTATAATTTGATGCACACAAACGGGGTTCGACATGGAACCGGTATCTCTGAGCCGCTCGGCAGTGGTGGCCTATCAGGATCTCTTGCGCCTTCATCTCGATGAGCGGGCGGCAAGCCTTATGGGCAGTATCGAGGAGCGGCACCGCAACGGGCGGGTTTATCTTTACGAGCGGTTCCGCATCGGGACCGAGATGGTGAGCCGGTATCTGGGCGAGGACAAGCCGGAGCTACGGGCGCGGCTGGAAAAAGCCGAAACCCTCAAAGCGCAATCGGAAGGACGCCGGCAGCGGATGGGCCAACTGGCGCGGACGCTGCGGGCCGAAGGGCTTTTGACGACCGACCGGGACACCGGCTCGCTGCTGCTTGCCTTTTCGAGGGCGGGAGTGTTCCGGTTGGGGGGAACGCTGGTGGGCACTTCAGCCTATGGGCTCTATCAGGGCGAACTCGGGGTGCGCATGGATGCCGAGGAGCTGGCGCAGACCGGCGATATCGATATCGCCAGTTTTGAGCGGCTTTCGGTGGCGCTGGACGACACCGTGGACGAGAGCCCTGCCGATATTCTCAACGTGCTCAAATTCGATCCGGTGCCGGGGATCAACGCCAAGCGGGTGTGGCGATGGCGGCAGAGCCATTCGGACGCCATTGTGGAATTTCTGACGCCCGCCTTCGGGGAGGAAAGCGTCAAGCCGCTGCCCGCATTGGGGGTGAGCGCGCAGGGGCTCAATTATCTCAACTTCCTGCTTGCCGACCCGATCCAAGCGGTTGCGCTCTACCGCTCGGGGGTTCTGGTGCAGGTGCCGCGGCCGGAACGCTTTGCCATTCACAAGCTCATCGTGGCTGATCGGCGCCAGGGCGGGCCGGACCAGATCAAGGCGCGCAAGGACCGGGCGCAGGCGGCGTTTCTGGTGGCGGTGCTGGCGCAGGACCGGCCGGACGATCTCGCCGAAGCCTATGAGGACGCCCTATCGCGCGGCCCGCGCTGGCGCGAGCGGATCGGGGCGAGTTTGGAGAGGATGCCGGAGACGAGGGAGGTGTTGAAGGGGATGGGGTGAGGAGTGTTGCCATCATCGCTCGCGACGCCATTTCAAATGTGGGTTGATGAGTTCCAATACCCCAGGAATTGACTTTCACGTCCATATCGAAGCTCCCCACGCTGTCAGAGGATCGGCTGGAAGGCAGTTTACTGTCACCAAATGGGACTCCGGTTGTTTGTGCTTCATGTTGCGTGCATGTTTGATCCATGGCTAGCTTCATAACAGGTGACATTTTCACTCGGACCTCGCCCACCCAGACATTGAAGGCTTGGGAGCCGTATTGGGACTGCGTCGGCATTTTGTTCCATTTTCAGAATTCCGACATCGTAGACGGCGACGACGAACTGCCAGAGTGGAGGCTTCACTGGATCTCAGGTGTCGCACTATTGAGGACGGTCGGTCATGTCCTTGCGAAGGTCGACGCCCTCGCTTCCCCCTGTCACGCAGCAGCAATAGATGGCTTGTGGGCCGCACTAAAGGCAGACAGGCAGTCCTCGGCGATCTTTTGGAGCTTCATCGAGGAGGAAAGGAACAACCTTCTTAAAACATACACCTTCGGCGCCAAGCTTAGCTCTGACGAGAATGGCTACTTCATCGAGTTTGCCGATGGCCAAGATGCCTTCCAGCTATTCCGTGAGGCCGTCTACTGGTGGAGACATCAACTAGAGCTTCTTGAGATGCAGCTGCGCGCAACAGAGGCATCACCAGCTTCCTGTAAAATAGCTGATAGTGAATAACCGCCTCAGAGCTTCACAGCCTTGATCTTTGCATAGACCGCGGGGTCGGTAACCGCAGCCACAAGCGTTTCCACCCACTCGGGAGAATACGCATAGGCTTTGTACACAGGATGGTAGACGCAATGCGTCTTATCGGTATTTTCCGGCTGCGGAGCACCGTTCTTCGGTCGCACGTTGAAGTACCGTATGGCCTGCTGATGCGTGTGCGAAGTGAAGTGCTTCTTGGTCTTTGCTGCGACCTGCTTCACGACCTTTCCCGGCTTAAGTGTGTTGATTGCCGCTGAGATCTGACCCGGTATTGGGGGGTTTTTCCACTGAGATTTGACCCATGTTTGAACGCTATCCTGCTCGTTTTGGGCGGGAGATTAAGGAGTGTTGGACATGGCGTTTTTGAGCGTTATCCGGCGCTGGCATTTCCGGGACGGTTTTTCGATCCGGGAGATTTCGCGGCGAACCGGTCTGTCCCGGAATACCATTCGCAAATATCTTCGGTCCGATACGGTTGAGCCGAAGTTCAAGGTGCCTGAGCGACCGAGCAAGATCGATCCGTTTGCCGAGAAGCTGTCAGGCTGGCTGAAGGCTGAGAGCCGCAAGCAGCGGCGCACGGTCAAGCAGATCCATGCCGATCTGGTCAGTCTTGGCTTTGAAGGCTCCTATGGTCGGGTGGCGGTTTTTGCCCGGCGCTGGAAAGAGGATCTCCAGCGCCAGCAGAATACCACCGGCCGTGGCGTGTTCGTTCCCCTGGCTTTTGAGCCTGGAGAAGCTTTCCAGTTCGATTGGAGTGAGGACTGGGCGCTGATCGGAGGCGAGCGGATCAAGCTGCAAGCAGCCCATACCAAGCTCTGCTACAGCCGGGCCTTTGTGGTAAGGGCCTATCTGCTCCAGACCCACGAGATGCTGTTCGACGCCCACAATCACGCCTTCCGCGTGCTGGGCGGCGTGCCCCGGCGCGGCATCTACGACAATATGCGCACGGCGGTCGACAAGGTTGGCCGTGGCAAGGCCCGGCAGGTCAATGCCCGGTTCTCGGCCATGGCCAGTCACTTTGTGTTCGAGCCCGAGTTCTGCAATCCCGCCGCCGGCTGGGAGAAGGGGTTGGTGGAAAAGAACGTGCAAGATGCCCGTCATCGGCTTTTTCAGCCGATACCGCACGCGAACTCGCTTGAGGAGTTGAACCTCTGGCTCGAGCAGCGGTGCCAGAGCTTGTGGGAGGAGACCTCTCATGGCGTGGAACCGGGCACCATTGCTGATGCGTGGCGGGTCGAGACCCAGTTCCTGATGGCTGTGCCAAGGCCCTTTGACGGGTTCGTCGAACACACCAAGCGTGTTTCCCCAACGTGCCTGATCCACCTGGAACGCAATCGCTACAGCGTGCCGGCCTCTTTCGCCAACAGACCGGTCAGCGTCAGGGTCTATCCGGATCGCATTGTCGTTGTCGCCGAAGGACAGACGATCTGTGAGCACTTGCGGATCATCGACCGCCATCATGGAATTGGGCATACTGTTTATGACTGGCGCCATTATCTGGCCGTGCTCCAGCGCAAGCCCGGCGCCCTGCGCAATGGCGCACCCTTTGCCGACATGCCCGATGGATTCCGGCAGTTGCAGAGCCATCTTCTGAGCAAACCCGGGGGCGATCGCGAGATGGTCGATATCCTGGCCCTGGTTCTCCACCATGACGAACAGGCAGTGCTCGCTGCGGTCGAGATGGCCCTGCAGGCTGGGGTGCCCACCAAGACCCATATCCTGAACCTGCTGCACAGGCTGGTGGATGGCAAATCGACCGCGATCGCGCCCGTCGAGGCACCACAAGCCCTTGTCCTGGGCAAGGAACCTCAGGCCAATGTGGAACGCTACGATACCCTGCGCGGGGATAAGGAGGTGCGCCATGCGTCATGATCCAGCAAGCGCAGCTTTGGTCATTATGCTCAAGAGCCTCAAGATGACGGGCATGGCCCAGGCGATCAGCGAGCTCACCGAACAGGGCTCTCCGGCCTTCCAGGCAGCCGTTCCGGTTCTCTCCCAATTGCTCAAGGCTGAGATGGCCGAACGGGAGACAAGATCGATTGCCTATCAGCTCAAGGTTGCACGCTTTCCAACCTACAAGGACCTGGCTGGCTTCGATTTTGCCAGCAGTGAAGTCAATGAGGCCCTGGTGCGCCAGCTTCATTCAGGGGCTTTCATCGACAAGAGCGACAACGTGGTGTTGGTGGGCGGGCCAGGAACCGGCAAGACCCATATCGCCACAGCGCTGGGCATCCAGGCCATCGAGCATCACCGCAAGAGAGTGCGCTTCTTCTCGACTGTCGAGCTGGTCAATGCGCTGGAACAGGAAAAGGCTCAGGGCAAGGCCGGGCAGATCGCAAATCGGCTTATCCATTCCGATCTGGTTATCCTCGACGAGCTTGGATACCTGCCCTTCAGCCCATCAGGAGGGGCATTGCTCTTCCATCTGCTGAGCAAACTCTACGAGCGCACCAGCGTCATCATCACCACCAACCTCAGCTTTGCCGAATGGGCGAGCGTGTTCGGCGACGCAAAAATGACGACTGCGCTGCTCGATCGGCTGACCCATCACTGCCATATCCTCGAAACCGGAAACGACAGCTTCCGGTTCAGGAACAGCTCGGCCCAAGCCGCAAAAACCAAAAAGGAGAAAGCACCGACTTGACCATCTGACCAAACCCAAATCATATCCACGAGGCGGGTCAATTCTCGGTGAAAATACCGGGTCACTTCTCAGCGACAATCAACATGCTGAGAAATGCCGCCGTGTCGCACGGCGAATGTCCTTGACCACCTGTTCGGCGGGCTTTTTGGCTTTCGAGGGTTTTGATCTCATCTTCGTTCCTTCGTCACTCCGACGAGACCAAAACCCTCCTTACATCACAAGCTCAAATCTGTGCCATTGGTGCTGACGGGAAACAACGGTGTTCGGCGTCAAGCGTACCTTGATCGCTCCCTGCGAGCAGATGCATGAGGGTCTGGCCAAGTGGCGGTCGTCGTTCGATTTCGTCTTTGTTCGGGAAAGCACCGATGCCCAACGTTAAGTTGTGTATAGATTGCGTCCTCAATGTTGCCGTAGATGTTCACGTTCCATGGGAGCGGGCGTCAGGAGGGCCAGTGGTGTAGACCACACCACTGGCACGCATCTATTTCATTGAACGCGAAAAAGCTTCTGCGCGTTCTTGTAGCAGATCTTTTCCATGTCTTCCTGCGGCAGATCGAGTGAGTTGAGCACCGCGATTGTGTCACGGATATAACCGGGGCCCTTTTCGGGATCAAAAGGGCTGTCCGACGCAAACAGCACCCTGTCGACCCCGTAAAATTCCAATCCGCAGACTGTTGCCGGGCGCGAACCGAAGACAGCCGTATCGGCATAGAAATCCTTGAAATAATCAAAGGGCCGCTTTTTGAGATCTTTGAGGACGTGGCTGAGGTCCTCAGTGGAGGTGCGTTTGCCCAACTGGTCCTGACCTGGCCCGACGCGCCCCTCGAAGTAGGGAACCATCGCCCCAAGGTGATGGGCGAGCAGCTTGAGGTTAGGCAGCTTATCCATCATGCCCGAAAGCACGATGCGAGCCATCGCGGCGCTCGTTTCGTAGGGCCAGCCAAAAGTCCACCAGATCTCGTAGCGCGACTTGTCCTCGGTCGCGTAATCAGGCATCTCCTCGCCGCGCGAGGGGTGCAGAAAGACCGGGCGATCAAATTTGGCAGCGGTCTCGAAGATGGGAAAGAACCGATCATCGTCGAGCGGTGCGCCGTTGACGTTAGTGTGGATCTGAACCCCCACTGCACCATCCTCCGCGGAAAACACCCGTTCGAGTTCCCGGACAGCAGCATCGGGGTTGTTCATAGGCAGCGCAGCAAGATAGCCGGGGAAATGCTCGGGATACTTACTCACCAGCTCGGCAAACCCCTCATTGCCCAGCCGTGCCAGTTCCGGCGTTTGCTCCGGTGACCCCATTTGCTCGACAGGCGGCATCCCCAAACTCAGTATTTGGCGGTAATTCTCGAAGGGCTTTATAACCTTGAACCGCTCTTCAAGGTCATGAATGCACGGGATACCCTGCATCCGTTTGCCAATGTTCTTTCCCGCCCCTTCAAAAGTCTGGATTTTTTCCCACAGCGGCTTGGGAAAGAAATGATTGAAGGCATCGATATACTGCATTTTGAACTCGCTTCTTGAATGGGATGCGCACCCGCACAATCAATCGCAGTGGAGCGCAAGGATGAGGACATTGGGCTTTAAGTTTTGCGACCAGCGCTAATGCGCACGTCAACCAGCGCCTGGCGCCCGTTGCGTAGGGCCGCCATGGCACGTTCGAGAGCGGGGAGGAGTGCATCAACCCTATCGACTCTTTCGCCGTGCCCGCCCGCCACGTCCATCATGCGGGCATAGTCAAAATCGACGGCAAAATCCGTGAGCGGCTCCTTTGCCGCTGCCTTGGAATGACCGTTGGGGTACATGCCGTGGGTTGACCGTCTCACCGCATTCCAAGCGCAGTTGTTGTAAATGACGGTCAGCAGGGGGATGGACTGCGCAGCCGCCGCGTGATGGGCAGCGAGCGGTGTGTTGAACATGTATGACCCATCCCCGACCGTAACGATGACCGGCTCTCGGTCCATGGCCAGCGAAGCGCCAAGCGCAGCACCCATGCTCCAGCCCAATCCACCTGAAGCACCTGAGAAGAAAAACGTGCCCGCTCGATCGAGTGCGAAATCATCAAGCAGGGCCGGAGATTCTTTGAAAACGGGCACGCCTGCGCAGACCTTCGCGATGGCAAGCGTGACATCGCGCGGCGTCGGCATCGCAGCCTCATCCTCGCTCGTGGCTGACGCACTCTTTTGCGATTTCAGTGCCAGCAGACGATCACGTCGGGGGCCGACCTGCTTGTCATCCTGGATCCGGTCAAGCAGAGCATTGAAAATTTGTGCTGGAGACCCCGCAAGCGTCGCATCGGCCCGAAAGCTCCGCATTGGAAGATCGCGAAACAACGGATCCTCGCCGATCTGAATGACTTTGCAACCCGATGACGGGTGAACCTGATCAGGTATCCAAGGGGCGATCGTTTCCGAGACGATGACCAGGTCGGCATCGGGCAGAAAATGGCTCAGATCGGGCCCCATGTTCATGGGGTGATCGTGGGAGATCTCCATGAAACGCGGGTTGTAAGGGACAACGGGAATGGCCAAAGCTAAAGCGAAGGCTTCAAGCGCCTCGAGCCCTTCTTGGGTTCGACCAGTGGCCGAGGTCACCAGAACCGGACGTTTCGCAGTTTCAAGCCACCCGGCCACTTCCTCGAGCGCTGTTGCCGGCGGAAGTCCTGGTCGCGCAGGGTGAATTGTGCTGGCTCCATCAAACTCGATCGACTCGATATTTGTGGCCAGAACTTCGCGGGGCAGCGTGAGATAGACAGGACCCGCCGGGCTCGAACCAGCCATGGCCAGCGCGCGATCGACCACGGCCTCTAATTGGCGGGAATCGCGCAATTCATAGTCCCAGCGCACCATTTCACGCACAATTGCGGCCTGGTCGAACATTTCCTGTGGCCAGTGGATGAAGCCCGAACGCGCACCGGGCGCACCGGACTCCAAAATGGGTGTGCGCCCGGCCGTAAACAGCATCGGCACCTGCATCCGGTTGGCGTTCATTAGACCACACATCGCATTGGCGGTGCCTACATTGACATGCACCATCACGGCCTGAGGCTTACCACTCACTAACGCATGCCCCATGGCCATAGCGACGGCTACGTTTTCGTGTGGAACCAGAACCGGTATCGGCATGGCCTCAGCCGCGTCTTCGGCGGAGGCGAAAGCCTCGATGATTGGAGCGAAATCGGTTCCAGCATTGGCGAAAAGATAATCGATACCGCGGAGCTTGAGCAGTCGCAGATAGGCCTCTGCGACCGTAACGTTCTCGAGCCTCAAATCCATATCAGGCATCCCGCCGAACCGCGGAGACCTGCCCGATTGGGAAGGCGGCAAGGCCCAGCCCGAGGACCGCCAGCGCGGCGCCGAGTAGTTCTATCTCGATGCCCGGCATGATGAGGAGCGCTCCGCCCACCGCAACCAATATACGCGAGGGCGCCCCGAGCATGGTGAAAGCGAACCCACGCAACCCTGCAGCGACGAGAACCGATCCCGCCAGCGCGGTCAGTCCGGCGTGAACGATGGCCGGCCATTCTCCTTGCAACAGCAAGGCCGGGTTAAGGGCGAACGCAAGGGGCACCAGAAACGCTGCTATGCCCAGACGCACAGCCTGCCAACCGCTTTCCCAAATGCGTGCCCCAGCGATGGGTGCAGTCACGAAGATGGCGATGCAGGTGGGCGGAGTGAAGAATGATGCCAGCCCCCAATAGATGACATAGAAATGCGCGGCGATGTCGGGCACACCCATCCGGATCAAAGCCGGCGCCATCAGCGTGGCAAGGGTCACATAGGCCGGGGTTGCGTCCAGACCCATACCCACGATCAGGCTCACAACGCCGACCAGCAGCAAGGTAATGATCAGATTACCGCCGCCCAGATCGACGATGAATCGCGAGACATTTATGCCCACACCCGAAAGCTCGAGCGCACCGATCATGATGCCCACCGCTGCGGTGATGGCAACGATCACCAGCCAGCGCATCACCGCATCGCGCAAGGCAAGCACGATCGGCATGGGCAAGAGCCAGTACGAGCGGTCGCGGGACAAGAAGCTACAGGCAAAGACCACGAGCGATGCATAAATGCCCGCCATCCCCGGAGGCATCTGCTGGACAATGAGAAACCACACCAGTGCAATGATGGGCAGCGCATAGTACCAGCCGCCTTTGAGCGTCTCCCAAAACCGCGGCAGGTCGGCGCGCGGGATGGCCTTGATGCCGTTGCGGCGGGCCTCAAAATGCACTGAGAGAAAAACGATAAGGAAGTAAAGGAGTGCCGGCAGCAGTGCTGCGGCAACCACCTCGACGTAAGGACGCCCGATCCATTCGGCCATCAGGAAGGCAATGGCCCCCATGACCGGAGGAAGGATCATGCCACCAGTAGAGGCCACCGCCTCCACTGCCGCCGCAAAACTCGGCTTATAGCCAACTTTTTTCATCATCGGGATTGTAAAGACCCCGGTTGTCGCCGAGTTGGCCGACGGCGAGCCCGAAATCGAGCCGAACATGGACGAGGCAAGCACTGCGGCCTTGGCGGGTCCGCCACGCGACCAGCCCGTCAGGCACAGCGCAAGGTCCATGAACCAGCGGCTCGCACCAGCGCGCTCCATGAGCGCTCCAAAGATCAGGAAAACAATGACGATATTGACGGCAATGCCGAGCGGAATACCAAATATTCCCGCATTGGACACATAGGACGAGTAGAGCAGGCGTTCGAGTGAATACCCCTGCCCGTACAGCACCCCTGGCAACCAGCGCTGAAACATGGCGATGGCGACAAAACTCAAGATGATGATCGGCAGGACGATGCCCGTCTTGCGCCGCACGGCCTCAAGAACAGGAATGGCCACACAAAGCGCCATGATCATGCCGAACGTGTCGAGGGTGCCATAGAACCCGTAGTCGAGCACGGCATCGTTGAAAAAGACCACGAACCCACAGCCAATGGCCAGCGCCACCCAAAGAAGGGCGTCGTGCCATTTCAGCCCAAAGCGCCCCACCTCGGCATCGTCGGCATCGGGCGCGTGATTGCGCGTCGCTGTGAGAAAGATCAGAAGCACCGCCAGGGTCAGGCTGACCGCGCGCACTGACGCTTGCGGGATGAACAGTCCAAAAAAAGTCGGGATCTGCGCAATCATCACCAAGTGCCAGACGGCGGTGATGGTCGTGAGCGCCAAGATGACGTTTTGGGGAATTTTTGCGCGATCGGCCAGCGACATGACGTGTGATCCTTCGAGGGAAAACAAAGGGCGACCGCCCGCTTAAGGGCGGCCGCTGGTACGTTAGCGTGCGAGCAGCTCATCCTGAAGAGCCGCCAGCTCCGCGTTCCAGTGTCCAGTCTCCTCAAGGTAGCGGATGACACCGGGATGGAAGGGGACCGCAGGGGATTGCAGCAGGTTCTCGATGGTCCAGCTGCGCGCCGTGGCGTGATAGGAAATGAATTCCTCATTGTTCTCGAACAATGCTTTGGCCACCGCATAGGCAGTGTCATCGTCAAGATCAGCGTGCGCGATCAAGTAGGTGTTGAGCGAGGTCAGCGGAATCATTTCAGGCTGGTTCGAGAAATCGTCCGCGGGCTGATCGACGCCATAAAAAGCGTTGGGCAGCAGCTCGAGAATGGCGTCACGATCCTCGACCGAAACCTTGAGGAACTCCATCGCTCCATCGCTTATCGGCTCCTCGATCTGACCGGCTCGCGGGCTGAAGGGCAGGACCACAGCGTCCACAGCCCCAGTGCGCATCGCCTCGATCGCCTCGTTGGTCTCATTGGTCTCAACGATGTTGATCGTTGAGGCATCGAGTCCGAAATGCTCAATGACGGCGTCGAGCAGGATACGCAGCTCAGGCAGAGCCCGGCGATCGCCGACGATGGTGCGGCCTTCGAGATCCTGGGCGCTCTCGATACCGGAGCCCGGACGCGTGAAAATCCAGCGATAGCTGGGCTGGCCTTGCAAGACCAGCCTGACCTCGACGGGCTGGGGAAAGCCGTACATGGCGTTGTAGCCTGAGAAGGACGAGAACGAGTTTGAAACAGCCAGGTCGATATTACCCTGGTTCAGCCCGTTGACGTTAGCCGCCGAGCCGCCGACCGGCTCCACCGTCGTGTTGATGCTGGCGTAGTCCCGGATGATCTCGCCCGCGCCGATAGCAAGCGTGTAAAACACCGAGCCAACGCTCGAGGTCCCGATGCGGACCGACTGCATTTGTCCTAAAGCGGCCCCGGGCAGGCTGGCAATGGCTGTGGTTGCGCCAAGCATGGCCAACATGTGGCGGCGATTAATAGTGATTGTCATAGAGGTCTCCTCCCTATGGATCCGATTGTTATACTTCTCGAAGCGCGCGGATCCCGATCAGCGCCCCGACGGCCTTCAAGTAAACAGATCGGGCCATTTCTCCCGGACCTTCTGTCGTAGGTCCGGACTCGCCTCGGCGGTGATCGGAAAATCGGCCAGCCGGCCAAAGGGCTTGCACGCGTTGATGACGGCGCGGTTGGATTGCCACGGTGCCTTGGGCACCATAGGGTCGAGTGGGGTCGACCACGCGTTGCGGATGAAATCAATATCCTCGACCGGATCACACCGCGTCGACATGGCCCATATCACGTCATTGATCTCGACCGGATTGATGTCATGGTCCACGACCACCGTCCAGCGACCCGCGTAGTTTCCAGCCCGACAATTGGCGGCAAGCATTCCTGCCTGAATGGCGTGACCCGGATAGTTTTGCTTGATCGCAATCACGTTAAACAGGCGCCCAGCACCCGCTTCGTGACACCATACGCCCGTGACACCAGCCAATCCGGCTTTCTCGACCTCGTCCCAGATCATCGCCGACTTGATCGCTGATCGCGCGAAGGTGAAATTTTCCGGAGGGCGCGAAGGAACGGCCAGTGTCAGAATGGGGTCGTTGCGGTGATAGATACGCTCGATCCGAACCACCGGCTGCATCGAGGCCTCCGATGCGTAATAGCCCATGAACTCGCCGAAAGGGCCTTCGAGCTGCTCATCTCCAGGATGAATCCAGCCTTCAAGGACGATCTCGGCGTTGGCCGGGATCGGCAATCCGTGAGTTTTGGAGCGGACCACCTCGAAGGGACGCCCGCGCTGACCGCCGGCATAGTCGAGTTCGGAAATGCCGCCCTGGATTTCCTGATGGCTGGCCAAGAACAGTAGCGGGTCCTGGCCACACGAGATCAGCACCGGACAGGGCTCACCCTTGGCAAAATACTTGTCGCGGATGAAACGACCGTGCTTGCCAGGGCTAATCCAGATGCCAACGGTATTGCGGTCGTGAACCGCGATCCGGTAGGTGCCAAGATTGATGTAGCCGGTTTCCGGGTCGCGCATGACGATCATGTCGTCAGTGCCGATATAGCGGTTGCCGTCCAGCTCATGGACCTTGGGAACCGGAAACTTGAACAGGTCGATATCGTCACCCTCGATGATATTTTCGAGGATCGGCCCATCTTGTACCTCGACGGGTGGGATGAGCTTGAAATCGGAATTCAGCCGATCTCGGTAGGACTGAACAAGATCCGTCTCGTCATCGGGCATCGGGAGCCCGAGAACGGTTGCAAGCCGGCGAAACGAATTGGCCGCGCCCGAGAGGATGCGAAAACCCTTGGGATAGCCCTTGATGTTATCAAAAAGGACCGCAGGGGAGCGACCAGGTGTATGCTGAGCCACCATTTCGGCGATCGCGCCAATCTCAAGATCCCAGTCGGCATCCTCGACATGGGCAATCTCACCGAGCTCTTCGAACTTTTCGATCAGATCGCGCAAATCATTGTGCCGCCACGGGTGCGTGCTATTCGTCATGTCTCCTCCTGGGGCACCTTCCGGCAGCCGGTCCTCGTCCGGCAGCCGGTAGACCAAGTCATGTCGCATGTTCGCGATAACTCCTCATCAGGCTAAGCCGAGAGGGGCAAACCACAAGAAAGAATTCGTTTCACCAGCTAATATGTTTCGGTATGCACTTTGCTTATGGCTCCCGATAAGATCGTCAAATCGACGATCTGTGGGAGGATCTGCATGGAAGCGCTCAATCATATCAACGGGCTCGACCACCCCGGAGAGCGCTGGATCGAAAGCTTCGATCCAGCAACTGGAGCTGTGATCGGTCGTTACGGCGCAGCATGGGCCGAGCTGGCCGAGCAAGCCGCCAGTGCGGCGGCCGCAGCCTTCTTTGGCACCGATTGGTCCTCCAATCCCCGTTTACGGGAATCGATCCTGCGCACCTTTGCCGACCAGCTGGAAAGCCGAAAGGAAGACCTAGTTGCCCTGCTGTCGCTCGAAAACGGCAAACTCCGACACGAAGCGCAGGGTGAACTGGCCTCGGCCATATCGGAAGCCCGCTTTTATGCCGGCCTCGCTCGCCTGCCTCAGGGCCGTAGCGGCGAGGTCACCCCCGGCGGGCTGTCCATCCTGTCGCGCGAAGCGGCCGGCGTCGCTGCAATCATTGTGCCCTGGAACGCGCCGGTAACCCTTCTGGTGCGCTCGCTCGCTCCCGCCTTGGCGGCCGGGTGCACCGTCGTGGTCAAGCCCGCCCCCCAGACCACCTTGATAAATCGTGCTGTTCTCGACGCGCTCCTCGCCGACCCAAATCTACCAAAAGGTGTGGTCAACATCGTAAGCGAGAACGAGACCGAAGTTGGCCGCGCACTGGTCAACTCACGCAACGTGCACGTCATCAGCTTTACCGGGTCATCGCGCACTGGCATGGCGATCATGGAGGCAGCCGCGCCCACCATGAAACGCCTCTCGCTCGAGCTCGGTGGCAAATCCCCGGCCATCGTCTTCCACGATGCCGATCTTGACCGCGCAGTTCAAGAGCTCAGCTTCGGTGCTCTCTCGGTTGCGGGCCAGTTTTGTATGTGTGCAAGCCGCTTCCTCGTCCATCGCGATCTGGAACCCGTTTTACGCGAGAAGTTAGCCGAACGTTTTCTCTCCATTCGCGTTGGGCCTGCCTCATCACCTGAAAGCCAGATGGGACCGGTAATCGATAGGGCCAATCGTCAGCGACTGACCGACCTCATAAGTGCCGCAAAAGATGCCGGCGAGCTCATTGTGACCGGCCAGTCTCACGAGGGTCCGGGCAATTTCCTGACCCCGACCCTTGTGGGTATAAATGATCCGCAATCGCCCTATGTTCAGGAAGAACTGTTTGGGCCCATCATTACGTTCGAAACGTTCCAAGACGAAGAAGAAGCACTCGCGAAAGCCCACGCGACTGTTTACGGGCTCGCCGCGAGTGTGCACACACGCGACCTCGAACGGGCCCATCGGATGGCACGCCGGCTGCGATTTGGCACGGTATGGCTCAACTGCCATCGTCGCCAGTTTGCCGAGGCTGAGGTCGGAGGGTTTGGCCAAAGTGGCCTTGGCCGCCTCCACGGGGTCGAAGGTCTAGCTGACTTTCTCGAGACCAAGCACGTTTTCGTGCAACACACCCCCGAGGCGCTCTAAGTTTTTCTAATACCTCTGACGAGATGTTGGTTCTTCTCCCCAAGATGCCCGCACTCTAGCGTGCGGGAAAAGTTCGGGAGGACCTGATGAAGATTTCCATCACGGGTGAAGAAACCGCATTCACTTGCCAAGACGACACAATCTTGCGTGCAGCCCTGCGCGCAGGGTTGGGCTTTCCATACGCCTGCAACACCGGCTCGTGTGGTAATTGCCGATTTACACTCATCGAAGGCAAGGTGAACCATATTTCTCAACCACCGGCATGGTCCGAGCGCGACGAAAAGAAAGGCCGGTGGATTGGCTGCCAGGCACGACCTTCTACTGACTGCACGATCAAGGTCCGCCTCGACCCCGACTACGTGCCGATTCATAGGCCGCGTCGCATCAAGGCCAGCCTCGTTGCGTCCACCCCCATAACCCACGACATCACAGAATTTACCTTCAGACTCGATGAACCAAGCCAGGCTCTGCCAGGACAATATGCTCTGATCTATTTGCCGGGATTGGACACGCCCCGCGCATATTCCATGAGCGAGCTTGCCGAAGAAGGGTCGCTCTGGTCATTCCAGATCAAGCTTGTGCCCAATGGGAAGGGATCAGACGCTCTACGGGGCCTAAAGCCGGAACAGTCCATAGCGATCGATGGGCCCTATGGCACCGCTTATCTGCGGCCCGAAGCGCCCCGGGACATCCTGTGCCTGGCTGGCGGATCAGGGCTATCGCCTATGATTTCGATTGCACGGGCTGCTGCTGTTACCCCAACCCTTGCCAACCGTGAAGTCCACTTTGTCTATGGCGGGCGCATGGTGCGTGACATTTGTGGGGAGTCTATGCTCGAACAACTGCCCGGTTACAACGAGCGCATCCACTATCTCCCGGTGCTTTCCAACCATCCCCTTGAGGAAGCCCACACCTGGTCGGGTGCACAGGGCTTTGTTCACGAGGCCGTCGCGGAGCGCTATGGTGATCGGCTGTCCGAGTTCGAAATCTATTTCGCCGGACCACCGCCGATGGCCCAAGCCATTAAGCTCATGCTGGTCGAACATGGCGTCCCGCAGGGCCAGGTCCATTTCGACGAGTTCTACTGACGACTAGAATTCTTGCCTGGTTCTGATCGCCCTCAAAACGCGATGGGCGCATAGCGCGTAGTCGCGTTTCTGCAGGCTTGGGCGGTCCAGATTTTCTAGTCACCCATAGCCATATAAGTCTGCAATACGCGAATGACTTCGCCGCTCCCGGCGGGGATCGGAAAAGCGGTATGCAACGGTTCGCAAGCTCAGCTGGAGCTGCCAATCCATTGCAGCATTGTCGGCAAGTAGTCCTGGTCGGTAGTCATCGTCACCATATCGGCGTTTGCGCGTATCGCGTTGGCATTGGGGCCAACAAATAGCCCGCTTGTGTGGGGAAAAACGACAACGGCCGTCACAAGAACACCAATCCTGCGCGCCCAAGAATAGATTTGTCCCGCATCCTCGCCGGCTGGCTCATCAGGACGCAGGACCACCACGACAGCATTAAGGTCCGGTGCCTGGGCAGGGCGCCCTTCTAGAGTAGCAATTTCATCGAGCGCGAGTTCGGTTACAGCAACACCTTCGGCGACTGCCCCTCGCGCCAAGGCCGCCCCCCCTTCTCCGAGGCCAAGTATTCCGATGCGCCGCGGAACCGAATTGGGCTTTTGGATTCGGTGCGCGGGATTGGCGTTTGCGAGAGAGCTCAAGATTTCCATTGGACCACCGTATGATGAATGGCTCCGGACAGTCCTTTGCCGGCTACCGTTTTTGGCGCCGTATAGGCACGATTGGATAAGCAGGTATGAATGGTCCGACTGTCACCATCGGCTCCGTAGGCGTTCAGCGAGGGTGTCTCACCCTTCATCAGCATCCACCGCTCGTATCGATCACATGTCCGGTAACATATGAGGCATCATCACTCGCCAGAAACGCGATTGCTGCAGCCTGCTCTTCAGGATGCCCCTTGCGTCCCAACCCCGGAGACCCATCCATACGCATGTCGAGCATGCGCTTGTAGTATTTCTCCGTGTCTTTTGCAGGTTCGGCCTCAACGCCTGGACGCAGCGTCAGCCGCGAGGTGCGCCGATCCGGTATTTCGGTGCTGCCGGGGGCTACCGCGTTCACCCGAATGCCATACTGACCGTATTCCGCACCCAGAACCCGTGTGAGCGCCTCGACGCCCCCCTTGGACGCGGCATAAGGCGCGCGAAAGAAGCCACCCTTGGTCACGCTCGAGCTTACGTTCACGATCGAACCGCTGTTCTGCTCCACCATCACCGGAAGGACCGCACGGCAGCACCACAAAGTGGTATGGAGTGAGCGCTCCAGTTCCTGGAGAATATGGTCTTCGCTATAAAGATGGAGTGGCTGCCACCAAATGGTGCCGCCCACGACGTTGGCCATAACATCGACACGCCCGAAGCGCTCAACCGTCTTTGAGACAAGTTCGTTTGCCCCGGCGAAACTGCTCACATCGGACAGGCAGAGCATCGCCTCCACGCCGGCAGCTTCCAGCTGCTCAAGCGTTTCCCGGGCGGTTTCCTCAATCCGCTCGGCCACAACGACCTTTGCACCCTCGGCACCAAAGCGTCGAGCCGTCGCGCGCCCGATCCCCTGCCCTGCACCGGTCGCAATGCAAACCTTGCCCTCCAGTCGACGCGCTCCAGCAGCTTTCGGGTCGAGCGCAGCAGCTTCCAATGTACTCTCTGGCATTGTCCTAAGACCCATGTTCTTTCCCGTTCAACAAGCAGCCCACCGACCAAGCAGTGTGTGCCTAGATCGATGTATGGTGGATACCCGGACGGGCAGTGAGATCCTCAAGTTTTTCGTCTTGGAAAGCTTTATCGACTGGTAGAACAAACGAGGCTGAGCGCACCTTGTGACAATTGGGATCACGTCCAGCCGGCAATTCACCTTTTTCGAGGGCTTTGGCCGCCTTGCGCAGCCTCTGGCGCGCCATGATAATGGCGTTGTCGGTCGAGGTGAGGTTCTCTTTCGTGCGATCTTGAATCGGACCCATGCTTTCTTGCAGCGAAGCATCCTGCATGGCGATGCCGGGAACGCCACTATAATAGCGACCATCCTTTTGCGCCTGGCGGTCCATGCCATAGTCGTTGCGCATATTGAGCACCGGCTGGAACGTGCCGGGAATGAGGTTGGTATGAATCCCCCCGCCGGCCTTCATGGTTTCCACCTCTTCATCGCTCAATGGCCGCGTCGGGTGATAGGTAAACGTCCAGGCGAAATTGTTCTCATCATCAATGGGCACCCACGCGTGGCCATTGAGTGCATTGTCGCCATAAGGGGGCACCATGGTATACCACGGCATGATCCATTGGGTGATCCGCCAATAGTAATGGTTGTCCTCGCCATTGCGTCGCGCACCAATAAAAAGTCCACCCGAGGAGTCGACGATTTCGAACTTGGGCATGCGATCGCGCTGGTACTGGGCACCCTTGGTGCCTTGATGCAATTTATCGGTGTTGAGCTCACCCGAATGCAAGAACGAAACGTGAGCCGAGTCGATACCGCCCTCCATCGCCTGAAGGTAGTTGCTCTCCTGCCAGCGCTTCGAGATGTAGACATGCTCGGGTGGCAGGTCCATCCATTCAAATCCTGGCAATTCGGGCTGATCGGCCGGATCGCCCATATATGCCCAGATCACCCCGCCCTTTTCCTTCAGCGTATAGGACGTGAGTTTTATGCGCTTGCAAAAGCCGCTTTCTTCGGGCTCAGACGGCACCTCAAGGCATTCGCCCTTGGTATTGTATTTCCAGCCGTGATAGGGGCAGCGAATTCCGCCCTCTTCATTACGACCGAACCACAAAGATACGCCGCGATGAGCGCAAAACTCGTCGATTAGCCCCAGTTCACCGTGCGTGTCTCGAAAGGCAATCAGGCGCTCGGACAGCACCTTAACCCGAACGGGAGGGCAATCGGGCTCAGGCAACTCTCCAGACAACATCAACGGTATCCAATACCGGCGCATCACTTCGCCCATCGGCGTATCAGGCCCGGTGCGGGTCAACAGTTCGTTTTGTGCCTGGCTCGCCATGGCCAACCTCCCTATGTGAAATCGTAGCGATTATTTGCTTGCCGTTGTCGTCATCTTGTTGGCGCAGGCAATTGCGGGCTGATCAGGATCGATCGTCACCTTGCCGTCGGCAATTTCGACAGCATACGTCCTCACCGGTACCATGCAGGGCGGAATGACCGCCTCTCCGGTGCGAATATCAAAGCCACCCTGGTGGAAGTCACACTCGATGACATAGCCGTCAAGGTCACCCTCGGAAAGCGAGCCGGGCCCGTGGGTGCACTGGTCGTCGATGACATAGATTGTCTCGTCCACCTTAAAGACGGCAAGCTCGCGGTCGTTAAAATCCACCTTGAGCGGTTCGTCCGGCGTCACATCCTCGACATTACAAATCGGATGGTAGCCCATCTCTTAGCTCTCCACTGACCAATCCTCCGCACCGTCTAAACCCGCTTGGCGCGACAGGTACGGTTCTCGCTAGCTCAAGCAGTAGCCTTTGAGCGTAGCGGCCAGCAAATACCGTCTGCTATCGCTTGCTATGAGTTTTCCTTATGTCTTAGTGTGAGATTTGTTGCCTGTGGCAGCACCCATTCAATGCTAGTCATGCAGGTGAGCCTGGGAGCCAACCTGCGCCGATCCACGCCGCTACGCGTACGATTGATGATGCGCGGGCGCCAACACCATGAAGTGTCATGACAGCTAGTTCGCTCCGACAGATCCGCTATTTTGTTGCTGTGGCCCGCACGGGCAGCTTCACAGCCGCTGCCGATGAACTGCACGTGTCCCAGCCTGCCGTTGGGCTGCAGGTGAAGTTTCTAGAAGATCGCCTCGGCGTCCCTTTATTCGCGCGTCACTCGCGCGGAGTGGAAATCACCAGCGCTGGACAGACCTATCTCAAACATGCCGAGGTCATGCTGCGCGAACTTGAGGAAGCTGAACTGGCCATGGCCAGCTTTCGCGGCAGTCAGTCCATTTCGCTTCGATTGGGGATCACACCCACTATTGGACGCACGATCCTGGCCCATATGATGCACCGTGCGGCTCAACCCGATATAGCGATGCGGGTCGACTGCGAAGAAGGGGTCTCTGACAAGCTCATAACCATGGTGCGCGCCGGCGATCTCGATTGCGCTTTTTGCTATGACCCCATCCCAGAGCAGATGCTTTCGATCACCCCGCTCTACACGGAAGATCTTTGCTTGGTTGGACCGGCCCATGCGGTAGGCAACGAAGAACCGATCCAGTTCACCGACTTGACGCATCTGCCCTTGGTGCTCAGCCCACGTCCCAACCTTTTGCGCGAGATGATCGAAGCCAGGGCCAGAGAGCACGAGGCAACAATTGCGCCTGTCGTCGAGCTCGAACTGATAGGGCTCAAACGCGAATTTCTCATTCACTACGGCTATTGCACGGTCGCACCCTATGGTCTGTTTCTCAGTGACATCCAGACCGGACAGATCGCCTGCCGCCGCATTGTCAATCCGACCGTATCGCGCACCATGTGCCTGGCGCTGAGCCGAAAGATGCCGGCTGTCTCGGTGAGCCGTCTGTTCGAAATGGTCAAACCACTTATCGCCGAGCATGTCGCGCTCGGCGATTATCATTGGCGTCAACCAGACGCCACAAGCACCCCAGAGCAATCGGCCTGACCTCCTTGATAGGTCCGGTCTTGCGCGTGCTTGCCCACACATAACCGGGCCGCTTGGTCCCAGAAAAAACGGCCCCGTGTCAGACTCGCGGGCTT
>PBNW01000007.1 GCA_002723255.1 Pelagibacterium sp. | reverse complement strand
GGCGCCAACAGAGGCGGCTGCGATGTTTGGGGAAAGCCCACGCGAACGGCTGGAAGCCATGGGAGACTATGCGCCCGTTCTGACCGTTGTCAGTGCGAAGGATCTGGCCACCGTCAACAAAACCAGAAACCGCGACGATGAGAAAGCGCAGAGAATAGCAGTAATCGTCGACGCGCTGATGGGCGATCGGGACGAGATGAAGGTCAGCGACCTTGTGTCTCCGGCCGCCGTGAAGCTGCAAGAAGACGGCATCTGCAACACAAAGCACCGCCCGACCATCACCGGGGAAATCAGGGTGGCGCTGTTCGGTAAAGGCGTGAGGCTCGAGCGCGACGGACAGACCGTCCATCTGCACGTCGAGCAGAAGGGCCGGGGGGTAACCCAGCCGTTATGGGTTGTGCGGACGATAATGAATGACGAGGCCGCTGATGAAGCCTAGTGCGACCCTAGTTTGGCACGATAAGCACACCTCCATGAGACGGCAGGAAACCACTTGTCGCCACTTATCGGCAGCTTATCGCCGACAAGAAAAAAACATAACAAAAACAAAAGGTTACGTGCGAAATTGGAGCAACTTGTCGCTTGTCGCCGCGATGACAAGCGATAAGCGCAATTTTTCCGCAACAAAATCAATGACTTGCAGCTTGTCTGTCAAACAGCATCCAATATTGACCCCCAATCGGCGTCCAATATTGACCCCCATTTTGCGCCTTTGTGGAGCGGGTCAACCGGCGTAGCTGGTCAGGGTTGCGCAGCCGGGTGACCCGCAGGGCACTGAGCCTGGGTTCAGGCTCGGTTCTTGAATCTCCAGCTCTCATTGCCGGTTTCGACAATGTCGCAGTGGTGCGTGAGCCGATCGAGAAGCGCCGTCGTCATCTTCGCGTCACCGAAGACGGTCGGCCACTCGCCGAAGGTGAGGTTGGTGGTGACGATGACCGATGTCATCTCGTAAAGCTTGCTGATGAGATGGAAGAGAAGTTGGCCGCCTGACTGCGCGAAGGGGAGATACCCAAGTTCGTCGAGAATGACGAAGTCCTTGCGCCCCATATACTCCGCCAGCCGTCCCTGCCTTCCAGCGCGTGTCTCGGCCTCGAGCTTATTGACCAGGTCCACGACGTTAAAGAAACGACCGCGCGCGCCATTGCGGATGCAGGCTCGCGCAATCGCGATCGAGAGATGGGGTTTTCCTGTGCCGGTGCCGCCGATCAACACCACATTGCGCTGCATGGTCAGGAAGTTTCCCGCTGCCAGGTCGTGCACCAAGGTCTCATTGATGCCGGTATCGATGAAGTCGAAGTCATCGATATCCTTGGCCAGAGGCAGTTTAGCTATGGTCATCTGATACTTGATCGAGCGGGCCTGCTTCTCCGCGATCTCGGAGGTGAGCAGGTCCGAGACCACCCGGTTTGGTTGGTGTTCGCGCTTGATCGCCGTAGCAATGACCTCGTCATAGGCATTCTTCATGCCGTAGAGCTTGAGCGCATTCATCGTTGAAAGGATCTCGCTGCGATCCATCATATGGCCCTCCTCAGGCTGTCGTAACGGGAGCAGTCAGCCACCGGCTCGATGTGCAGCTTCAGGGCCTGTGGGGTTGTCAGAATGGTAACCGGCGCTTTGGGTTCGCGTTGGCGGGCCAGAATGTTGAGAACGATATCGGCGGAATACACACCTTCGCGAACGGCTTCGGCGCAGGCGGCCTCAACGGCCGGCAAGCCGTCGCTGAGCACCGCTGCAAGGATCGAGACCATCTGCCGGTCGCCATCCTGGGCCGTGGTCAGCTTGCGCCGAACCCTCTCAAGGCTCGCGGGCAAAACCCAATCCTTGAAGGGCGCACCATTGCGAAGCGCCCCGGGTTTGCGCGCCAGGACCGGAACGTAATGCCAGGGATCGTAGATGGTCTGGTCCCGGCCAAAGGATCGGGGATGCTCGCCGACCACGACGCCGTCCTGGCGCAGCTCGATCCGCTCAGCATAAGCCCTGATCTCGACTGGTCGGCCGATGGCGTGGGCGGCCACCGAGTATCGGTTGTTGTCGAAACGCACCAAGCATGTGCGCGATACCGAAGCCGTTACGGCATGGAAGCCATCGAAGGGGCCCACAAAGGGAACGAGGCTGGGCCGCTCGAGTTCAAAAGCTTCCCAGACCGTGCTGTCCCTGAACTCGGGGTGGCGATGTGCTCTGGCAAAGGCAATGGTCTTGTCCAACAGCCAGGCGTTCAGTTCGTCGTAATTTTTGAAGCGCAGACGTGGAGTAAAGAAGCGCTCCCGCACCAGACCCACCTGGTTCTCGACCTGACCCTTCTCCCATCCCGAGGCCGGTGTGCATGCCACCGGATCAACCAGATGATGCCCGCACATCTGCAGAAAACGCCGATTGTAGAGGCGATCTTTGCCGACAAAAATCGTCTCGACCGCCGTCTTCATGTTGTCGTAGATGCCCCGGGTGCAGGCGCCCTTGAAGAAAGCGAACGCCCGGTCATGGGCATCAAGAACCATCTCCTGGGTCTCGCGCGGATAGGCTCAAATATAAAACATTCGACTTTGGCACAGCCGAACATGGGCGACCTTGACGGTTACCGTCGCTCCATTGAGCAGCACAACTTCGTGGCTCCAGTCGAACTGATAGGCTTCCCCCGGTGCAAAGCTGAGCGGCACGAAGGCGCCCGCAACCGTTGCCGAGCGCACTCGCCGCCAGCCGCGGGCATAGCGGCGTACCGCATCATAGCCACCCTCGTAGCCAAGCCCTCGAAGCTCCTCGAATATCCGAATATGGGTCAGGCGCTCACGCGCCGCCTTACCCTCATTGGCCTCAAGCAGTCGATCCAGTTCAGCCTGAAACGGGCCGATCCTTGGCAGAGGCTGACGCTCTCTTTGGTAGGAAAACGCGGTCTCGCCCGAGCGCAAAACCTTGCGCACCGTATTGCGCGAAACGTGCAGCTCTCGAACGATCTCCTTGATCGTCTTCCCCTGCACGAAATGGGCACGCCGTATCCGTGCGATCGTATCCACGCCCTTCATCCCCCAACCACCCATCCTCACCAAAGGAAAGGCAGTCTGTTCTCACCTCAACACAGGGGGTCAATATTGGATGCCGATAACCCCCAAACCAGGGTCAATATTCCATGCCGAATGACACAGGGCCTCAATCGAGGGTCAAATGATCCTTTCCCGCAGGAGCCAGTGCGTCTTAGCCTCCAGGTCGCTGGCCTTGACGACCGCCTCCCCGTGTTCGTCATTCGCAAAATCGGCGAATATCAAATCGTAGTCGAACTTGCTTTGGCCGTTCCGTTCGAACCGCCGGAACAGGCGCATGCCCTCACGACATCGATATGCATACAGGTTCCCATATTTCGGGAACCAGGTGCCTTTGACAACACCATTGTAGGTGACTTCGAATTGCGGACGGTGCGACTCCGACGCGCGTTTAGGTGTGACAGATAGTCGCCTGTGAAAAATTCAGTTTTGCGCCACGGTTCCCATTGATGGGGTTTTGGGCTTGCAGATGATCATTGCCAGGATGAGCCACAAAAGCGTCCTGAACCATGCCAGGAGGAGCCGGAGGTTGTGGCCGACGGCGCAAAGCATGGCGTTGATGGCATCTCCCTGGGTGCCTTTGAGGCGATTTCGCTCCAGAAGTCCGTCCTGCTTGAGATGGCCGATGACCGGCTCGATGGCATTTCGCCGTCCCAGTTCACGCCTGATGGTGGGTGAGGTGATGCCGCGCGTGTAGGAGATATGGACATCCAGTCCGTCGCGGTCGAGCCCATGGCCGCGATAGCCACGGTCGAGATAGGCGCGGGCGGGTTGGGTTCCGGTGATACGGGTGACCTGGTCGAGCTGGATACCAAGGGTATGACCATCATAGGGGTTGCCGGGCAGTGCCATGGCACCAAGCACGAATTGGCCGCCCTTACAGCGCTCGTTGGTGGTGGCAAAGGAGGCTTTGACCCCGAACTCATACCGGGTGCGGGCCTTTCCCTTGCCGATACATTCGACCTCTGGGGCATGGAAGGCGTAGAGCTTGCGGGTATCGCCGGGCTCTTGTCCGTGGATCGTGCGGGCTCGTTCCAGAACCGTCGCAAGCGCCTCGATCCGTGCGGGGTCGCCCGCGATCTTGCGCTCGATGTCGCGGATCAGCCGGCCCAGTCGCGTGCGCATGAAGCGCAGATGCGCCTTGGCCTGCTTATGGCCGCGACCGTGCATGAGGCGAGCCGCCTCCTTTCTGGCATGGCGCGCTACGCGAAGATAGGACTGGCGCAGTTGAACTCCATTGGCTCTTGCCGCCCGGTTCAGCCACTCGATGGCGCGCAGCATGAGATGGCTGTCGGTGGGATGGGCAACCGCCTTGGTCTGCACAGTGGTGTCGAGTGTGACGCGTTCGAGCTGGCGGGACCTGATGGCGCCGCTTTGCATGGCGATCGCGATCGTTTCGGCAAGAAGGGCCTCAAGCTTGTCGGGATCCATGCGCTTGCGCCAGTTGGTCATCGAGGAGCGCTCCGCCGGAAGCTTGTGCTGGAAATGGGTCTCGCCGCAGAACGCTTGGAAATAGGGATTCTCCACCCAAGCCGCGCACACGGCCTCGTCCGAAAGCCCCTTGATATGCTTGAGCAGGTGCAGCCCCAGCATCAATCGGGTCGGCAGACCGGGGCGACCGACACGCTCTACAAAAGTCGCACCGTAGAGGGCGTCGAGCCGATCCCAGTCAATGCGCGCCGCCAGACGCAAGAGTTCGTGCCGGGGATCCAGAAGCGCTTCCAGGCTCTCGCGGAACATGTCCGATTGGGGTGTCGGGTCGCTCGTTCTGGGGCGCATCCGCAGGCTCCGTCTTTCGGTCCTGCCAGTGAATCAGAACCTTCTCGAAAAGCCCAGACCCTTCACGCATGCGCGTGCGAAAACGCAAGGAAAAGTCGCCAAATCCATCACAACCTTGCAAAACCCAATACTTCTCAAGCCCTCGAAACCACTGCAATCTCAGCCGGGAGCGGGTTTTTCACCGGCGACCAGATACCTTCTTCTGATTAATCGCCATGGTTTTTCCTTCGGCATGCCGGCAAACACCCCTGCCGTCATGGGGCGAAGCTCAACTTCGAGTTCGATCTGGATTGCCGAAGGTGTGAGTGCGACTGGGCCATACGCCCAGCCACATGTTTGCCTTAGCGTCGCTCAACGCTGAATATGATGGCCTCGCAAAGAGCGGCCCAAGTAGCCGTTGTTAGGCGTCAACGCGGGGCGGGATTCCGAACTTGAGTTCGATACGAACATCGTCCGGCTGCTCCATGCTGAAATCCTCTGCCCAGCAGCGCGCCTCTTCCGTTAGGTCCGCGTTCAGCGCCGCATCGAATAACCTCAAGAGGCGGTCGACGGCGCGGCACGTCTCGTTGATTAGGTCGAGGTTTGACGTGATCTGACTTGCAAACCAAAATGCGGTTTCGCTGTTGAGCACGCCATAGCTCTGCCGTGTCAAGTCGGCCACCACATCTGACGCGCGACCAAAGCGAAGGGCGAGGCAGGTCAAGTCGCTGAGTAGTCGCTCCCCGGTTGGCTCGGATGTGCCGTGACGCAGTCGAAACCAATCGGCTTCAGCAAGCAACAATTCCTGCATTTCGAAATTCTTGTCGTCATCACAATGCAGAGACGAGAGGGTGGGAACAAGGTTATCCATGTATAACTCCTTGCGGTTTACCGCTTGCTGCCCATCAAACTATTTGACGGGTCGATCTATGATTAGGCAGCAGGAGTGACAGCTTATTATCAAACTGCGAATACTTGATCAATAAAAAAATGCTTGTCCTAGTCCTTTGGAAACATTTATCTCTGCGCTTCGACCTCACCGGTTAAGTGTGACGCCGAAGCCGACGCATTGCTGCAGTGCCGCGCTCTATCGAATGACCAAAACACCGGCGATTGCCGAGGCGGTAAAGTCATGGTCGAAATCAGCGAACCATTCCCCAATTGGTCTGAACAGTAACGTTCCAAGGACCCTGTCGGTGTAATCAGTGATCTCGGTCTCACGTACCGTCAATAGCTTCCAGCCCGACGGGCCTATCGCCGGCACAACAGCGCCGACGATTTGGTTGTTCTCACATGCTGAATTCGAAAAATTCAACATATTTCGACTTGTTCGCGTCCCAGGCATGTCCATACGGACACCCAAACTCTCGCTGGCCGCCGTCGATTTTAGCGGCCAGCGAGAAAGCTCAAATGATACGGCGGTTGAGCAGCTTCCGCGTAACGAAAACAATATCGTTACTTCCTGTCAGAAGAATTCGCCAGCCCGACCGTGGCGCATCACTTCGCAACATATCAAGCCCCCGACGGTCAAAATCCCGAATGTCGTTCTCGTCTGTGCATAAAACTCTATCGTCCGAGGTCTTGAGCACAAATAAGCCAGGATAGGCATGAATCCACGCAGCCTTGCACTGCCCCTGGTATAGTACGATGTAGAGTTCAGTGCCGTCGGGGTGAAATTCCCGTTTCAAGGTAAACCGACCGGGATTATTGTTATAATGTTTCATTGTATTCAATCCTCTTAGTATTGCCGCAATAAAGCGGTCTTATAGGCGGCCAAGTGGCAGCCTTTCGATCTATTTTGAGGATTGAGAATTTTGAGTGTTGAATCGAATTCAAACTCGGCGCCGGAACATCCGCGTTTGTATTTGCTTGTATCTACTAGATACGACAGGTGCTTCGGGAAAAGCAATATGGTCCAGCAAATATGGGGTTTGTTGGGATCGTCCTCAATGAAATCAAAGGCTTATAAATCATAACCTTCCGCAACTGGCGGAACGCCGGGCGGGTTTCTTCCTGCTTACATTCGCGTTGGCATAGGGGCAGGGTTGGCCCCGGACCTTCGACGGGCTCCGACCTGGACAGGATGAGGCAAAGGGCCGGCAGGTCTATTCGGACATGTTTGCAGTCAGATTACGCCGTCTCGATCGCTAGAAGGTCCCGAAGTAATTTCATTGGCCATACGGCAACCTTCCCGAGCACGAGCCCATCGCTGCCCTACGATGGGATCCTGCTGATGGTGCTGGCGCTCACGTTGTAGCTGCGAGCGATTTCCCGAACAGGCTCCCCAGCCAATTTCCGGCGTCGAACTTCGTCTTGTTGATGCCGTGTGAGGGTGGGACGCCTTCCCAGGCTTTGACCGCGTGCCTTGGCACGGGCTCGTCCCTCGCCGGTTCTGGCCCGGATCAGCTCGCGCTCGAACTCCGCCACCCCGCCCACGATGGTCACGGTCAGGCGACCATGAGGGGTGGTCGTATCGGCCCACCCCTCGTTGAGCGAGCGGAACATTGCCTCTTTTTGGGAGAGACCGTCCAAAATATTCAACAGGTTGACGGTGGACCGCGCCAACCGATCCAGCCGCGTCACCAGTAGGGTGTCCCCTTGGCCGACGAGGGCCAGCACCTTGCCCAGTTCAGCACGGTCGGATTTTGCCCCGCTGGCGGTTTCCGCGAAGATCTTCTCGGCCCCAGCGGAAGTCAGCATCTCGCGCTGCGCGTCGAGCGTCTGGCCGTCAGTGGATACGCGGGCATAGCCATAAATCATGCCATCGTTGTGCAACGGACTTCTGCAACGCGCAAGCCACTGAATACCTTGGCCCGGCAGTTCGTTGCACAAGTTGTAACTTCCGCAACGGCGGTGTGGGCAGCCTCATGAATACGGGTGGAAGGACGATCATAACCCTTCGTCTTGCCTATGGCCCGGAAATCATGGCACCAAACGAACAGGGTTCGGTCATTTCAGTTCGAAAGTATTTCATGTCGTCCATTGATGAATTGCTCGCGGCATACCGGACAGCCGCTGTCAGCGAACGCGAAAAGGGCACTTATTTCGAACGGCTGGCGCGGGCATATCTATTGGCCGACCCCATCCAGTCCGAAGAATTCTCGGAAGTTTGGTCATGGTCCGAATGGGCCAAAGAGCAAGCGCAGGACGGCAGGGACGTTGGCATCGACCTTGTGGCCAAGCTCCGCAATGGGGATGGCTATGCGGCCATTCAGGCCAAGTTCTACGCCCCCGACACGCGTAATCAGATCGCCGACCTGCTGATAGGGCTGACCAGGGCAAGGAAGACATGGGGGTTCGGGCTGTGCTTCCTGTATCTGCGCAACGTCCAGGGACATGGCTGGAACCACAAACGCGTCTACCGCATCTACCGTGAGTTGGAGCTGAACCTGAGGATCAAACCACGCAAGCGGCTCAGACGAGACAAGCCCGATGCATTGGTTGTCCCGGAAGCACCAAACATGGTCTGGTCAATGGATTTCATGGCGGACCGTTTGGGAGATGGCCGGCAGTTTCGGCTGCTGAACGTTCTTGATGACTTCAACCGCCAAGGTTTGGGCATCGAGGTGGATTTCTCGCTGCCCGCTGAACGGGTCATCCGGAGCCTGAACCAGATCATTGAATGGCGCGGCAAGCCCTTTGTGATCAGGGTCGACAACGGCCCGGAATACGTCAGTGGCAAACTCATGGAATGGGCTGAGAACCAAGGCATCGCCTTGAACTACATCCAGCCCGGCAAGCCGCAGCAGAACGCTTATGTCGAACGCTACAATCGCACGGTCAGGCACGAGTGGCTCGATCAATACATCATCGACACCATCGAAGAGGCACAGGAATTCGCCACGCAATGGCTATGGACCTATAACAACGAGCGACCCAATATGGGCATCGGCGGCATCACACCCGCACAGAAACTGAAAATGGCTGCGTAAATTCTACCGCAGAACCCCGTTAAAAACGGGGGGATTACCCGATGAGCTGCTGCCCTGGAATTGGCGGCCATCCGAGACTCCAGCGATTGTCGCTGCGGCCTAAACGATCGATTACCGCCGATGTCTTAAATAGGAGAAATGAAAGTGCAGCACAGGAGTGGCTCCTGCCAACGCCCGCGCTTTGCCTGTCCAGCCTGACAACCATCATACCCTGCCGTAGACAGCTCTTTCTTTTCAGCCGGCCGACTGCACAGGCACAGGCTGTATCAACGGCCGCGTTACAAGAGCGATGCCGATGACTATGAGCGTCATGCCGATCAGATGAAAGATCTTGAACTCTTCACCAAGGAGGAGAACCGCCAAAAGGGTGCTGAAGATCGGCATGAGATACATAAAGAGGCCTGTCTTCCCAGGGCCGAGAGCCGAAACCGTCCGGTTCCAAAAGATATATGCCAGCAACGACGGAAAAATTGCTAGGTAGAGCAGGGCGAGTAAATTGGTGGGCTCCGCAGCGAGGCCGCCGCGCGTCGCAAATTCCCAGCCTACCAACGGAAAATGAAAGAGGACGCCAAACGCGATCGTCACCGTCAAGAAAACCATAGGTGGCAAGACGCTCTTTCGCCATCGTATCATCACAGTGTACAGCGCCCAAAAGGTAAGCCCTGCGAGTACAAGGAAGTCGCCAGCGTTGATGTCCAGCGCAAGCAGAACGGCGAGATCACCGCGCGCAATAATGAGCAACGTGCCGATAATGCACACTACGACACCAAACGTCTGTCTCATTCTCAGACGGTCGCCCATGAAAAACAGAGCGAGGATGAACGTCACAACAGGCATGAGGGAGTTTATGAGCGCTGCGTTGACAACGGTCGTATACTGCAGAGCCAGGTAAATCAGGCAGTTAAAGGCTGTAATGCCAATGGCGCCCAGAAAAGCCAGATATGCCAGTTCCCGGCGAATTGCCGGCATATTTTTAAGGACAGCACGCACTGTGAACGGCAGGATAATCAAGAGTGCAATAGACCAGCGCCAAAATGACATTTGGAATGGCGGAATGACCTCGTTGAACATCCGGGCCACCAGAAAATTCCCAGCCCAAAAGAGGGGAGGCAGCACGGCCAAAAGATATATCTGTCGGAAACGGTCCTGCTTCGCTGATACTGCCATTGAAGTGCTGTCCTAAAGTGGGGGCCGCTACCCCAAAAGAGAATGGTCCCCGCCGGGGCAGGACCATAAGTCACATTTAATCGCCCTGCGCCAAAATTCTATTCCGCTGCGTCTATCTGTTCGGTTGCGTCAGCCAAGGTCCGCCAGTCGGTTTCCTTCGAATAGACGCCTTCTCTTGAGGCGATGCAAGCATGCGGGATGCGAGGCTCTTCCGTACCAATCGCCTTCCCGCCTTCTGCGACCTTGCGTGCAGCATCGACCATCAGGCGGCGGAACTCGACGATGGCCAGATCGGATGCGCCGAGCAAGTCATCCGTACGATTGACGGTTTTGCCCATGCTGACCCACATGATGATGTCCTGATTTGGAATGCCCGGAACACCAGTGAAGTTGCCGAGCTTCATTGCCTGGCGATCCTGTAGGAAGTTGTTCTCCAGCGTGCGGCGCGAGCGCCACTTTTCGTCAAGATCGATGCCGGGACGCGCGTGGTTGAACTTGCGCCAGTCCTCAGTTGACGGACATTTCTTGCCACCCCATGCGACGAAATGGAAGGCGGTCGTTTCGTCATCGATCGGCACGATGACGCTGGCGACGTTGTAGTTGTTGTTCGGCGGAATGAGCGACATGAAAGGCGCGATGAATTCCGTGATGCGCAGATAATTGTGGGTCGAGGCATTCTTGATCGGCTTACGGATGGCCGCATAGTGGAAGCCATAGCTCGTCGTCTGCGTCTGCATGCGCGGTGACTTATCGGTCGAGGGGCGATACCATGCCTGATCGTCGGCCGAAGCGCCTTCGACGCGCGCCGGCTTCATATCGGAGGAATGCAGGCTCGATGAATGCGCGCTGTCTATCTGGCCTTCGTGGATCTGCGCCCAGTTGCAGGGAATGCGAATCTTGACGATGGCGACCGGCGTATCCTTGGTCGGCGCAAAGGCCGGGGGATCGAAAGCCGGCACATTCTCCTGATCGCCCAGCCATGCCCAGACGAAACCGCCCCACTCCTCTACGGGATAGGCGCGATGCTTGACCTTGTTGAGAAGCGGACTGCCCTCAGGCTCCGATGACATAGCGACGACGTTGCCTTCCACGTCCATCTTCCAGCCATGATAGAGGCAGCGCAGGCCGCATTCCTCATTGCGCCCGAATACCAGCGAGGCGCGACGGTGGGGGCAGAGTTCATCGAGAAGTCCGAGCCGCCCGTCGGTGTCACGAAAGGCCACATAGCGTCCGCCGAGCACCTCCACCAAAAGCGGTGTGCCATCGCGCTCTGCGACCTCTTCGATGAGACAGACCGGCGTCCAGTGCTGGCGCATCAACTCGCCCATCGGTGCATCGCCGCACACGCGCGTCAGCAGATCGTTTTCTTCGTGAGTGAGCATCAGGTTCTCCGAAATTTAGATAACTAACCAAAAATATCGCACATCGTGCTGCACGTCCAGCCGTTGACAGCAAATAGTTAGTTTACTAAGTAAAATGAACTCCTGCGCCTTGGGCGCCTGACGGTAGAGGACAGATGGACCCGAATATCGATCTCATTGCCATGAAAGTTACAGCCCGACGCGCGCTAACGGCCTATATAGATGAATTCGTTCTGCAGCCGGTCGACGATCGCGAACTATCAAGTTTCGGTGCCGGCTCGCACATCACAGTCGAGACGCCGTCGGGCGCCATGCGACGCTACTCACTGGTGGGTGATGGCTCGCCCGCTTCGAGCTATACCATTGCGGTGAAGCGGGAAGCAGACTCGCGAGGCGGCTCGTCCTCTATGCATGAGGACGCCAAGGTTGGCACGATTCTCAATGTCGGAGCGCCGGAGAACAACTTCCAGCTCCGCGATGCATCGAAATATCTGCTGATCGCCGGTGGCATCGGTGTCACGCCGATCTATGCCATGGCGCAGCACCTTGACCGCGAGGGTAAAGCTTTTCGCATCATCTACTGTACACGAAGCGCTGAAGACACAGCCTATCTGGACGAGATGATGGCAGCGTTTGGTAGCCGGCTGACGGTGCACCACGACGATGGCGACCCTGACAAGCTCTATGATTTTTGGGATCATTTCGAAGACGTGCAGAATATGCACGTCTATTGCTGCGGACCTCAGCCGCTGATGGAAGAGATCAAGGCGCTGTCTGGCCACTGGCCCGAGGGTCGCGTTAATTTCGAGGATTTCAAACCTGTCGAGGTGGTGCGCGAAGACGACGTGGCCTTCGATGTCGAGCTTGCCAAGTCGGGTGCTACAGTAATGGTGCCGGAGGATCGGTCGATCCTCGAGGCGCTTCGCGACGCCGGCTTCAAAACGGTCAGTTCCTGTGAAAGCGGCACGTGTGGCACCTGCAAATCCCGGATGCTCGCGGGCGAGGCCGATCATCGCGATATGGTTCTGATGGATGAGGAGAAGGACAACTACATCATGATCTGCGTATCGAGGGCGCGCGCCGGAGGTCTCGTTCTTGACCTGTGATCCGGTGCGCTTCGGCGTGGTGGGGCTCGGGCGCGCTTTCATGCTCATGCTGCCAGGCTTTCGCGCCGATCCGCGCGTGAAGCTCGTGGCGGCGGCTGCGCCACGCGAGCAGTCGCGCAACGCCTTCGAGGCTGAATTTGGTGGCCGCACCTATGCCGATATTAAGGGATTGTGCGCCGACCCGGAAATCGAGGCAATTTATGTCGCCACGCCGCATCAATTCCATTGCGCCCATGTAATTGCAGCCGCCAAAGCCGGCAAACATGTGCTCGTCGACAAGCCGCTGTCGGTTTCGATGGAAGACGGAACGGCTATGGTTTCCGCCGCACGCGAGGCGGGTATTCACCTGATCGTCGGACCCAGTCACAGCTTCGATGGACCCGTCGCTCAGGCGCGCGCTTTGATCGACAGCGGTGCGCTCGGTCGAGTTCGGATGATCCAGGCACTAAACTATACGGATTTCCTCTACCGCCCACGTCGGCCGGAAGAGCTGCGCACGAAAGAGGGGGGCGGCGTGCTGTTTTCGCAGGGCGTCCACCAAATCGACATCGTGCGGCTTTTAGCGGGCGGATTAGCGAGCTCGGTTACGGCGATGACGGGCGCTTGGGACCCCGCGCGTCCGACTGAGGGCGCGTATTCGGCGCTACTTGACTTTCAGGGCAGCGCCTTCGCGTCGTTGACGTATTCTGGCTATGCGCATTTCGACAGTGACGAATGGATGGGCTGGATCGGCGAACTCGGCCACCCAAAGTCGCCGGAAGCCTATGGCGGGGCGCGAAAGGCGCTGCAAGCGGTTGATACGGCCGACGCCGAGGCCGCGCTCAAATCGACGCGCACCTATGGGGCGGGCGAGGCACCGCCGGCAGCATCCCACCACGAACATTTCGGACCGATCATCGTCTTGTGCGAACGTGGTGATTTGCGGCTGACGCCAACGGGTCTTCACGTCTATGATAACTTCGAAAAATCTTTCCGCCCGGCCCCAGTGCTGCGTTTTCCACGGGCAGAGGTTTTCGATGCCGTTGTCAATGCGGTGCGCGGCAATAGGGCGCCAGCCCAGACAGGCGCCTGGGGGCTGGCGACCCTCGAAGTCTGCTACGCTATCCTGGAGGCGGCCCGGACCGGCACATCCGTCGCCCTTAACCATCAAATCGCCGCAGCTGACGGCGCACCACATCCAATTGCGGAGGAACGCTAATGATCGATCTCAACCTGTCCATTGCCATGGGCGACTACGACCGCACGCGGCCCATTGCCGACGGACGGGTCAAGATCGACGGCGTCGAACCAACCTGCATGCTCCTGTCGCCTGAAGAGATGTTTTTTCGCGCGTTCCGCCATCAGGCCTTCGATGTCAGTGAATTGTCGCTGTCGTCCTATTCAATCTCCGTCGCGCGGGACGACCCGCATTACGTCGCCATTCCGGTATTCCTGTCGCGTGCCTTCCGTCACACCTCGATCTATATCCGAACCGATAAGGGGATCGAAAAGCCGCAGGATCTGAAGGGCAAGCGCATCGGCATTGCGGAGTACCAGCTCTCGGCCAATGTGTGGGTGCGCGGCATCCTAGAAGACGAGTACGGCGTCAAGCCGTCCGACATCGTCTGGGTTCGCGGGGGAATGGATACGCCCGGTCGCCCAGAAAAAATGAAGATTGACCTGCCTGCCGACATCCGCATCGAGCAGGCGCCCGAAGGGGAAACGCTCAACGAGATGCTTGCGGCGGGCGAGATCGACGGCTTCATCGGCCCGCGCTGGCCGCGCTGCTACGACGAAGGACATCCACATGTCGACCGTCTGTTTCCGGACACGGTCGCGACCGCGGAGGATTACTTCCGCCGCCGCAAGATCTTCCCGATCATGCATGTGCTGGGCGTGCGCCGGCAACTCGCCGACGCGCATCCTTGGCTGCCGGGCGCACTGCTCAAGGCGTTCTCGCAGTCCAAGCAGATCGCGCAGGCTGCCCTCGGCGACACCTCGGCGACCAAGGTGACTATGCCGTTCGTCGAAGATAATCTGCGCCGCGCGCGCCAACTGATCGGTCCCGACATCTGGACCTATGGACTAACCCCCAATGTTGGTGTGCTGGAGACCTTCCTCGACTATCACTATGCGCAGGGGCTTTCGCCGCGCCGGGTTGCCGTCGAGGAGCTGTTTCATCCGGCGACGGTCGAAGCCTATAGCCTGTGACTATAGGCAAAATCGATTCGGACAGAGCACCTTCTGGGAGAACGAACATGAACGAATTTCAGCCGGGCGACGTCGTCGAGATCAAGACGAAGACGGACCTTGCCTATGTTCAGGTCACGCATCGACATGCATCCTATCCGGAGGTCGTGCGCGCATTGCCGGGCCTTTTTCAGGACCGGCCGGACAACCTTGACGATCTGGCGGCACAACCGAGCGTGTTCACCGCAATGATCCCTCTGGGCGGTGCGATAGCTCGCGGCGCGCTCGCTGGTGAGAAGGTCGCCCAGGCCGACATTCCGGCAAGAGATCAGATCTTCCCGACCTTCAGGATGGCGATCCGCGATAAGCACGGCGATATTGCCTACTGGTGGTTCTGGGACGGTGACGGTTTGCGCTACGATGAACATCCGGGTGGGGAGACCGAAGACTACCCATTGCGCGAGGTGCTGACCGTAAGCGCATTTCTGGGGCGCCTCGCTGCCGCGAACTAAACCTAATCGCCCGTAGCCGCGATCGAGGCTTCGTTCTGTCACGCCTACGGAGCAAACTTCTGGCCGAAATTCAAAGTGTTGGGTGGCGAGTCGACAAGACTGTTCGCACGAGCGATTTATCCGGCCGGCATTGACGTATGGCACAGAATGGACATAGCTTAGACATGTAAGTATTTTGCTCCGATGAGCAGACCACACATTCTGCCTGCCGTACAGGTGACCATCTGTCCGTAGCGCGACGTGCAAATCTGCAGGGAGAGAAGGTGGAACGGAGCTCTATAGGCAGAAACCTAGATTATAATGGGAGAGGATACCATGTTCACTTCAAGAATGCGTTCAATTGGCATTGCAGTTGCCATCAGCGCGCTGGCAGCAGTGCCGGCGAATGCCCAATCGCTCAACCTGACGCTGGCCGGCGCGAGCCCCGGCGGATTATGGACGCTCCTGGGGGCTGGACTCGATGCAGCGCTCAAGGGCACGCAGCCCGACTCAACCGTGACGTATCAGACCACCGGCGGCGGATTTGCCAATGCCGCCATGGTCAGCCAGGGCCGTGCTCAGATTGGTCTTATCCATGATGCCGAGCTTGCCATTGCAGTTCAAGGAGGCGAGCCGTTCGAAGCGCCGATCGAGAACCTTCGCACAATCGGCTATCTGTATGATTGGGCACCGATGCAATTCATCGCATCGAAATCATTCGCGGATGAACATGGTATCGAAACTTTAGCGGATTTTGCCGAGAAGCAGGTGCCAGTGCGCATTACGGTGAACCGGGCGGGCAACATCACCGGGCAAGTGGCCACGGCTATGATGGAAGCGGCTGGCGCTGACGACGCTTCGATCGAAGCATGGGGTGGCACGACTATCCAGGCGGGCTCATCGGAGCAAAGCGGACTGTTAATGAACGGCCGCGTCGACATCTATACCAACGGTGTCTTTGTTGGGCACAGCTCCATCCGAGAAATCGAGAACGGGATTGACATTAAGCTTCTGAGCGTTCCGGAGGATGTCCGGGCAAAGGTCGCAGAGCAGTTCTCGATCGGCAACTTCACCATCCCCGCGAACTCGTTTGAGAATCAGCCTGAGCCTGTCGAAACCGTGGCACTCGGTGCCGTTCTCATCGCCAGCGCCGATATGTCCGAAGAGGATGCCTATACACTGACCAAGGCGCTGATCGATAACATCGATTCCATCCGTTCGGTACATCCCGCGATGGCCGAGCTCGATCATGAACTGCTGACGCGCGAGACGGCGGCCCCATTCCATGATGGCGCCATCCGCGCCTATCGCGAAGCAGGCCTGATGCAATGAATCTAAAGCCCGTTGGTATCGGCCGATTTCTGGGCACGGGCCGGCGCCGTTCATTCAACGGCGCTGCCCGCACTGCTCTTTTTTCTGCGGCGGCCGTCGTTGCGCTTGGCGTAGTTTACGGCAATATCTTTGCGCTACCCGACGCGTTGCTGATCGGCATCCTGTTCGTCTGCGGCATTTTCGCGCTTTTATTCCTGACAGTGGGCGCAACGCGCGATTGCAGTGAGCGGCCAAGCATTCTCGATTGGCTGCTGAGCGCAGCCAGCCTTGCCTGCGGCATCTATTTCTACATGATCCGCTCCGACCTCGTGAACCACATTACGCTACTTAATCCGCTCTCGCCGTATATGCTCTTCTTCGGCACGGCTCTTCTGTTGCTGACGGTCGAAGCCACGCGACGCACGACGGGGCTTGGTCTAACTGTCGTTGTTCTCGTTTTTATGGCCTATAATCTGTGGGGCCATTTGATCCCGCCACCACTCGGTCATGGCTACATCGATTTCGGCTCCTTCATTGACACGCTGATGTTCACCACCGACGGAGTCTTCGGCGTTCCCATCCAAGTGGCGGCCAGCTATGTGTTTTTGTTCGTCATGTTCGGCTCACTTCTATCGCATGCGGGCGGTGCTGACTTCATGTTCCAACTGGCCGCCGCGTTAACCGGCAAATCTCCAGGCGGACCAGCGAAGATTGCGGTCGTGTCGTCTGGCATGTACGGTATGATTTCCGGCAGCCCGACATCGGACGTAGCAACGACCGGTTCGGTGACGATCCCCATGATGAAGCGTCTTGGTTACACGCCTCGCTTTGCAGGCGCGGTCGAGGTTGCCGCATCGACCGGGGGTGCCGCACTGCCGCCCGTCATGGGCTCGGCCGCATTCATTCTCGCCGAGTACACCGGCATTGACTACCGCAACATCGTGCTCGCTGCCATTATACCGGGCGTGCTCTATTATCTAGGCGTCTATCTGCAGGTGCATCTCCGTGCCGTGCGTCAGGGGCTGCGCGGCGTCGACGAGGTTGATCCAGTGCTCGAGACGCTGAAGACCGGGTGGGTGTTCATTGTGCCGCTCATCGTCATCATGATCGCGCTGTTGTTGGGCTATACGCCTACCTATGTCGCCGTCTACGGCACGATCGCGTTGGTTGTGGCATCCTTCTTCACGCGAAAGACCCGCATGACTCCGACTAAAATGCTGGAAGGCTTGGGCGAGACGACGCTACGAATGTTGCCGGTCGTGGGTGCCTGTGCTGCCGCTGGACTCGTCATCGGCGGCTTGACGATGACTGGGCTGGCGCTGAAGACGTCCAGTCTCGTCCTGCTTGTTGCGGGCTCGGGATCAATCATGCTTCTCTTGGTCGGTGCCGGTATCTCCATCATTCTCGGCCTCGGGATGCCGACTCCGAGCGCCTACATCTTGGCGGCTGTGCTTGTTGGTCCAGCCTTTGCGGCCAGCGGTCTGCCAGTACTTTCGTCCAATATGTTCCTGTTGTATTTCGCACTCCTGTCCGCGCTGACACCTCCCGTTGCCGTGGCCGCCTTTACTGCATCGGCGATTGCCGACGAGGATGCGATGAAGATTGCGATCACATCGGTAAAGCTTGCTTCTGTAGGGTTCATCATTCCGTTCTTTTTTGTTTGGAACGAGGCGCTTCTGGCGCAGGGAAGCGGCCTGCAGATCACGGTCGCAGCCCTTGGCGGCATTGTCGCCGTAACGCTCCTGGCACTTGCGGCGGAGGCGAAGATGAATGTTGTCGTGCGGATCGTGTGTCTGGCGCTCGGTGCAGCCGCGCTGTCGCCTTATCTGTGGCTTGCCATTCCGATCATCGTGCTTGCGCTCATCGCTGGCCTGTGGTGGAAGCGAAAGGGTGGGCTTCCCTTCATTCGCGTTCTGGCGCCCCCGACCTTGGACGCGAATCGCTAAGCGTCAAGCTTACAATCTCGCCTCTGACCACTTTCGCAAGCGTGGCCAGGGGCGCAACATTCGGCTAGGGCGCGAGCCGACTGTTGCCAAACCAAGAGCATCTGAATGACGGCCGCCTCGGAAATAGTAAGCTCAGCCTCCCCAGAGAACTTCGGCACGCTCATCTCGAAGGCGCATTTCGACTGCGAAGTGGACTTTATCCTTTCTGTCGAGTCTGAAGGCGCGCGCCCTCGTATCGGACGCGAGGAAAGCGTCGACGACCTGTGAAGTTTTACGCAAGAGAAAACCTTCCATGTGAACCTTGTATGCCAATAGAAGTGCGGCGTAGACACAAGGGTGAATTCAGTCGCGGTATGGTTGCCTTCGCGGCGCAGCACGCATGATTGGAGTAGGGTTTGCCTTCTTGGCCGCGCTCTGCTTCGGAACGGCAAGCGCGGCAATCGCCAAGGGCTCCAAAGTCAAACGCGGCGACAATGGGGCTCTACTTTCGATCGTCTTAACCTGCCTTCTCTCCGGCGTATTGTGGCTCGTCATCGGCCCCTCCTATGAACAGGGACTGTGCACAGAGGGGCTGTGGCTGGGAATCGCGATCTTCGTCGTCGGGGGAGTACTTGCCACAGTCATTGGTCGGACGATGATGTTCAAGTCGGTCGCGCTGGCTGGCGCGATCAATGCTAGTCTGTTCCGCCGGCTCATTCCCCTCTTCGCAGCATTGATTGCGTTCGCCGTTCTCGGGGAGACGATCGCCGGACTCGCTATTGCCGGCATGGTCATCACGGTTGCGAGCCTGATGATCGTCCTCTTCGACAGATCGCCGCAGGCCGTTGCTTCGGGCGAATTCAAACTGCGCCAGCCGGTAGGCGACCTTGGGCCCATTTCTTCAGCTTATTCGTCGTTGCGGCTTGGGCAGATGCTAGGAACCACTTCCGCGGCATCCTACGGCGCCTCCTATGTCGTGCGCAAAATGGCTATGCGTCATCTGCCGGACCCGGCCTTGGGTGCATTCGTGGGAGCGGTTACGGGGCTTGTCTGGTACCTCGCCGCCGCGCTTTTCAACAAGCGATACAGGCAAACATTCAGGGGTTTGTTTCGCGACACCGGGCGGTGGCAGTTTATTGCAGCGGCCAGCATGTCGCTTGGCCAAACATCTCAATTCTTCGCGCTCCAGAATGCCGGCGTCGCGGTGGTGGCCGTCATCGGCTCGCTTGAAGTGTTTATCGGCGCCTATCTGGCCGCCTACGTGTTGCGCACCGAAGCTAAGCCAAATATGCGTATCATCATTGCGTCGATCGTCGCCACGATCGGCGTGGCGCTGGTCGCGATCAGCTCATAGCTGACGCTTGATCGAGGAGGTAATCGAGCCCGGGTGCCTGCCGACTGTATTGGGCACGCCTATGGGGCGTCTGGTGCCCAAAGCCTTGAAGTTACCCATAAGTCCTGTCAAAGACCACGCCATCGGGACTCTATTTTTTCGTCCAAACGGGGGCCTGACTCAATCTCGCTGCTTGTGAAGGCTGATGTCGCGCAATTTTCGAGAGGGAATCAGCGCGATGGAACGGAGATTCGGGTCAACGAGACTGGTGCCGGCAGGCTTTGTCGTCGATCATGCGCAGATCGACACGGATTGGGTATTTCTTGACGTACGGGCCTCGGCGATTTCGGCGATATGTCCGTGTTGTGGAACTGCTTCACGCCGAACCCAGAGCCGATATCTGCGGCAAGCTACCGATCTGCCCGTCGCTGGCCGACGTGTTGTCCTACGGGTGATGGTTCGTCGTTTCTGGTGCGATGCCGTTCTTTGCAACCGCCGAATCTTTGCGGAGCGGTTTGGCGACAATGTATTGGCTCCCTTGTCGCGAAGGACCGGAGGCGATCGCCAAAGCGCTACCTAACGTCGATCAGGTGGCCGACCGCTGGCATCTCATGGAAAACGCCAGTCGCGCCTTTCTCGACGCGGTCAGCAAATCCATGCGTCAAATCCGAAAGGCTGTCGGCAGCGCCATTATCGATCCGAAGCTTCTGACCTATGCCGAATGCTGCAATATGAAGGATATCTACGCCGGCATGAGACGAACGAGGCCATTCTCGCGCTGTCGAAGCAGGGTGTGCCGATCAAGCAGATCGTCAAGCGCAGCGGGCATAGCCGCAAGCTCGTCCGTAGTGTCTTGCGCGGACAAAGCTCCGACGTGTTCCGCGTCCGCCAGAGCTCGCTTGAGGAATGGCTCCCGTGGCTCGACGGCCGTTGGGAGCAAGGCGCGCATAACGCCTCGGCGCTCTGGCGAGAAATGCGCGAGAAAGGCTTTCGCGGCCAGATCGGTGTAGTCTCCGAATGGGTGCGACGGCGGCGTCTTGCCGAAAGGGCCAATCAAAGCGCGCTTGCTCGCACGCCTTCGGCGCGAAGCATCGCCAGGCTGATGACGCTGGCACGCAACGACCTGTCCAAATCAGACGCCGTGCTGGTCGCAGCAATTGAGAGCAACGTTCCTGACCTGACCACCGCGCGAACGTTGATCGACGACTTTCAGACGATGATCCGATCGAAGGCGGCCGCAAAACTGGATAGTTGGCTGAAGGACGCCGAGACAAGTCTCGTCGGATCATTCGCGAACGGCGTCAAAAAGGATTTCGATGCCGTCCGCAACGCCATCGTCTCTCCGTGGTCGAATGGCCAGACCGAAGGTCAGATCACCAAGCTCAAACTCATCAAGCGGCAGATGTACGGCCGCGCCAACTCGATCTGCTCCAAGCGCGTCTCATTGGTACCACCTGAGCCGAAGATGCAGCGAGATTGAGTCAGGCCCCCGTCTGGACGAAAATTACCCCCTAAACAGGGTCCTCATTCCATGAAAAATCACTCAATATGGCCCAATTGTGTATTGGAAAGTCTTGATGTCAAAAAATCGCCATCCCCTACCGTTCGAAACAAGCCTTGGCTATCAAATCCGAGCAACGCACCGTTTGTTCCAGAGCTACCTCCAGTCGAAGATCGAACCTTATGGCGTATCTCTCGGCATGTGGTACTTCCTACGTGTACTATGGGAAGCGGACGGCCTTACCCAGCGCGAACTCTCGCACCGGGTCGGTACTATGGAGCCGACTACGTTAACCGCAATGCGTTCTATGGAACGGTCTGGTTTTATCCGGCGTGAGCGGAACGCTGAGGACGGCCGGAAGATTAACATCTTCCTGACCGAAAAGGGGCGCGACCTCAAACCACTACTTCTGCCGTTTGCCAAGCAGGTCGTCGACGATGCCGCGGCCAATTTCACGGCAGACGAACGACGCCAGTTCCTCGGACTCCTGGGCGCCGTTCAAAAGAGCATCGTCGCGAAGATGGGCACGGCACCTGCCAATGAGGATCAGTCGTAGCTCAGGCCGCCGTCGATTGCCAGCGACTGGGCGGTGGCAAGCGCGTGAGCCGCGGGTCAGTCGGCCAAACGACAGCACCAGCTCGACCTCAACGACTCCGATCCGGACCCTTAAGAGGTTAGGCGCAGGCCGCGCAACTGCAAAATTGGCGACCCAAGCGTCATTGGTCAACCGCAAATAGGCGACATCGGCTGCGTCCGCTCTTGGTAAATTCGCCGCCAGCGGTAGACGACAAAAATGGTGAAGGTTTTCGGGTGCCGTCAGGCGTACGAAAGCCCCTCATGCAGGAACCCGCGGTCGGCATGGTTTGGGCTATGGGATTTTGTATTTTAGGGCTGCCCAGGAGTGAGCGGCTTGAGGAGCGTTTATTGGCCCCATCGGTTCGCCGACGTTGCTTGCGGGCTGGACCGCAGAGCTTTTTGAGGCGTTCTGGTGTGCGCTTGTCCGACTGGGAGCGATCGCCATTCGGCATGGCGCAAGCCATCTCGTTGGCCGCCGCTGGTTTGAAGAGGCCATATGGAGAGCAAGCCATGCGGGGTCATGGTGCATTCTCCCGGTTCGTTGCCACCGTATTTGGCGGTCCGCGGGGCTGACGCCAGCGTTTGAAGATCTCGATGACAATCATGCGTCCGCTGCAGCACGGGCATGGCGGGCGAACGTCCGACGGGTCTTCGGCTGTGGCTTGATCAGGCGGCGGGACGGCGTTCAGGAGCTCGCGGGCATATTCGTCGTGCCAACGAAATGATCGAACGTGGCGAATACCCGTAAGCCGATCACTTAGGTTCATTGAAGCTATCCGATCATGGAGGCCGCCAATGGCGGCCGAGTTGCCCCGTTTAGGGGGATAGGGGGCTCTGCCCGCCTTTCCCCGCAAGCGGAAAGAGCGCATCCCCCATCCTTCACTTACTCCTGGCGCCGGCAGACCGGCGCGCATCCGTTCGTTGCAGGACGGCCGACACGGATTCCGCTTCGCGAGATCCGTTCTGGCCGCGCTGCGCGTGGGTGGTCCCCCCTGCCCTCTTTCCGCTTGCCCCCTTCACCCCCGGTCTCCCCGGCGACACCTCGGGAGCAGGAGCGGGCTCCTGCCCCTTCGGGCAGGAAAAGCCGCTTCGCGGGAAAAGGGAAAACAGGAGAGAAGCTATGACCGATATTCAGATGATCGCCCTAAACAAGCTGGATCGCGACCCCAAGAACGTGCGGAAGAACTACCGTGCCGATGGCGTTGCCGAAGGGCGACGATTTCGCCAAGGGCATCGCGTCGATGAAAAAGGCGGAAGCCGCCGCATACGCAGAGCGTCAGATTGACGGTTCCGGCTGGATACCTGCACCGATACGGATCGCGCGCGATGATGACGCGCAGTCCGAAACCCTTCCCATGGCGGCCGAGTAATCGACCGCCAAGCGTGTCGGCTACCTCAAAGGCTATAGGCTTGCATTCAATGTGTAAAGCGCGATTGCACGGTCACGGTCACGGTCACGGTCACGGTCACGGTCGCCCAACCCAGATAGGTCGCAAAGCGATCGGTCGATAGCGTATCCTCAAGAGCCGGATATTGTTTCGTGCGTGCGTCCATAGTCACTCTGGAGTTGATCTCTGCCCCACCCTGCAATATATTGTCGATGTAAACCCCGGTACCGTCTCTGCCTTAGGCGCGCGGCCGGGGTAAATTTTGGCTTCCTAAATATCGTTTGAGCCGTTTAGGCTTTGGGCTTGACGGACCGTCTGCCCTTTGGTGTCTCGGCCGTTTTACGCGCAGCATCCGGTCCTCACGCTCTTTAGCGAAATCCGGTTCAAGCGCCTGAATTTTAGAGATCAGCCCGTCGAGGACATAGGTGTTCGCGCTCCAGTCTCCGGCTCACGTCTTTCGCTGCACGCGCTCAACCAAGCCCGCCTTTTCGAGCGCCTGCATGTTCGCCTTGATTGTCGTTGGCTGGATGCCGATCCTGTCAGCAAGCTGTTGCTTGGTTGGAAATGGAGAGCGATCAGGCGAACGAAGATATTCGAGAAGCTGAACTAGAATTACAAAACTGAGTCGTGTTGATGCCGAGGCGACGTTGTGCGCGTATCAAAATACTGGGTATCGCAGCGTAGCCATGGCTCTGGACTTTTTTGCCCCAGATCTTCTCAAAGTTGCCCGGCGAACTGTCGTCAAGCTTTTTTGGAAAGGGGACAACGGTATCTTTCGCGCTCATAGGAAATACTGGGGTTGATTGTCATGCCCTCACGACGGTCTCACGCGCGCGCCAAAACTGGCCTGGTTTTGCTCCGCCCATTGGTCGATTTTTGCTCCGCCTTTGATAATTTGAGGGGCTGGGGCGCGCCCGGTCCGGGTCGATAGCAACAGCCCCCGTAAAACCGCAGCGTTTGTTCCGGGACAGACAAGCGTGAAGCCGCTGGAAAAGGGAATGCTGATCAGCAGGGTCGTGAGCTTACGCCGCCTGACTGCGGGAGCACGGAAGAGCCGTCGCCAGCGAATGCCCAGCGTGTCCACGGCACGAGTATCGATAAATCGCGCCGTGGATGGGGACAGTGCGGCGAAAGCGGCGGTGAAGGCCGGAGCCGACCAATCCGCGTTCCGCATCATTGCATGGAATGCCTTTATTCCCCGGCTATCCAGGTACGATTGTACTCTTCAACGCGCCAACCGTCTTCCTCCATGAAGCGGGCCTCGTCCAGATCGAGCTCGGCGGCGGCGGCATTCAGGGCTTCGGGCGAGGTGTCGGGCCATTCTTCCGTTTCCAGCCGCTCCATCATCACCTCAACGAGAGCGGTCGTTTCGGCCGTCTCAAAGCCGCAATGGTCGGTGAACTTGAGAAGCGACTGACGGTAGAGATCGGTTTTTCCCTTCTCTTCGACAAGCGCCTGGTAGCCCTGCATCAGGCTATAGGGAATCGAGTTGTCGCCCAAGCTGTGCACGCGGATCGTGGGTACTAGCAGGTTCCCGTCCGCAGTTCTTCCCGGCTGGCCCCAGTACTCGAGCGCATAATCGGACGCCGTGATACGGGGAGCGGAATTGATGCGCTCAATGTCCTCGTCGATGTCCAGCCCCGCCTCTGCATAGAGATCTTCGACGAGCTCCTTCATAATTGGCGATGCGTTCTCGTAGAAGGCCGCGTAATCGATGCCCTCATTCCCCGAAAGCTGCTGCCCGGAGGCTGAATTCTCGAACATCACGCGCGATTGGCCGCCGACGGTACCCGTAAGGCGCAGCGCCGAGGCCACGAGCTGATCGGCCAGCGCTTCCGGCGTGAGAGGATCAGGGAGTGGCTGATCCGCAGCTTCCCAAGGAGACCATTGGCCGATCGCGAAGGCCAGGGCCAGACGCGCCCGTCCTTCGGGGGTCGCTCCCAATGTTTCCACTGCACTGCGCCAGGAGGCCTGAATGTCGCTGAACGTCCTGCCGTCAGCGCCGGCGCCGTTCGGCATATTGACAATGCGAAGGTCGCTCGCGGACCCTAGGCCGGCTTCCTCATATGCGTCCGCGAGCAGCGTCTGCATGGCAAACCAGCCATCAAGGTAGCTGTTCATGATCCACACCGGTGTATGCGCTGACAGAACGACCGCGCCGTCTATGCGATCGGAGAAATCCTCGGCGGCGGCGAGACTGACGTGACCCCCTCCCGAGCAGCCGAATGCCAGCACCCACTCGGGATCGTATTGCTCCTCGAAAATCGTCTGAACGGCCTCGAGGTTGTGTATTTCCTGCTGCGGATCATACTGCCAGGTGCGCATGGGGTGGCGCGCTAGACCGGCGAAGGCGTAACCTCTGCTCAGCAGATCCGTAAAGCGCTCCGTTTCCGAGTTCGCCGCATAGTCGAGATCGCGCAGGAGCACGCCGTTCCAGTCGGCGGGCACACTGATCAGCCAGGCCGTGCCGTCGGGCAGGGTGCCGCTCATCTCTTCGATTTGCTGTGCCTGCGCCATTGGACTGGCGGCAAGCGTCGCCAGCAACGCGAGCGCTGCGGTGCCGTTCTTCAGATATTTGCGATAGCTTTTCTCAAGCGTGTCAAAGGTCATCTTGTTCTCCTCCTGAACAAGCCAGACGCTTCACCGGAGCGGTGAAAACGTTTAGCTCTCTAACTAATCCAAGCTACTTTTCACACGGTATCCTGTCAAACACTGTTTTCACTCAGAGACTGTTTGAGAAGTCCATTGAACGGTTTGTTCTGGCGTGATTCAAGCTGAGAGCCGCGGTGTAAAATTAGTCCACGGTTGAATAGCCCCGCGTTCTGTAGAACACCGTCGGGGTTAGGTTTGGTCTCTTCGCTCGGTCGACCATGTCGACCTTGCCAAGATCATGATCGCCGGAGAGAACCTCGGACAGTTTGCGAGCAAAAGCCTTGGCCTTCTCCTTGGGTATCGTCGTAACGACGGACATTCGTCCGCCCGACCCTCGCTTGCGAATGATCCGGTGCCCCAGAAAGACAAACCCGTCGTTGACGTGGGTGACATGGGTTTTGTCCATGTTCAGCGTCAGTTTCAGATCGCCCTCCAGAAACACCCGCCATTCCTCCCGGATTTCCTCGGCTTGCGCCTTCGTCCCTTTGACGATGACGACGAAGTCATCGGCATAGCGGCAATAGGCGACGGCAGGTTTCCATTCCGGACTGGCCATGGTGTCGTCGCGCCGGCCATCATGCGTCCGTATGTGGCTCGGCCGGCGAGGCTTGCGGTCCCTCTATGCCCGAGCCTCGCCCTTTAAGGTCCGCCCGAGGTGGTGTTCGCAGTCAAGAAAAGACTGCCCAGGCCGCCAATAAAATACCGAGCACCATCCCTGACCAAGCCAATGCAAGAAAGCCGTCCTTGACCGTAATGGCGAGTGCATAAACGGCAATGACGCTCGCTGCCCAGGTCGAGGTGAAAGGAATTAGTTCCAAGCCAGGCATGATAGCTCCGATCAGAACGCAGACGAGCGCGCCAATCCGCCGGAAGAACGGTCCGGCTGTTTCTTCCGCACGAGGTTTCACGAGCTTGTCAACCGTCGCACCGACTGGTGCCAGAAAGCGCAGAAGAGCCCGACCGTGCTTCGCGGGAATACAGCGTTTTGTAAGCCATCGTGGAAGCCACAAACGGTCGCGCCCCAAAGCAACCTGCCCGGCGATGAGAATTGTGCTGATCCCAACAATGGAAGGGAGGCCCGGTATAATGCTCAGCGGCGACATTACGATAAGCGCCGGCAGCAGCAGTACTGGGCCGGCTGAGCGCGCGCCCGCAATCTCCTGCACGAGGCCAATAGAGACCTCTTGCCCGTTCTCGGTACGATCTTTCAGCTCGTCGATCAGCTTGGACAATGGCCTATCTGAGTGTCCAGTGCCATCGCCACTAGATCGAACGGCATCAGTCATTGAATCGCTTTCAGAGCACCGCACGCGCGATGCAAAACGCTCGCTTGGGGCAAAAGGTTCAGGAAATGTGCCGGTGCCGACGCCATGCTCGGCATGACCTCATCGGTGAGCGTCGCAGCGGAGCCGTTCGACAACCGATTTGACACGCCCACCAGGGGCGGCAATCATCGGCGGGTAGATTTTGGGGGAATTCATGAAACGCAATCTCATCCGCGCCGCGGTGGTCGCCGTCGCTATGGCCGCGCCATCTGGTCCGGTCTGGGCGCAAGCCGGTGACCGCGACTGTTCCGATTTCCGTTCCTGGCAGGAGGCCCAAGCCTTCTACGAAGCCAACCGGCCCGGCGACCCGCATCGGCTCGACGCCGACAATGATGGCATAGCGTGCGAATCTCTTCGGTGATGAAGCGCTTGCCGATTTTGCGTGTCGCGGTCGCGATGTTTGTATCCCCGCCATGTGCCGCCCAGGCAATCCAGTGGGAAAAGTGCCGGCCGGGCCAGCCCAACACCGCCGACAAGACATGTGTCGTCGATGGCGATACGATCTGGCTCCAGGGTGTGAACGTCCGCATGGAAGGCTACGACACGCCAGAACCTCAAACGAACATCTGCGGTGGCGATCGTGAAAAGGCACTGGCCGCACAAGCGTCCGACCGGCTTGTCGAGCTGTTGAATACGCGGTCGTGGAAGCTCGAGCTTTCGGGCTCTCAGGGCGGGTTCGGTCGTGAGATCGGCACGATCCATATCGAAGGGCGCGACGTCGGCGAAATCCTGGTCGAAGAACGCTTGGCGCGGTGGTGGCCGGACGGCGACGAGTGGTGGTGCGATTGATTGCAAGTCGGACAATCGCAGTTCGGTGCAGATGGGCGTGAACTTGAGAACTGGCTGGCTGATCAGATTTTTGATTGCTTGCGGCGCGCTCTCCATCGTTCTTTCTATTGGATTAGCTCTCATGCCTCTGCTCACAGCGGTTAAATAGTACAGCGGCTCTGCTACTTCCAGTTCCCTTCAACTGCCTCGGCGATTGGACTTCTAGTTAGTTTGATTGCTGCCGCGGCAAAACTTCAACTACACTGCTTCGAAATTTAATCCCCTCGACCGATTCGGGGTAGCAAAAGTGGCCGGTGCGGGACGAATGACCGCAGGACGGTAACCGAAAGTTAATTTGAAACAGCGAGTGTGTTGACTTATATGTCAATAGCGGAGACCATCAAGGAACTGCTCAAAGATGGTCAACTGCACTTTATCGTGCCTGCTTTGCCTGGGCTTTCGGTGAAGCGCGATATTTTTGTCAGCCAGGAGGTGTACGATCTCGTGGGTGATGAAGCGGTGGTAAGCCCAGACTTGGAAAGGGTCTCGGGTAAAGCTAGAGCGAAGATTGATTATATCGCCAGTGGGGGCGTGTTCGTGTTCGCGATGGACCCAATGAATAAGAGCGTAACAAGCCTAGTGGCTCGCAACCACAATATCCCCCAAGGCGTTCTCGATGTGCGGATCAACGATCCGAAGCCCGAACTTCGTATTTTTGGCTGCTCGGCAGGGTGCGACGTGCTGGTCCTTCTGACTTGGGCCAAGCGAAAAAACTTAAAATTCAAAGCGGAAGTTGATCGATGCCAACAAGTTTGGACGTCAATGTTCCCAGATAAACAGCCTTTAGTAGGTCGGAACCATGAACAATATTTCTCAACAAACACCATTCCTGGCTGAACCCGCTGGTGACTATGCGATTTCGCGCCGTGCTCTTGGGTACGTTGCCGAAATGACTAGGGATGGGCTGTACGACTATATCGTGCGCAAATTCATGGAATCGGGCCTCACGCAAGCAACCCTCGCAAAACGCCTGCATAAGGAACCGTCACAGATTTCTAGGCTCTTAGGCGCGCCCGGTAATTGGACGATTGACACATGCGCTGAGATTTTGTTCGCGATCGATGGCAGCGCTTTGCGGGTAGATAGTTATAAGCCCTTGGGCGAGCCCCCCGCAAATATGCGGGAGCCGAACTGCTTTGGCGACTACTCGAACTCGAGGCGGACGTCCCCCGTGAGTTCTGAAAAGAATACGTCAATGCGCGTGATGGTCAGAAAGCTTTACGCTGACCAGTCGCATAGCGAATTAGAGACTGTATGATAACGGCGCACGATTTTCAGCTGGTATTCTGCGATGATATCCGACGCGAGGATAGTGGAAAGCACATCTTGGTCGGCGTTTACGGCAGTAACATTATACTCAACAGCTTCCCGTCAACATTTTTCATGTCCGTCTGGTTTAAGATGCTTCGACCGCCAAAGGGCGATCACAAGTTCTTATTTACTATAACAGGCACCGGAAAAGAGCCTTCAAAGTGCACGGCGGAAGGCGCGTTTTTCGTTGAAGACGCCAGCCAGCCGCTCATTTTGACATTTGTGGGAATGCCTATCGAATTCCACACTTCCGGTGAGGTGAAGGCGAGCGTGACGATCGACGATGATAAAGAGATCGACCTTGGTGGCATTCCAGTAGATGAGCTGCAACGAACAGCGTGAGGTTTGCTACGCGCTGAGCAATTGGCGTCAGCAGTTATTGCCCGAATAGTCCACGTTGCGGATGCGCCAGCTATCTGGGCGGGATCGTCCGCGATCTGGTCAGCATCAACACGGAGGCGCAATAGCGTGTGACTGATCGAGCCATGCATGACACGGTGTCCAGCGTGCCCAATTCAATTGCTAGACTGTAGGCGGTTGGTCAGCGGTGCACGCCAACCCCTTTGCGCGCGGGCATTTTCCATCACAAATGTAATGGCGGGATCGGGGCCGTTAGCGGAATTGCGGCTTTTAACGAGGATTGGGACGAAGCGGACGTTCGGCATCCGTTATAGTACCGACGTTGGAGGGCATTTTTCATTCCACTTCGCAGGGGGTATGATCAGGCCGGCACTCCACGAGGCTGTACTTGCGAACCATTAGAGAATGTGGGTAACCCGATCAATTCGATCGCGTGAGGCCCTCTTTGAGTGATCTGATCTATGCCGACACTCAATTGGCTCGATTTTTTATTGCGAAAGCGGGCGAGCGTGCGATAAGTCCGTGGGGGAAGCATGGACAAACGAGCGCTCACCGAACGCGACATCTGAACCAAGTTCATCCTGCCGGCCGTCAAACACGCCGGCTGGGACGAGATGGCGCAGGTTCGGGAGGAGGGCTATTTCACCAAGGGCCGCATCATCGTGCGCGGGAAGCTGGTGACGCGCGGCAAGGCGAAGAAGGCCGACTTTGTTCTTTACTACAAGCCGAACATTCCGATCGCCCTGATCGAGGCGAAGGACAACTCCCACAGCGTCGGCGACGGCATGCAGCAGGCGCTCGACTATGCCGAAACGCTGAAGATCCCCTTCGTCTTCAGTTCGAACGGCGACGGCTTCGTATTCCATGACCGCACCGGCGCCAGTTCGCCGCACGAGCTGAACCTTGGTCTCGACGCCTTCCCGTCGCCCGCTGACCTGTGGGCGCGCTATCGCGCCTGGAAAGAACTCGACGGCGAATCTGAGGAGATTGTTCTTCAAGACTACCACGACGACGGCAGCGGCAAAGAGCCGCGATACTACCAGGTCAACGCGGTCAACGCGGCGATCGAGGCCATCGCCAAGGACCAGGACCGGGTGCTGCTGGTCATGGCGACCGGCACGGGCAAGACCTACACCGCGTTCCAGATCATCTGGCGCCTATGGAAATCACGGCGCTGGAACCCCGAAGGCAATAAGCGCGTCCTGTTCCTCGCCGACCGGAATGTGCTGATCGACCAGACGATGGTGAACGACTTCCGCCCCTTTGGCGCGGCAATGGCAAAGCTTTCAACCAATGCCAAGACCATCGAACGGCAGGACGGCACCTCGGTCGACCTGACGCTGGCGCTCGACAAGAAGCGCCGCATCGACACCGCCTTCGAGGTTTATCTTGGCCTCTATCAGGCGATC